>JAUZPB010000005.1 GCA_030706145.1 Bacteroidota bacterium
AAACAATATGGATTTTGATTTCCTTGTTATAGGTGCTGGTGTTGTCGGCTTGGCAACAGCTGAATATTTTTCGAGAAATAATCTTCGCATCCTTGTAATTGAAAAGGAAAACAAGATTGGCACCGGTGTATCTAGTAGAAACAGTGAAGTCATTCATGCTGGAATTTATTATCCAAAAGATTCTCTTAAATCTAAATTGTGCCTCAGAGGAAAAGCTTTACTTTATGAGTGGTGTCGTAACAATAAAGTCTCGCACCTTAAGCTTGGTAAATTTGTTATTGCTACTAATGATGATGAATTTGAGAGACTTCAGACCATTCAGGCAAATGCACTAAAATCAGGTCTGGAAGAGCTTTCCCTGGTCTCTAAAGAAAAGATACTAATGGAGGAACCAAATATCTTCTGCGTAGGAGGATTATATTCCCCTACTACCGGCATTCTATCTGCTCATGAACTAATGGATTCACTTTTCCACAAAGCATTATTTTATGGTGCAGATTTTTTGTTTAATTCCAGCATCCAATCTGTGGTGAAAAATTCCCGCTCAGATGGATATTTGGTTCAAATCAAAGATTCTACATCTGAAGTTACTGAAATCGAGGTCGGAGGAATTGTAAATTGTGCTGGCTTATATGCAGATCAGGTCGCAGATCGAATAGGCATACATAATGAAGAATATAAACAGAAGTTTATTAAAGGAAATTACTTCAGATTAAAAGGGAAAAAAGAGCTATTTAAACATCTGATTTACCCAGTTCCAATGCCAAAACTTCATGGCTTGGGAGTCCATGTTACAATTGATCTCAATAGGGGAGTTAGATTTGGACCTGATGTCGAAAAAGATTCTCTTGAAAAAGAAAATTATGATGTAAATGAAAGCAGAAAGGATGACTTCTTTAAGGCTATAAAAAAATACTTCCCTTCTATTAACTATGATGATCTTATGCCTGATATGGCAGGCATTAGACCTCGCCTTGCTGCTGATAAGGAGTTTAATGATTTTATTATTTCCGAGGAGGAAAAATCTTCTTTCCCTAACGTGATTAATTGCATTGGTATAGAATCGCCTGGATTGACCTCTTCACTTGCAATCGCAGAATATATTTATAATATGATCTCTAGTAAAAACAATTCTTTATAAACCTAAACTAATAGTTAAACCTCTGCTAATCAAGCATCTGCTAATCAAGCATCTGTTTTGAAAAACAGCATCTGCAAAAGATGTACAATAATAATTAAATCAGAATATTTATATCAAAAAAAACTTGCTCTTTTTTGTCCTTTATCCTTATTTTGGGTCTGCATTAAGCAGGATAATGGTGCAATAACTTATATCTGCACAGTTTTTCCTTACTACCATGACTCAGTAAACATTTTTAAGGTCAAAATTCTTAGAAAAAATTCGATTAATAAACAAAAAATAATAAGAAAACTATTAGTAAAGACAAAATGGTTAGAATTCAGCCAGATCCGGAAAGAGCCGAATTATCTAGTAATGAGAATAGCTCTGAAAAAACACGCTCAATAATTCAGATGGTTACACATTCAAAACTACCTGAAGACTACTCACATCTTAGTTCACAAGATTATTTTATTCTGAAAAAAGAATTAGAATCCTACCGCAGAATTACTTCAAATGTAAAGGGTTTTATTTGGGCCCTTAGCTATGAGGCAAATCCCGAGGGGGAATCTTATTTTTCAGAATCAATAAAAAATCTTACAGGCTATAGCGCTGACGAAATAAACTCTAAAGCCGGAAGAGTCCAGTCACTGATTCATGCTGAAGATGCTTTTAATATAAGAAAGCAAATAACTGATTTTGAGAATAATCCAACACAAAACTCAATTTCCTTAGTCTATAGAATTGTTAATAAAACAAATGATATAATTTGGATTAAAGATAATATTTCTGTAGAAAGAAATGCTATTGGGAAAATAATTAGATATGACGGAATTGTTTCTGATATCTCTGAAATAAAAAATTCTGAAGAAAAGGCTAAAATTTCTGAGGAAAGGCTAAAACAATTAAATAATGCAAAAGATAGATTCATTTCAATTATCTCACATGATTTGCGTGCCCCATTTACTAGTATTCTAGGATTCGCTGAGATCCTATTAAATGAAGCAAGCCTCCCTGAGTCAGAAAGACAGGAATATCTCAATTATATATTCGAGTCATCGCAGAATCAGCTCCATATGGTGAACTACCTTCTTGACTGGTCTCGCCTGCAAACAGGGCGGATGAAAATGGAGCCGCAGAGGCTTAAAGCTAGGACTATAGTTGAAAATTGTATCTCTACGTTGACAGGTAATGCCATACGAAAGAGTATTGAAATTAAAACCTATTTGCCAGAGGAAATTTTTATTCAAGCAGATGAGAAACTAATTTCCCAAGCTATTACTAATCTTTTGAGCAATGCAATTAAATTTACTGAACCATACAAATCTATTGAGGTAAGCGTAAATCACTTTAAAAAGGGATTTGTTGAGTTTGTAGTTAAAGATGAAGGAGTTGGAATTTCTGAGGAAAATCAAACTAAACTTTTTAAGTTTGAACAGAAATTTACACTTGAAGGAACTAAGGGAGAAAAAGGTAGTGGCCTTGGTCTAACTCTGGTTAAGGAAATTGTTGAAAAGCATGGCGGTGATATCTGGTTTTATTCGGCAATAAATAAAGGAAGTGAATTCCATTTCATTATTCCAGAGGCTTCAAATATTTTGTTACTTGTTGAAGATGATCCGGCTTCAAGAAACTTGTGGCAGAGAATAGTTAATAAAGATCTTCCTAATTTCGAAATAATGCTCGCTTCGAATGGTTATGAAGCTATGACAATGATTCAAGAAGCAACACCTACTATTGTCATTACTGATCATAATATGCCACTTATGAATGGAATACAATTAATCGAATCAATACGTAAAAAGGAAGAGACCCATAGAATACCGGTGATCATAGTGGCTGCTTTACTTACAGATGAACAACGTGAAAAATACTATGATCTTGGAGTTGAAGCTATACTTGATAAGCCACTCGACATAAATGAATTTTCACGTGCCTTACAAGAAGTGATAAAATAATTAAGAACAATTGCAAAAAAGCTATTGCTGAAAAGCCATTGCAAAAAACTGTGCCTATCGATTGGCTTTTTGTTCCTAAAATTTTATCTTATGTAAAATGATTATTACTGATAATATTTCTTTATCTTTCTTTGCAAACTTATTTAAGTGGAATTATGATTGAAAATCCAAAGGTGCCCTCATCTAAAAAAAACTGGTTTGCTTTATATACTAAACCCAAACATGAATTTAAGGCTGCTGAACAACTAAATGATATAGAGATTGAATATTATTTACCAACCATCATAAAGATCAAGCAGTGGAGTGACAGGAAAAAGAAGGTTACTGAACCATTGATACATGGATATATTTTTATTAAAGCTAATGAGAAGGAAAGAATTCTGGCTCTTCAGCAAAATTCCATGGTCAGGTGCGTGACTTTTAATGGGAAACCAGCTTCCATACCTGACTGGCAGATCGAGAACTTGAAAATAATGTTGAGTACTAATGAAGATCTCTCCTTAACTGAAATTATTCAATCAGGTACAAAAGTTAAGATTATTTCTGGACCTTTTGAAGGAGTTATTGGTGTTGTAAATGAAACTTCATCTGGCAAAACCTTATCAATTAGTATTGACCTCTTAAAACGCTCTGTCACAGCAACTCTTCCTGTTGAAAGTGTTATCCGGCTTACTGAAGAGGAAGTCTCAGAAGGAGAAGCCTAGAACTTCTCTCCTTCTGAGACTCTTTTACTTTTGATGTACTCGCCCAATGTCTTTTGTGTAGTTCTAATAGCAGAACTTTTTCCCCTTTTTAGTCTTTGCCTTTTAGTTTTACCTCTTTTCTTGCTATCGTTATCAGTCCCTCTTTTAAGTACTATTGCCTGGCCTATTTTTCTCTCTATATCAATTTAATCTCTATATTATATCTTAATGAAAATTGCTGCATTATTAAAAAAAATCATCCTTTTTAAAATTAGTGAAGAATTTTCTTGACAAAGTGATCGTTTGTACACTATATTTATAGTAAACAAATGAGCACGCTATATGAAAACAGAACTTACTGAAAGACAAAAAGAGATTTTGAAGTTTATTCAATCATTTCTTCAATTAAACGGCTACCCTCCGACTATTAGAGAAATTGGAAGGGAATTTGGTATTAGTTCTACATTTGGAGTAAAAAGGCATCTGGATGCTCTGGCAAAAAAAGGATATTTGACAATAGGAAACAATCTTAGCCGCGGCTTATCACTTAAGAACCCATTGGAACTTGAGGTTCCGACAGCACTCCTTTCCTCTGGAAACATTCTTCCTGGAACAGAGATTCAGCAAATACCTATTGTTGGGCGTGTTGCTGCCGGACTCCCGATTTGCGCTATTGAAAACATAGAAGGCGCTATTCCAATTGATGCTGGTCTTTTAAGAAAGAATCCTGATTGCTTTGCTCTTAAAGTTAAAGGCGATAGCATGATCAATGCAGGCATATTTGAGGGGGACCTGGTCATAGTTGTACCTCAAAAAAATGCCCGAAATGGGGAAATTATTGTGGCTCTAATTGGTGATGATGCCACAGTAAAAAGATTCTTTAGAAATGGTGAAGATATCCTTCTGATAGCTGAGAATAATAACTATCAACCCATTGTTGTAAAAAATCGGGAGGATTTTTCGATAATAGGTAAAGTCATTGGCATTCAGAGATGGTATTACTAAAGGTTGGCTAAAAGTTATAACTTAAAGGATTTTCTATTATGAAGTCACAATTATTTTATTCAGCCATTTATAATAGATTTAAAGTACAATTCCTCTACGGACTAAAAGAAGTCGTCTTGGAACCATATTTTATATCTTTGGATAAATCAGGGAAGAAGGTTATCTACGGGAGAACCGATTCTTCGAACGAAATTAAAAGGTACGAATTCGGACGTATTGCTAACATTAAAATATTAAACAAACGAAGATTTTCACCAATTATTCCTCTTGCTTCTTGAAACCTTAAAAGATGGAGTAGAAAATTATGGCACTTAAATCTAACAGAGAAAAAGTTGATATGCTTATCAATTGTTTCTGGCAGAACGGTTACTTAACCATTAGCCGAAGATTCGGTACTTATCTGCCATCTCCTCAACCTGTAGGTACTTATGACGTTGATGCTGTAGGTAGATATAAAAGAAAGTTTGCCTTTGGAATTATACTCGATTCTGAGGACCTTGCTAATGAATCGACCGCTAATAAGTTGAATTTCCTTGCAACGCGTCAGACAAGATTTAGCAACACGCGCGTTACTTTGTTTGTAGGTGTTGATTCGGAAAATGCTAAAAAAGCCAGGGAGTTGATTGCTTCTCTTGATGTTGAAGCTAAACGTAATATTAAGTTAGTTGTAATAGGAGAAAAGGATTTTCCAAAAATAATTCCAAACTAGAAAATTCCACTTCTTTTGTGACTTTCTGGAGTTTCTCTTTTTTTTCTCTTTTCATGTCTTTTTGCCTTCTTTCCCTGCAAATAGATACACATTTTTTTTGTGTCTTCAATTAAATTATTGAGAAATTACAAATATTTCCGAAACAAATTCAAAACTGCTGCTGTCAAAGGGGTAATTATTTCTTAGAACGGCGATTTTTAGCTGAATTCCTCCGTAAATTTTGATTTTGAGAAATTACTATTCATTTTACAGAGTAATGCTTTTTCTATTGTGTCTGGCGTATTATTCATAAACTATATTACCTTGACATTTTAAGTCTGTTCAAGTATTTTTGACTTCTAAATGATTTTATAGAGTAAAATTGGCAAAAGCACAGAAAGATCAAGATTCGAAAATCCAAGAATCACTTAAAAAATCAGGTGATATACCGGTGCATATTGCTATTATTATGGATGGCAATGGCAGGTGGGCACGTCAGAGGGGATTACCAAGAGCAGCCGGTCACAGACAGGGGGTTGAGACAGTTAGAGATATTGTCAAAGCCTGTGTTGGTCTTGGTGTAAATTATCTCACTCTCTATACTTTCTCCACTGAAAACTGGAAAAGACCCAAAGATGAAGTCACAACTCTGATGAGATTGATTGTCAAAAGTTTGCAGAGCGAAACTAATGAATTGCATGCAAACGGAATAAGGTTGACTACAATCGGAAATCAGGATTCTCTTCCTGGCATTGTACAAAAAGAATTAAACGAAGCAGTCAAAAAAACAGCTGATAATAAGGCCATGACATTGAACTTAGCCTTGAGCTATAGTGGAAGATGGGAAATTGTTGAAGCTGTTAAAGAGATTGCTAATTTATTGAAAGATGGTAAGATTAATACTGAGGATATCAATGACTCACTTATATCTAAACATCTTACAACCGGAAATATGCCTGACCCAGACCTTCTGATCCGCAGTGGCGGTGAATTCCGTATTAGCAATTTTTTGCTTTGGCAAATTGCGTATTCAGAAATTTTTATCTCTGATGTCTTATGGCCCGAATTTTCTCGCAATCACCTCTATGAGGCTATACGGGATTATCAGACAAGAGAAAGAAGGTTTGGTCTGGTAAGTGAACAAATTTCGAAGAATTTAAAAGGTTTGTCGAATGCTCAAAACTTGTCTTAATTGGTCATTAACATTTTTCTCCATTATTCTATGCCTTGCCTTTGCCTCATCTTCTGAAGCTCAGATGGTAAAGAATCAATATAAGATACTTGGTATTTCTGTCGAAGGAAACAAATCGGCAGATGCCTCTACAATTATTGCTAATAGTGGTCTCAAAGTCGGTGATGAAATCGATGTGCCCAGTGACCAGACTATCAATGCTATCAGACAACTTTGGTCCCTTAATATCTTTTCTGATGCCCAGCTTTTAATTGATAAGCAAATCGATAAAGGCATATTTCTGCTTATCAAAGTCAAAGAGTATCCGCGTGTAGAAAAAGTTGTTTTTGAAGGAAATGACGATATTAGCGAGAAAGATATTGAAGCTAAGGTTAGTTTTGTAAGAGGCCAGATATTAAAGCCTCAAGACATTATGAATTCTAAGACAAGGATTCTGGGGCTATACGAAGAAGAAGGATTATTAAATGCTACAGTTGAACCTCTAAAGTATACTTTCCTTGGTGCCGATACAACTAATGATGAAATTAAAGTTACATGGCGCAATTCGGCTGACTATTCAGATGAGTATTCAACTACATACAATATAAAAGAAAATTCTAATAATTTTATTTCTAAAGTTAAAGATAGAATTCTTCTGAAATTTAAGATTAAAGAAGGCGATAAGGTTGTCGTAAGAAAAATTACTTTTACAGGCAACGATCACATTAGTAGTGATGACCTTAAAGGCGCTTTGAACGAGACATCTGAAAAAAAATGGTGGAAATTCTGGAGCAGTTCGAAGTTAAATAAGAAAAAATACGAGGAAGATAAAAAAGCTCTGGCTGATTATTACAAGAAAAATGGCTATAGAGATTTTGACCTTCTTTCTGATTCACTGATCTATTCAAATGATAAAAAAGACGTTCAAATTGTTATTAATGTTTTTGAAGGTCCCCAGTATAAGATAAGAAACATTACTTGGGAGGGGAATACAGTCTTTAAGGAATCTGTACTAAATGAAAGATTGGGTTTCGGAAAAGGGGATATTTATAACTATGAAAAGTTCATGCAGAACCTTCATGGTAATGAAAAACAGAGCGATGTTGACGGTCTATATAAAGATAATGGTTACCTGATGTCTAACCTTAGAGCTGTGGAGACTAAAGTTGCTGAGGATTCAGTTGATATTGACATTAAGGTTACTGAGAATAATCAGTTTAAAATTGGAAGAGTTGATATTACTGGTAACGACAAGACTAAAGATAAAGTTGTTAGAAGAGAGCTCTTTACTATTCCAAATGATTTTTTTAGCCGTAGTGCTTTATATACTAGTTTTCAACAGCTGGCAAACCTTGGCTACTTTAATCAGGAAAAACTTTATAAAGAAGGCGCTGATTACTTCCCTGTAAATGACAGTACAGTTAATATTACTTATAAAGTTGAAGAAAAATCTAGTGACTACCTCAATGCCTCTGTCGGTTATAGCGGCAGTTTCGGTATGAGTGGTTCGGTGGGTGTGACATTAAAGAATTTTGCAATCGATCATCCTTTCTCCTTGGGTGGTGGCCAAATTCTTGACTTTAACTGGCAGTTTGGTGTAGGTAACTATTATAGGACTTTTACACTTGGCTTTACAGAGCCTTGGCTGATGGATACCCCAACTTTGCTTGGATTTGAGGTCTTTGATACCCGTCAGAGCTATTACTATGACCTTGCACAGTACGGTGGAACCATTCGTCTTGGCCGTAGATTAACTTGGCCTGATCACTACTTTAATGTGCTTGGTTTCTTCAAATTTCAGCACAATGATATTAATTTCCCTTCGGGTTATTCTAGCTACTACTATTATGCAAATGGTAAATCTAAGCAGTATACCTTGGGCGCATCTATTAGTAGAAAAGATATTGATAATCCTATCTTTCCATCTCAGGGCTCTAATGTATCTCTCGATGCTCAGATTTCTGGTGGACCGTTTCTCCCTGGCGATTTGAATTTCTATAAGTTGCAGTTTAGAGCTGAATGGTATAAGAGATTGTTTAATACAAACCGCATTGCTCTTTATACAGTCGCTGACCTTGGCTACTTAAATGAACTCGATGAAAAGACTAAGTCAAAGATTAATCCTGTCGATAAATTTTTTATGGGTGGTGCAGGCTTAAGTACTGGCCTTCCAACTACTCCACTTAGAGGTTATGACGATAATCTAGTCGGTCCACATAGTGGTACTACTCCTCTTGGTGGAAATGTTCTTGTTAGATACACCGCAGAACTTAGAGCTGCTCTTGCTCTGGAACCTATTCCAATTTATGTCCTGGCATTTGCAGAAGCTGGAAATGTTTTTAAGAGCATCAGTCAAGACGCTAATCTTTTTGATTTGAAACGCTCGGTTGGCGTTGGTGCTAGACTAATGATCAATCCTATTGGTTTAATTGGATTCGATTTTGGTTATGGCTTTGATAGAAAGAGTGTCAGCGGTAACGACCCGGCCTGGATGTTCCATTTCCAATTTGGTAAAGGTTTTTAATCCATTAGTGAAAAAAAATTTGCCAGATGCATTTTATTATCATAATTTTACTGTCGTTATTTGACAGATGCTTTTAATAACAAAAAAAATATAGAGGTAAAAAGGTGAAAAAATTTCTCTTGATGATCGCCATGATCGGTTTTGGTGCAGTTAGCTTATTTGCACAAGCTCAACAACAGAAAATTGGCTTTGTTGATTCTCAAACAATTCTAAAGGCTCTTCCTGAAGCAATTAGGGCTCAAGGTCAGTTAGATGACTTAACTAAAAGGTATTATGCTCAGGCCGATAGTCTTACAGCTCAGCTTCAACAAATGTATGCTGATTATCAGAAACAGCAGGGTACTATGAAAGCTGCCCAGAAAAAAGAAAGTGAACAATCAATTGTCGCTAAACAACAGGAACTTGAAGGTTTTAAACAGCAGAAATTTGGCCAAAATGGTGAACTTGTAAAGAAAAATGAAGAACTCTTTAGCCCAATAAAAGATAGAATCTTAAAGGGAATTCAGGAAGTTGCTAAAGATGAAGGTATGACTTTTGTCTTTGATAAAACTGGCGATGCTATTCTTTTATATGCTGATACAACTTATGACGTTACTTTTAAAGTTCTTGATAAGTTGAAAAGAGGAAAATAATAATTAATCCTAATTCTTGGGTATACCATGAAAAAATATTCTTTTATCATCGCTCTATTTTTGTTCTTTGGTTTTACAAAGCTTGTTAATGCCCAGCTTAAGATTGGGTTTGTCGATTCAGATACAATTATGGACAAACTTCCTGATGCTCAGGACGCCCAGCAGAAACTTGATGCTATTATTAAAGACTGGCAATCTGAGCTAAACAAACTTGAAAAAGACTGGAAAGATAGATATGACGACTATGAGAAACGTAAGCTTATTATGAGTGACCAGACTAGGGCTGAAACTGAAGCCGAACTGGTTAAATTAGAAGAGAAAATGAATGACTATAGGCAGAAAAAGTTCGGTACTAATGGTGAACTTTTTCAAAAACAGGACGAATTTATGAAACCTATTCAGAACAGAGTCTTTGATGCTATAAAGAAAGTTGCCGAAGAACAGGACTTTGATTTTGTCTTCGACAGAAGCGGTGATGTTCTTTTTCTTTATGCCAAGGAAAAATACGATATAACAAATCTTGTTCTTGATAAACTTAAATAATGCTTAATGAAAGTAAAAATAAAAGAAGTCGCCGACTTAGTCGGCGGCACACTAACTGGTGATGAAAATGTTTTTTTAGAAAACATATCAAAAATTGAAGAAGCCCTCCCAGGCGACTTAACATTTCTTTATCTGCCTGCATATGAAAAATATTTCCCAACTACAAAAGCCTCTGCTATTCTGGTAAAAACTGGTTTTCCTAAAGTTAGAGGTGATATTGCATATATTGAGGTCCCAAGCCCAAATACTGCTCTCCTTAAAGTAATTAATCATTTCTTTAAACCTGATTTTAATCTGCAGGGAGTTGACCAAACTGCTTTTATTGACCCCTCAGCTAGTATTGGTGAGAACGTCTCTATAGGAAAAAATGTAGTCATATCTTCTGGATGCAAAATTGGCGATAATGCTAAAATATACCATAATTGTGTCCTCTTGGATAATGTTGAGATTGGTAATGATTGCTTGATCTTTCCTAATGTGAGTATTCGGGAAAAATGCAGGATTGGAAATAGAGTGATAATTCATTCAGGTACCGTTATTGGTTCTGATGGCTTTGGCTATAACCCTGATAAGGACGGAGTATATCAGAAAGTACCTCAGATTGGAATTGTAATAATTGAAGATGATGTGGAGCTCGGAGCTAATGTTTGCATTGATAGGGCATCAATTGGTACAACGTTGATAAAACATGGTACTAAAATTGACAACCTCGTTCAGGTAGCTCATAATGTTGTAATTGGAGAAAATACGGCAATTTCTGCTCAATCTGGTATTTCAGGCAGTACAAAGGTTGGAAAAAATTGTATATTTGCAGGTCAGGTTGGTGTGGCTGGTCATCTTGAAATTACCGATAGAGTAATTATCGCTGCTCAATCCGGAGTCTCTAAGAGCTTGACTAAGTCAGCTACCTATTTTGGTTCACCTGCTAAAGAACATAGACATGCTTTAAAGCTGGAAGCGCATATCAGAAACCTTCCCGAGCAGTCAGTTAAAATAAAAGAGCTGGAGAATCAACTGAAAGAACTACAAGAAAAATTTAATAAATTGAGTGAAAGGGGAAATTTTTGATGCTTGAAAGACAGAGAACTATTGCTAAGGATGTCTCAATTTCTGGTAGGGGATTGCATACAGGTACTTGCTGTACAATGACTTTCAAACCTGCAGGGGAGAACTGTGGTATTAAGTTTGTACGTACTGATCTTGGCGGAAATCCTGAGATCCCAGCGATTGCAGAAAATGTGATTGATATTTCAAGAGGAACCACTATTGGAATTGGCGAAGCTAAAGTTCATACAGTTGAACACGTGCTTGCTGCTATTGTTGGCCTGCAGATTGATAATATTACTATTGAATTAGATGGTATGGAACCCCCTATTTGTGATGGTAGTGCTATGCCTTATGTAAATATTCTTATGGAAGCTGGCTTTTTGCAGCAGGAAGCTCCAAAAGATTATTTGATAATTGATGAAACTGTTCAGTATCACAACGAGGAAGGTCAAATTGATATTGTGGCTCTTCCATTGGATAACTTCAGAGTTACTGTAATGGTTGACTACCAGAATCCCGCACTTGGAAGTCAGCATAGTGGTCTGTTCGATCTCGAAAAAGAATTTGTTACTGAATTTGCTCCTGCCAGAACTTTTAGTTTCTTAAGTGAAATTGAGTCTTTGGCTAACCGTGGACTTATTAAAGGTGGGAGTCTTGATAATGCCGTAGTTATAGTTGACAAAAAGATGAACGACGATGAACTAGTTGAATTATCACAGAAAATTGGTCTTGAAGGGAAAATTACAATTGGTAGCACTGGATTCTTAAACGATAAGACTCTTAGATTTAGAAATGAACCTGTCCGTCATAAGCTTCTTGATATGATGGGTGATCTTGCTCTTATCGGTGCTCCAATAAAGGCTCAGATACTTGCTGCTAGACCAGGGCATAAGGCCAATGTTGAATTTGCAAAACAGATTAGAAAACTCTATCAGCAGAAAAAACTGGTTAAAAAATATCAGTTTGTAAAGACTGAAGGCGTTGTTTTTGATACTGATGCTATTCTGAGAATTCTTCCTCACCGTTATCCTTTCCTTTTGGTCGATAAAATTGTACACCTTGACTTCGATAAGAAAGTTGTGGGAGTCAAATCTGTTACAATAAATGAACCATTCTTCCCTGGGCATTTCCCAGGTCAGCCTATAATGCCAGGGGTCCTAATTCTTGAAGCAATGGCTCAAACTGGTGGCATTCTGCTGTTAAATTCTTTCCCTGACCCATCTAAAAAACTTGTCATGTTCATGCAGATAAACAACGTCAAGTTTCGTAAACCTGTTAAACCAGGTGACCAGATTGTTATGGAAGTTGAATTGCTAAATAAAAGAAGTAAAACTGCTGTCCTCTCTGCAAAGGCTTATGTTGATGGACTTCTTACTACAGAAGCAGAATTTATGGCTGCTATTGTTGATAAAAATGAACCTGCAGAAAAGTAAAAAAAATCGTACTTTTAGGCAGAAAATTATAAACTTATAAACATTTATAAAGATAAGAACATGACTAATATTCACCCGACTGCAATTGTTAGCCCCAAGGCAAGATTATGTGAGAATTTGACCGTAGGACCTTATGCAATTATACACGACGATGTTGAAATTGGCAATAACTGCTCCATTGGACCGCATGCAGTTATTTATGATGGAGCCCGAATTGGTAATAATGTTAGAATATATCAGGGAGCTTCAATTTCTCATGTCCCTCAAGACTTAAAGTTCGATGGTGGACCAACTGAATTTATTATTGGCGATAATACTACTATTCATGAATATGTTACACTTCACAGAGGCACTCATGAAACAGGTAAGTCTGTAATTGGTAAAAACTGCCTCTTTATGGCTTATACTCATATAGCCCATGACTGTAGGGTTGGTGATAATTGTATTATTGCTAATGGAGTTCAGGTTGGCGGTCATGCTGTTATTGAAGATTGGGTTACAATCGGCGGGATGACTCCAGTGCATCAGTTTTGTAAGATCGGTCAGCACTCTATGATCGGTGGAGGATTTCGTGTCGTTCAAGATATCCCTCCTTTTATTCTTGCTGGTAATGAACCACTTACTTACAGTGGCTTGAATATCATTGGCTTAAGACGCCGTGGATTCAGTAACGAGGATATTAATATCTTAAAACTGGCTTATACTTATATCTATAATTCAGGCTTAAATTTCTCAAAAGGAAAAGAAAAAGTCCAGCAAGAGCTCGGTTATCATCCTCTGGTTCAGAAAATTCTTGAATTCATGAGTAAAAGTAAAAGAGGCATTATCAATAAATGAAATGGTACCTGATTAACACAGGTTTTAATACCGGCAAGTATAATATGGACTATGACATTCAACTTGCCGGTAAAGCTTCCGATAACCAGGCCTTTCTTAGATTCTACAGATGGAACCCCTATTGTATCTCTCTCGGAGCAAACCAGAAATTTGAAGATATTGACTCAATGAAAGCAGAACTTTGCGGCTTGGATATTGTAAAAAGACCAACCGGAGGTCGCGCAATTCTCCATGCAGAGGAACTGACTTATTCTGTAGTTATTCCAACATCTGCTCAGATTTCGTCAACTGAAATCTATAGACGCGTCAGTCTTGCTCTCGTTTCAGGCCTAAGACATTATAACAACCTTCTTAATAAAGTCGAATTGGAAACTCTTCAGCCTAATTTTGCTGACCTTCTTAAGAACCCTTCCGGAATGGTTTGTTTCGGTAGTACTGCAAAAAGCGAAGTCAAATTCAATGGATTAAAACTCATCGGTAGTGCTCAACGTAAAATGGGACATGTTATTTTGCAGCATGGGTCTATCTTATGCGGAGACTTTCACATAAAATTAGCTGAATTTCTTAATCTTCCCGATGAACAGAGCAATATTATTAAGAATGAAATGATAAGTAAAACCATTGACCTTAAAAGCATTCTAAATGTAGAGATTGATTATGATATGCTTACTGAGTATATCACCATGGGGTTTGAATCGGAATTTGGAATAGAATTTGAAAATGTTGTCCCTGATAATATTATTTATAATAATGTTACTTAATTTTCGTATTTGCATTAAATTTGTCCAATATTTAAGTTAACTTGAAACTTATCGATATCACTGTTTTTTGCAATTAAACTTTAAAGCTTAAAAAATGAGCACATATACGGATTTTAGAAAAATAACTACTCAAACATTATTCCTTTCGAAAACAAAAGGGATTAAAATCTCTGCTCTTACAGCTTATGACTTTATTACTGCAAAACTTTTGGATCAGGCCGGTATTGATATTATCTTAGTTGGCGATTCTCTTAGTAATGTTTTTCAGGGAAATGAAACTACTCTTCCTGTTACTATGGATGAAATGATATATCATACCAAAGCTGTTACAAAAGGAGTCGACCGCGCAATGGTTGTTGTTGATATGCCATTTATGTCATACCAGACAAACATTGATGAGGCATTTCGTAATGCAGGAAGGATTATGAAGGAAACCTCCGCCGGTGGTGTTAAACTTGAAGGGGGAGAAAGAGTAGCTGAAACTGTTAGAAAAATAACTCAGGCCGGTATCCCTGTCATGGGCCATATGGGACTTACACCTCAGAGCATACATCAGTTCGGAAGTTATAAGGCACGCGGCAAGGATGAAGAGGAAGCTAAACAGATTATTAAAGATGCGAAGATACTTGAACAAGCAGGCGCTTTTTCAATTGTACTTGAGAAAATTCCTGCTCAGCTTGCTAAAACTGTTACAGAAAGCATTTCAATCCCTACAATTGGCATTGGCGCCGGAATGCACTGTGATGGACAAATACTTGTTACTCCGGATATGCTTGGCTTGAATGTCGATTTTCACCCAAGATTCGTTCGGCATTATGCTGAACTTGCTGAAGTTATGATCCAAGCAGTAAAGAATTATGTTAAAGATGTGAAGGAAAAACAGTTCCCATCTGAACAGGAAAGCTACTAAAATGTGACTCGTAACTTTCTTTAGTATTTGGATTTGTAATGCTTAACTTTTATTAATTTGCTACAATTGAAATTTTAATACAATGATTAGATGATAATTATCAGGAAAAATTTTTAAGGATTATGCGAAAGATATTTTTTATTGCCCTATTGTTCTTCACTACCGCAGGATTTTTAACTGCGCAGGAAAAACCTCAGATAGTATCATATCTGGATAGTACTTCTGTAAACCAAATTACAGGAGATGAAAATGAACTCTGGATCGCTACCTATGGGCGCGGCATTTACCATTACATTAAAAGCTCGGATAAATGGGAAAACTTCTCTACTGCAATGGGGAATCTTCAACAGGACTTCTTCTATTGTATAAGCTATAATAAAGATTTTGTTTGGGCAGGGTGTAGTGATGGTCTGTTCATTTATGATAGAAAACATAATATCTGGCTTAAGAGAAAGTTCGGAAAAGGTGGTGAAATGGGCAACTGGGTCCGTGCACTGGCTTTCGACAAATCTACAAATACACTTTGGATTGGCCGTTTCAAATATTTGTCGAGACTTGAACTAAATAACCAAAGATTCTCTGATATTGACCTTACCGTTAATGAAGATGCTAAGACCAACAATATTAAATCAATTAAACTTGATGGTGATAGTGTAGCATGGTTTGGGACAGAAGTTGGTATTCATAAGTATAATAAATCTAAAGATATAGAAGACCCATCTTCTCGCCAGTTTATTACAAATAAAACAAATTCTTTTAATGGTGATGGAGATGTAATCTCTCTTTCTGACATATTATTTGAATCCAGAAATATTTGGTTTGGCCTTGATGAATTTGTTACTTTTCAAAAACCCAATTTTAATATAGGTGGGATATATTGTTATAACCGCAAAATTGACTGGAGAAGATTTGATAAATACACTGGAATGAGCGCAAATGGAGTTTACTGTCTGGCTCGTACAGGTAATATTATTTGGGCTAGTTTATATGAGTTTAATAAAAAAAATAAAGAACAAGTTGGACAGGGAATCGCTCTTATTAACAGAATTACCAAAAGTGTTACTAAGGTTAGTAAGGATGAGCTAAATCTTCGTTCTGATAAAATAATTTCTATGTTCTTTGACGGCAATTATATGTGGCTTGGTACAGAAGCCGGATTGCTTAAAGTCAAAATTACAAACGATTTTGCCACACTTAGGGTCGATGGCCTTAGGGTTGAAAACAATAAAAAAAGAAGCTAAATACAAACTTTGAAAATGAATCATCAGGCCCGTTTTCCATTTCTGACCTGATGATTCTCTTTCCACCACTTCCTGCTTGATTACTTCATTTTCTGCCAGAAAAATAAGAATTTGTCATAAATTATGAATATTTTACACTTGGTAATTTCTGCATTTTTGTGCGCTGCCCTTTGGGAAAATTATTCCCATATTTTTCCACTTTTTACAAATGAGGTTTCAGCCACTTAAAAACACTTAATAGATCCCAATTTTTTTTTGTTAGGATCGACTAGAAATGAAAAAACTAGAGGCAAAATGATAAAACTTAGTAAAAACAGGCTTAATCAGCTAAAAAAAGGCTTTGAAGGAAAGCGTATTGCAATTATTGGTGATATGATGCTTGATTGTTATTATTGGGGAGATGTAAAAAGAATATCACCAGAAGCTCCTGTCCCAGTTATTGAAATCGATAATGAGTTCTACCGTTTCGGTGGAGCTGCAAATTGTGCTTTGAATGTACTAAAACTTGGCGGCATCCCAATTCCTGTTGGCGTAATTGGATATGATAACAATGGATCTATATTCACAGGACTAATGGAAGAAGCTGGTATTCCTTCCTCAGGAGGGATAATAATTGATGATTCAAGATGCACTACTGCTAAGACTAGAGTTATTGCTCAAAAGCAACACCTTGTTAGAATTGACCAGGAGAAAAAAGATTATATAAACGGCGAAATTGAGAGAAAATTGCTTGAGTTTTTAACAAGCAATATTAAAAATATTGATGGAATAATCCTTCAGGATTATAACAAGGGTGTACTAACACCGTTTTTAATCGAAGAATTAATAAACTTATCTAATAAAAATAATGTTATAGTTAATGTTGACCCTAAGTTTAATAATTTCTTTAGCTATAAGAATGTGACTGTCTTTAAACCAAATAGAAAAGAAACTGAAGACGCATTTGGAATAAGGATAAAATCTGAAGAAGATATCCATTCTGCTGGACATAAATTACTTGATACCCTAAATGCAAAATATGTACTGTTAACTCTTGGTGAACAAGGTATCGCAATTTTTGAAAATGGTAAAGATGAGGAAAGAAGAATTCCAACTAAGGCTAGGAAAGTTGCCGATGTTTCTGGGGCTGGTGATACTGTCATTTCAACCCTTACTTTAGCTCTTACCTCAGGAGCAGATATATTGGAGGCTTCTTATCTTGCTAATTATGCCGGTGGTCTTGTATGTGAGGAAGTTGGTATTGTTCCAATTGAGGCTGAAAAGCTTTTTGCAGAAGTTGGAAAAGAATGCGAGGATTAAGTCCTGTGTTGTATATATGTTCTATTACACTTTTTGCTTTTTTTATGAATTATTAAACTAGGGATACATTAAACGTGGGAAATTTATCTGAAAACATTATTGAAAATAGACAAGAATTATTGCAAATCAGAGAAGAGTTAAAAAAACAGGGAAAAAAAGTTGTCTTTACTAACGGCTGCTTTGATATACTTCATGCCGGACATGTTGATTATTTAAAAAAAGCTAGAGAAATGGGGGATATTTTGATCGTTGGCCTAAACAGCGATTCCTCTATAAGAAGAATAAAAGGTCAGCTTCGGCCAATTGTTCCTCAGTATGAAAGAGCATTCTTGATTGGGAACCTTAAAGCTGTTGATTATGTAACATTCTTCGATGAGGATACCCCGGGAGAACTGATTTCTGACTTAATCCCAGATATACTTGTTAAAGGAGCAGATTGGAAAATTGAAAATATTGTTGGACGTGATGTTGTTGAGAAAAATGGTGGGGAAGTCAAGACTATCGAATTTGTCAATAACCAATCAACAACAAATATTATTCAGACTGTACTTGAAAGATATAAAAATTAATTTATTTTTTTAGAGTAAATGGAAGAAAATCCGGCAGACATCCCACAGGAAAACAAAGCTGAAAATCAGAATGCTTCGGCCGGCAATAAGAAAAAGCCTAAGCCTAAGAAAAGCGTTTTCCGCAAGATTGTAAATGTATTCCTCTATACATTTATTGGGATAATTATACTTTTGGCCCTCTTTTTCGCATTTACTCAGACAAGTACCTTTAGAGAAATTCTCCGCAAAGAAGTTATTAGCCAGGTTAATAGCTCAATAAATGGGAAACTTGATATTGGTAAAATTGATGGTACAATTTTTACCTCTCTCATTATTCATAATGCTTCTCTTACTTCCGGAAATGACACGCTCCTTTCAGCTGGCAGAATTTTTCTTAAGACTAGCCCACTGCAGATTTTTCTAAAGAGAATTTATATAAGAAATTTTGAACTTTCTGATACTAGAGTAAACCTGCTGAAAGATTCTTTAGGGGTATATAACTTTAGCAAGCTCTCAAAAACAAAAAAAGAGTCTGATACTACTAAATCATCATTCCCATTTCAGATAATTGTAGCTGACTTCAAACTCAACAATATCAGCTTTAGACATGGACTGTATAACAATAGAAATAATGATTCTTCTTATGAAGCATTGAATATGAATAATCTAAGAGTTGATAGTCTCTATCTTGCCTTGGATGCTTACGCCAATATTGATAATAATGACTTTCAGCTGCGCATTAGCGGTGCTAAAGCAAAAGTAAATCTCCAGAATTTCAGACTACGGGATCTTCGTGGAAATTTTTTCGTGACTGATAATAACGCTAAAGTAGATTATTTTACAATTCGCTCCAATACAACTGACCTTGACCTGTTTGCACATATCGATAAAATTAGGCTTTTTGATAAGGGATTTGATCTTGCAAAACTGAAAAATTCTCCAATCCGTGTCGATCTTAATGTCCGTATGTTTGACTTTGCTGATCTGGCTCATTTTGCTGTCTCGACTAATATGCTGAAAGGTACAGTTAAAACAAAATTCCTTGCCTCTGGAACTTTGGGTAACATTAAAATTGAAAGATTAGGACTGGATTACTTGCAAACTCACTTAAATGCCGTTGGTTTTGTCAAGAATCTTCATAAACCAAAGGACTTAGCCTTCAAAGTACAAATTGTTAATTCCTATATAAATGAACCAGATATTGCTAAACTGCTTCCTCGCTATACAATTCCCGTTTATCCCAATCTTCAGGTGAAAAATATAAATATTGATTATGAGGGTACCCCTTTGACCTTTAAGACCACTTTGAAGGCCGATCTGCCTGAAGGTTCTATTGCTGCTAAGGGGGATATGGATCTTATACCAAAGGATATTAAGTATAATTTTGAAATTCAAACTTCCAAATTAAATGTTGAACCTGTTGCTCCGGGTGTGCATTCTTTCTTAAATGCAAATGCTTCTATCAAGGGACAAGGATTTTCTCCATACGCCCTGACTGCAAATACAGTCATTAGGCTGAACTCTTCTAATATTAAAGAATACCAAATTGATTCTCTGCTGCTGACAGGTGTTGCTAATAAGGGGAAGATCGTTGCAAAGGTCAATAGCTCTGTCATGGGACTTTTAGCTGCAATTGATGCTAATCTCGACCTAAGAAATAAGAAGGACCCCGATTACTCTCTTTCAGGGCAAATTGCAAATCTAAATCTAAAAAGATTTGTAAAAGATACTTCAATGAATACGAACCTTAATTTTGCTTTTAATCTTAAGGGGAAGAGCTTTGATTTCAACAAAATGGAAAGCCAATTAGATTTTGTCTTGAACGAATCCAGGTATAATAACAAAAAGATCGATCCTACTAACCTGAGATTGACTTATACTAAACCTAATGCAAATGAAAGACTTATTACTCTTAATTCTGATTTTGCTGATATGAACATACGCGGAAATTATTCAATTGACAATGCTGCTGCAATTATTGGTTACGAATCTAAAATAATCTCTCAATCAATACTTCAGAAGATCTATGAATTTAATCCTTTAGCAATTTTTAACGACTCGCTAAAAGCAAAAGAATTTGAAGTACAGTTAAAGCTTGATAAAACCAGAATTCCAAATATTATTAACGAAAACATGAATGTTGTTTTCGACCTTAAGATCAAAGATTTCAAACTAATATCTGCATTTACTGGTATTAATAAGATTGATATGGATGGCACTTTTGGCGGTAAGATTACTAACGATAAAAATGGCTTCAGTGTCTCTAGTGATATTAATATGAAGTACTTAAAACTTTATACTAATAATAATTTGGTCTATGTCTCTAATCTTGGTTTTAACTTTGACGTAACTCGTTCAAATAATGAAGTAGATTTTAGCAATGTTAGTGCTAATTTGAGATTAGCTACTGATAGGGTATTCTCAGGAAGTGATCTTAAGAATATACTGGTGCAGATGAATCTAAAGAAAAATATATTGGATTTTAACCTTGCATCGGATATGGATACAACACTGCGTGCTCAACTTGCAGGTCATGCAGATATGACAAGGAACCAGTTCGAGTTCGCCATAAACAAGTTTTTTGTCGATTATAACGATATACAGTGGGTAAATGATAGCTCTTTGGTTGGACTTTATTCCAAAGATGAATTTGAAATAAAGAAATTCTCCCTTATAAGAAATAATTCACGCATTAATCTTTTAGGGAAAATTCTTGGCAGCGGAATGCTAAAGGATCTGAAACTACAAGTCCAGAACCTTGATATAGCTCAGATAAAGGATTTGATTAAATCTAAAACTGACATTAACGGTTTAATTAACCTTACAGCAACTGCCGATGGTTGGATGGATAAACCTTTAATAAAGGTTGAGTTTAATGCTAATAATTTGACTGCAGGAAAAACCTTGCTTGGGAATCTGCAATGTGATCTGGATTATGCCAATAAACTACTTAAAGCAAATTTAGAATTCCTTGACCCTGCTATGAACAAGTTAAAACCACTGCTTAGTGCTACAGGTAGTATACCTGTTGACCTTGGCTTTATAGGGGTCCAGGATAGAATGATTGTGGGCCAACCGGTTAGCTTTTCTCTTAAATCAGATAATTTTGAACTCTCTACAGTATCTGACCTTGTTCCTCAGATTAGTGACCTAAAAGGGAAAATGACAGCTGACTTAAATTTATCAGGAACATTTGACAAACTGAATTATAGTGGCAAACTTGGCTTAAATAATGCTTCATTTGTTTCTAGACAAAATGGACTCCCTTATTCATTGGATTTGGCCGTTAGTCTTGCTGACCAAACTGTTACAGTCGATAATGTTGCATTGCATAATGCCGGTGGAACTGACTATAAAGGTACACTCAGTGGTAGCGGAAAAATTAACTTTGCTGGTACAGAACTTAAAACAATTAACATGACTTTAGGTGGAGATCTTGCTCTTTTAAGTTCTACAGTCAAAACAGGTAATATCCCTCTTTCTGGTAGAATGATCATTCAATCTGACGGAGATTGGAATTTTAGTTATGAAGATGGACAAAGTAGTTTCGATGGTACGGTTTTACTAAAAAACACTAATATTACTTTTACTCCACCTCAATCTTCCTATGCTTCTAAGAAACAGGATATCATATATAATTATATTGTAGATTCATCTAAAGTAGATAAAAAGCTGGATGAATTTAACCAGATGCTTGCTCTTTCAAAGAACTCTTCTATAGTTTCTAGGGCTAAATCTTCAAAGGAAACTAGTTTCGATTATAATGTCCGCTTAAGAATAGACAAAAATGATCCTACTACTGTTGTTGTTGTAATTAGCCCTGAGGTCAGTTCTCAGCTTACTGCAATCCTGGATGGCGAGATAATTGTTAATAATACTGGCTTAGCGCAAGGTGAATTTAATCTCGAAGAGGGTTCAAACCTCGCATTTATTAAGTCCTTTGATGCTCAGGGAAAGATTTTCTTTGAAAGTGATCTTACAGACCCCAGATTAGATATAGTTGCAACATATACCGGAAAACATATATCCACTACAGGCCGCTCAAATGGTGGCACTGAGGGCGGTGGCAGTAGTAGTAGTTCTTCTTCTGAAGAAAAAAAAGTCGAAGTCAGACTTCCTCTTAAAGGTTCGGTTAAAGAATTAGGACAAAATCTTGCCTCAAGTACACAAAACTTTGTTGTTTATGTGGGTGACGAAAATATTAAGAACGATATCCCTTCTCCCGAATATGGTGCTGCAGATGCTCTGTCTTTTATTATTTCAGGCAGATTCGCTAATGAACTCACAGCACAGGATCAGAAAGATCAAGCCGGAACTGTCGCTCAGTATGCACAGTATGCTACCCCAATTATCAGTGGCCTCATCTCTAGTCTTGCTAATTCTTATATTGGCGATGCAGTTCAGGATGTTGAGATTGATCAACAGAGGAATGGTCAGACTCGTGTTGGAATAAGTGGAAAAATTGAAAGTGTTAAGTATTCAATTGGTGGAACCACAGAAACTCTGCAAGACGTTTCAAAAGCTAATATTAAATTTGAATTTCCTTTTGGCGATAAATTCTTCCTCCGTTTCGAAAGAAAAGACCAGATTTTAGAAACTACAGGAATAAATGAAAAAATGAATGAACTTGGTCTACGTTATAAATTTATATTCTAAATGAAAAAGAAAATAAAAGCATTCTTCAAAAACAACTCCGGAAAAAGTCTCAAAGCTAATGAAATTGCAAAGTATCTTGGCATTGATGATGATTATGAATATGCCGCTCTTAAAGCTATGCTTCATGATCTGACCGAAGAGAACTTCCTTTCCAGGATTGGTAAAAGATTTCGTTACAACTCTAAAGCTAATGGAAAACTCATCGGAACCTTGAGCATTACTGAGGGAGGTTATGGCTTTGTCCTAATGAAAAATAGCGGGATGAAAGATGTTTTCATTGCTGCTAAAAATTTGGGCACAGCATTTAATGGTGATGAGGTCGAAGTCTCGCTGTTTGCTAAAAGTAAGGGGAAAAATGCTGAAGGACAGATTATTAACGTTCTTAAGCGCGGTAGAGAGGAAATTGTCGGAACTCTTGAAAAATCTAATTCCTTTTATTTTCTTAAACCTGACGAGCCTGAGATTCACCGTGATATTTATGTCTCAAAAGTTAACCTAAAAGGGGCAAAAAATGGTGATAAAGTTGTCCTTGGCGAGATAAAATGGGACAACCCTCAATTAAATCCTGAAGGAAAAGTAAAAGAGATCCTCGGTAAAGCTGGCTCATATGATGCTGAAATTTCTTCTCTTGCTAGGGAATTTAATCTCCCATATGTCTTTTCAAGAGGTGCTCTTAAGGAAGCCGAAGAGATTGACTTTCAGCTTACTTCTGAGGAATTGAATAATAGGCTTGATCTAAGAGATAAGATTATTTTTACAATCGATCCCGAAGATGCTAAAGATTTTGATGATGCTGTTTCGGTTGAAATTCTTCCTAATGGTAACTATTTGATTGGAATCCATATTGCTGATGTTAGCCATTATGTCAAAGATGAATCTATTATTGACCAGGAAGCATACTTAAGAGGTAATAGTGTCTATTTCGTTGGAAAAGTTATTCCTATGTTGCCTGAGAAACTTTCAAATGGCGTTTGTTCATTAGTCCCCTTCGAAGATAGATTGACTTATTCCGTACTGGCAGAACTTACCCCACTTGGCAAAGTGGAAAACTACCAGATTAAAAAATCTGTAATTAATAGCAAAAGAAGATTTAGCTATGACCAGGCACAGGAAATAATTGATAACAAATACGGCGATTTTTGGGAAGAATTGACTCTCCTTAACAAGATCGCTATTATGCTTAGAAAAAAAAGGATGAGTAAGGGAAGTATTAATTTCATTACGCCTGAGGTTAGATTCGTTCTAGGCGAAAATGGTGTCCCCATAAGTATTGAGAAAAAAGAAGTTAAAGAAAGTCATATGCTTATCGAGGAGTTTATGCTCCTTGCAAATCAAATTGTTGCTAAACATGTTGGAAGTTCAAGGAAAAAAGAACCACTTCCTTTTGTCTATAGGATCCATGACTTACCCGACGAACAGAAAATTTCAGAATTCGCTAGCTTCGTTAAATCTCTTGGCTATTCTTTTGATCCACATTCGGCAAATAAATCAAAACAGTTTCAGAAACTTTTGGATAGTGTTAAGGGAACAGAGGAAGAAACTCTTATTAATGAGATAGCTATTAGGTCTATGGCTAAGGCCATTTATTCTCCAGATAATATTGGACACTATGGACTTGGGTTTAAGTATTATTCTCATTTTACTTCACCTATAAGAAGATATCCAGATTTAATTGCACATCGTCTGTTATTTCATTATATAGAAAATAGTGGCACTAACTTTTATACATATCATGAATTGGAGGAGATGTGTGAGCATACTTCGGCTACTGAAAGAAGTGCCGTTAGTGCCGAAAGACTTTCTGTTAAGCTTAAACAGGCTGAATTTCTTCAAAACCATGTTGGTGAGGATTTTCATGGCGTTATCTCAGGAATTACCAATTTTGGGATATTTGTAGAGCTGACACAGAGTCTGGCCGAAGGCTTGGTAAGATTAAAAGATATGGAGGACGATTATTACATTTACGATGAGAAAAAATATTCTTTAGTTGGTAGACGCAATCATAAAGTGTATCGCTTGGGAGATAAAATTAACGTAAGATTGATCCGCGTCGATTTGGAAAAAAGAGAAATCGATTTTTTCATAATAGATTAGAACTAAAGCTTGCTCCTCGACTGTTAATTATTTAGAAACCTTTTCTAAGTTTCCTGTGTCTAAATTTTGTAAACCTAAAAAATATAATTTTACTTGAGCATGATATGATTAAGAAAATCTATTTAATTTTTGCTCTTCTTTTTGCCGCGGCAGCAGGCTCCATGTTCGCTCAGGATGTCCAGTTCGGCCAAAATAAGGTGCAATACAAAGACTTTACCTGGTATTATATTCAGACAAAGCATTTTGATATTTATTTCCCAAATGGTGGGGAAAAAATTGCAGAATTCTGTGCTCAGGCTTCCGAAGATGCCTTAGTCTCCCTTCAAAACAGTTTTAGGTATTCCATTAATAACAGAATTAGTATTATCCTATATAAATCGCTAAATGATTTTCAGGAAACTAATGTTACTGATGAATATCTTGACGAGGGAATAGGTGGCTTTACGGAATTGTTTAAGAATAGAGTAGTTCTCCCATTTGATGGATCTTATAGTAACTTCCGCCACGTAATTCATCACGAATTATCTCATGCCGTTATTAATGATATGTTCTATGGAGGCTCTTTCCAGAATATAATTTCAAAGAATATTCAAATCCAACTCCCTTCCTGGTTTAATGAAGGTATGGCAGAATATCAGTCTTTGGGCTGGGATATCAATACTGACATGTTTATTAGAGATGCTATTATAAATGAATATTTACCCGACCTTCAAAGAATAAGTGGGTACTATGCATACCGTGCCGGTCAATCACTTTTTTATTATATCTCTCAGAAATATGGGAAAGAGAAGATTAGCGAGATTGTTAATAAAACCAGGGGAATGGGCGATCTGGAAGAAGCCATAAAAGCCTCGGTTGGTCTTAACTATGAAGAACTTAACGAAAGATGGAAAAAAGACCTGAAAAAAATGTATTGGCCTGATATTGCTACAAGAGATGATCCGGATCAGTTTGCTAAAAAATTAACAGATAAAAAAAAGGATTTTGACGCCTCATATAATGTTACACCAGTAATTTCTCCACAAGGAGATAAAGTTGCCTTTATTACTAACAAGGACTTCTTTTTTGATGTTTATATTATTAGCGCAATTGATGGAAAGGTAATTAAAAGACTTGTCCAGGGTAATAGAAGTAATGCTTTTGAACAACTCAATATTTTGTATCCCGGACTTTGTT
Organism: Bacteroidota bacterium; assembly: GCA_030706145.1. Classification (GTDB taxonomy): domain Bacteria; phylum Bacteroidota; class Ignavibacteria; order Ignavibacteriales; family SURF-24; genus JAUZPB01. Next base: position 26,327 of record JAUZPB010000005.1, read on the forward strand.
GGTCCCCAGATGGAAAGAAAATCGTACTGACCGCAAAAAGCAGTGGCTATGATGTTGCTTATATTATTGATGTAGAATCCGAAGACAGGGAAACTCTTCCAATCAAGCTAGATGGAATTTCTTCCATTAAGTTTTCTCCAGATGGTAAACTTCTTGTTTTTATTGGGCATGATGGTACTGAATCTGATATTTACCTTTACAATATGGATTCTAAACAGCTTTCGAATTTGACCAATGACGTCTTTACTGATTTATCTCCTAGCTGGGCCCCGGATAATAAGACAGTTGTATTTGTTTCGGATAGGGGACAGTTTACAGATGCTAGCGCTTTAAGAGATACCTTTAGAATCGCTAAGACGAATTACCATGCTACGAATCTTTATACTATAAATATTGATACTAAAAAAATTAGCAGACTGTCGAACTTTCAGTCCGGCCTGGTCTCCTCTCCAATCTTTTCTCCGGATGGAAAAGAACTACTCTTTATTTCTGATATGAATGGTATTAATAACATTTATAAAGCAAAAGTGGACCTATCTAAACTGGATTCATTGCAGAAAAGTCAAATGATTTCACTTGATGCAGAGCCTATTACTAATTCTTTGAATGGAATTTACCAACTCTCTAGTTCTGCAGATGGAAAGAAACTTGTCTTTAGCTCTTATTATGATCAGGCTTACAATATTTTCCTGATGAATAATCCTTTCGAGCCAAAAACAAACAAGAAACAATTAGAACCTACGGTTTATATCTCAAAACTACAGCACCCTGAGAAGGAACTTTTCCCTTCTGGGACTGCAACTGTAGCTCAGGTTGAAACCCCAAAGGATACATCTAATGACCAAATTCACTCGAAGATCTTTACTGGACAATTTGTTGATGTAAATAAATCGACTGATACTACAAAAAGCGATTATAGTCGCTATGTGTTTGGCGGGCAGACAGATCTGGTAAATAACGATTCTAGTAAGAGTAGACTTTCGGAATTTGACCCCAAAAATAATTTGGATAAAAACGGGAACTTTTACGTGAACAAATACAAGGTTAGTTTTTCTCCTGACCTTGTATATGCAAATGCTGGATATAGTACATTGTACGGTCTCTTGGGTACAACGGTTCTCTCCTTCAGTGATGTTCTTGGAAACCACCGTATCGTTGGAGTTACTAGCTTACAGATAGATCTTAAAAATAGCGATTATGGACTGGCTTATTATTATCTTGCTAACAGAACTCATTACGGTATTGAAGGTTTCCATACAGCTAGATTCGTTTATCTGACTCGAAATGATTTTGAATCCAATCTCTTTAGATTTAGAAACTATGGGGCTATCTTTTCAGCAAGCTTCCCTCTTAACAAGTTTTACCGTGTAGATGGTACCTTTAGCTGGATAAATGTTTCATCTGAGAATCTGGATAACCCGGATGAACCTTCGGAAAAAATAAGCTATCTGATTCCGTCGGTGAGCTTTGTACATGATAATGTCCTTTGGGGATATACTTCTCCGATTGATGGAACTAGGTATAACTTTACTCTCTTTGGTAATCCTCTAAAGGGAAATCTGGATGGTAGAAACTTAAGTTTCTATTCTGTTACATGGGATTATAGAAACTACAACCGCTTCTGGTATGATAATTCCTTCGTCTTTAGAGTTTCTGGTGGTTATTCTGGTGGTGCCAACCCCCAAAGGTTCTTTATTGGTGGTACCGATAACTGGATAAATAGAACCTTCTCAACAGGAGATATACCAATAAATAATGCCTCGGATTTCGCTTTCTTGACACCGGCTTTACCCCTTCGAGGTTATAATTATGCTGAGCAAATTGGTACTAAATATGCTCTTATGAACCTTGAACTTAGAATGCCTTTGATTAGATATCTTGTTACTGGACCAATACCCATATTGTTTCAAAATATCTTGGGCGTCGCATTTTTGGATATGGGTTCTGCCTGGACAAATAACAAAAGTCTTAAGTTCTTCAATAGAGATGCAGGATATACAAAAACACAGGATCTGCTTGCAGGTACAGGATTTGGAGCCAGAATGTTCTTCCTTTATTTCCTCCTGAGATTTGATGTAGCATGGCAGTATAACCTCAACTCATTCTCAGAACCTAGATATTATTTTTCACTGGGCGCGGATTTCTAATAAGCAGATTTCTAAAGTAACTAGATTTGATTTATTTAAGTAATATTAAATTACTTCATCTTAAATAAAATGGCCGGCTTAAGTAAGAATGGGATAAATTGTCTGTCGAGAATTTATTCCATTCTTTAAGGCCGGCATCTTTTTGCTAAATTTCTCCCAATTCTAATGAATACCTCTTCACTGCGTCTATTTCAAGAATAATTGATTTTGGGGATTTTCATTCTGATAGTATTGCAGTACAGTGGGCTGATGTCTTTAATGCTTACTTTTCAACTGAAATTGACGATATAGAAGTTTATATGGCATTAACGTCTTGGGTAAAAAAGATCTTAAAAGTGACAGCTGGTCTAATTGAATGGCTTCTTTCAATTAAGCTGATCAAAAAAATGGTGATCTTTTTTATCAATAGCTTTTTAACTGATCCTAATGATCGCCAAAGACAAAATTCTGTGACTTATTTCTGGGGTATGGTGCAAAATCAAAAAGGAACTGTCATTGAGAGAGTACTTCAATTACCCGATGGATACAATATTACGGCATTTGGTGCTGCAGAAGCTGCCTTCAGGATCTCTCAAGGGCTTGTAAAACCAGGAACACAAACTCCTTCACTGGCCTTTGGCAGCGATTTTATTGAGCTATTTTTAAGAAAAAAATAAGACTAAAAAAACAAGGCTAAAAAAACGAAAGTTGAAAATTAGAACTTGAAAATAGGGATTTTTTTCATCGCTTAATTATTGGAAATTTTACCCTTTTCATCATATACTTTTTGGCTTACTAGTTTCCCATTTTCGTATTTTGCTTCACTTTTTACAAATCCGTTTTGATAATAAGTGATATAAAGACCGTTTAGCAAGTCAAGCTTATAATACGTATACTGTGAAATCTCGCCGTTTTCAAAATACCAGGTTTTTAAGCCATCAAGATGCCCTGATTTGTAATTCTCTTCATAGCTTAACTTCCCATTTTCATAATATCCGCGAGATTTGCCATCTAAAAGACCTTCTGAATAATTTGTCTCGGATTTAAGTTTCCCGTTAGGATAGAATGTCTTGGCTGCGCCATTTAGTACTCCTCCGCGAATATAATTCCATTCTGCAATTGTGTTTCCTTCGCGGTTGAATTCTAATTCCTTACCTTTCTTAATATTGTTTTCATATTCTGTGATACTTGCAACATATCCGCTATCAAAATATGTTTTGCATATTCCATCAAGCTTCCCGTCTTTATAGTTAAAGTCGCTTTTTATGTATCCACTATTGTAGTAAATTTTCTCAGGACCATTCTTTACCCCATCTTTAAAACTTATTTCGGATTTCAATGTCCCATTGTCATAATAGTCCTTAAAGCTCTCTTCAACTTTATCGAATTTCTTATCAATTCCATATCTAACACGTTTTATTATCTGTCCATTTTGATAAGTATCCACGACTTTCAGAGATCCATCTATGTAAAATAGTTTTGAAGTGCCATCAAGTTTATCGTTCTTATAGTTGGCTTCAAGTGCAATTTTACCATTTTCAAAGTAGGTCTTACTTACACCTTCAAGTTTACCGTCAACATAATATTTCTCGACTTCAACACCACCGCCATCAAAAAAAGTCTTTGAAAGCCCATTTAACTGATTATCACGATAGTTCCATAGTCCCATAATGCTGCCACTACGGTAATAAGTCTTGGTTATACCTTCCTGAATATTATTTACATAATTTGGCTCAGCCCATAGTTGCCCTGATTCGTAATACCATTTGGATGTCCCTTCAAGTTTCCCATTTGAATAATACCACTCCATACTAAGGTGACCATTCTCCAGGTACCATTTGGATACACCGTCTTCTTTGTCTTCATGAAAATACCATAATTTCCAAAGCTGGCCGTTTGGATAATACTCTCTATAGTTTCCTTCACGTTTCCCGAAATGATAAACACCTTCTGTCTTTACTTTCCCATTGTCATAATATGTATATTTTATTTCAAATTCTTTTTCCTGAGCTGCAAGTGTTTGGAAAGTAATTATTGCAGTCAGCAGGATATATCCTAATATTTTTCTAATCTTCATTATTCCATTAATCAATAATTTCTACTTATTACAATTAAAATACTCAAAAGTTTCTGCAAATTTAATGAAAAAAGTAAACAATATTGCCGAATTTTTAGTGCATAAAAGATGCCATTAACTTATCGAAAAGATATAACATTATGTTGTGCCTGGAACTTTTGTGAGTATTTATATAACTGTTGTGTTCCTTTTAGATAATCGATAAATTATTCTTGCAAATATTTCACATTAAGTCTATTAACTTTGGGTAACTTTAAAAAGAATTTTTTGACAGCATTTTTATCTGGGAGGTTTTAGAAGAAAAATGTTTAACACTTTTGTCGATATTAAGTTCTATGATGCAGATCCGGCTGGAATTATGTTTTTTGCTAATGCTTTTAAGTTAGCCCATGGTGTTTATGAGCAATTTGTTAAGGCTAGTCCACTAAGTAAAGGCTACTTTAATAATGATTCTTTTGTTGTGCCAATAATACATTCAGAGGCAGATTTTTTCAAACCCATATTGCCTGATTCAACTCTTAAGGCTTCACTTGAGGTCTCAAAGTTGAAGGAGAGTTCATTTGAATTGACCTGTGTGTTTTTTAATAACGAGAGCAGGGAGGAATACCTTCGCGTAAAGACAGTGCATGTTTTTGTGCAAAAAAGTTCCTGGAAAAAAATACCCATTCCGGTAGATTTTAGAAAATATTTGAATGACCATATTTCTATATAGAAAACTTCTGGCGAATTAAATCTCGCCTTAGTTTGCCCAAAGATGTCTTTGGAAGCTCATCTACAAAAAATATCTTCTTTGGAATCTTAAAGTTTGAAATTCTTTCCCTTAAAAAACTTTTTATTTCCTCTTCACTTAACTGGCAATTTTCTGCCTTTACCACAGCTGCAGTTACCGATTGTCCCCAATGCCCATCCTTTTGAGGAAAAACACATACTTCCTTTATTCCAGGGCATTTAAGAATAGTCCCTTCCACCTCTAGTGGATTAATGTTTTCTCCCCCTGAAACAATAAGATCAGTTCTTCTGGATTCAATATACAATAATCCATCTTCATCTATGAAGCCAATGTCCCCTGAACAGTAGAAGTTGCCGAATTTCCGTTTTGATTCGGTTAATTCTGGATTCTTCCAATATCCTTTCATTATTGACCCTCCGCTTATTAGCACTTCTCCTGTGCGGCTTGGGGGAAGGGGGGTATCGTTTTCTCCTAATATGAGCACTTTATTTCCTGGCAGAACTCTTCCTGCAGATGAAACCTTTAAGGGTTCTTTATTGATATTTATTGCAGTCACTAGTGAGGATGTCTCGGTTGAACCATATACCTTAATAATTTGCCACCCCGTCTTTATTGCCCGGGATGCAAGTTCATCATCTATCGGTCCGCCGCCAAGTAAAACTAGCCTGAGCTCAGGATTTGGTCTTATACTTTTTTCTAGCAATTGTTTTAGAGTTGTAGACACAAATGATGCTAGTGTGGGCTTTAATTTATTTAGAATCCCTAGGATAGACTCTACCTTAACTGAATCAGCAATCAGAACTGTGGCTCCATAAAGAAAAGTCCTGATTGGAATTGAAAATCCGCCTATGTGGTAAAATGGAAGGCTAGCTAACCATCTATCCTTTAGTGTATGATTTATTATGTGGTCTGCAGAAACAGCACTGCTAATTAGATTATTAAAGCTTAGCATTACTCCTTTGGGTGTACCGGTTGTGCCGGATGTGTAGAGTATTAGTGCAGTATCCTCTATTTCGAAATTATTACTAGATATGGAAGGAGTATCTGTGCATATCTCTAGAGGAAAAACGATCCTTTTATCCTTTCCTTTTAACCTTTCGTCTAATTTTTTATGAATAAAAAGGTACTCGGAGTTTGAATGTTCAATTAGTTTTTCAATTTCTTCATCTAGAAGCCTGATATTCATAGGGATGGGTACGGCTCCTATTTCCCACAATGAAAGTATCAGAATTATGAAGTCTGCATTGTTTTCGCATAAAATTGAAACATGAGATCCTCTTCTTAAACCAATGGAGTATAGATGACATGACAGGTGGTTTATTTCTTTTTTTAACTGCTCATACGAAATGCTTTCTTTTTCTGAAATAATTGCCGGCTGGTCAAAAGGAATATCAATACTTTTATTTAATATTTTGAAATGCATATCAACTTATGAAATAATTAGGACTGTCTATAACTATTTTGCCATTTGTAATTGGGAGCCTGCCTTCTGCCTCAGAGAAATACTCGCTTGTTCCAAGGCCATGAGCATTATTATCTTTAAGAATTGATGCCAAAAACAGAGCAGACCGCCATCCTAAATGGGATTCAAATGATGAGGAAACTATAATTTTTATGTTATTCTTCTGGGCTTTTTCAATTATCTTTATTGTGTTTAATATCCCACCAAGTATCATTGGTTTAAGTATTAAAACCGGGCAGGTACATTTTTTTATAAATTCTGAAGCGTCGTTAACTGTTTTTATCGATTCATCTGCAGCAATTGGAATATTACTGTATTTAGATAACTCTATCATATCTTCTTTAGAGCAAACGGGTTGTTCTGCATATTCAATGTTATATGGTTCCAATTGCTCTAACTTTTTAATTGCTTCTTTAAGCTCCCATTTACAATTAGCATCAATTCTTATCTTTGCTTTATCTCCTGCAGTTGTTCTTGCTAACTTTATACACTCTATTTCATCGGCGAAGTTTTCTCTTCCTGCTTTTAGCTTTATTGTTTCATATCCTGCATTAATACATCTTTCTACTTCACTTTGGATATCCTTAGCCTTACAAAGCCCAATTACTGAATTAACAAATACTTTATGTGCCGCGACTTTTTTTAGCAAAGTAGGAAAAGTTGCCTCTTTTTCTTTTGCAAGTAAACTTAAAAGGGCTTGCTCAATTCCATGCCTTACTGCAGGAAAGCTAAAGCTTATTTTTTTTAGCGCTTTTCCAATATCACTTACATCGTTAAAGATACCGTCATAATGAGAAAAGGAATCTTTTATTTTTTTTAACATATTCTCAGCTGCCAGTAAACTCTCTGAACCTAGTTCAGGAAAGGGAGAGACATCTCCTTGAGCTTCAAGAGCCCCAGAATATAATTTGACAATAAAACCTTTTCTTTCAGAAATCCTTTCCCTTGAACTCTGAAATGGTTTCTTTAGTTTTAGCTCATAGTTGATATACTCACAGCCTGTTACTTTCATAATAAAATGCCGAGTGCAAACAAAAAGCCATAGATTGCCGAAAGCTTTGCTGTTAATTCCAGTGTTTTGTTAAGTTGTTTCCCTTCAAAAGAAAATAGCATTTTTACTAGCTTTACTGCAATTGGAAGAGTAAGAAGAGGCAGCAGTACCCAAATGGCAGGTATGAAATTTATATAAACTACGAGTGGAATTAGATAGCTTAAAGTCAATAAAATTATATATTGAAAACGGGCAAATCTTTTTCCGAATATTACAGCTGTTGTGTTTTTCCCAACAGTCCTATCTTCATCTGTATCTCTATAGTTATTGATCACAAGAATATTTGTAATTAGTGCTCCAACAGGAACAGATGCAAGAATTGAAAGAAAGCTTACTCTTAATGTCTGAACGTAATATGTACCAACAGTTCCTACAACGCCAAAAAATATAAAAACAAAGATATCACCAAGCCCATGATAGGCAAGTGGATATGGACCTGCTGTATATGCCAGGCCAGCAAGGATTGAAAGAATTCCTATTATTAATATGTATATTCCTCCTAGGTATACTAGATACAACCCAAGCAAAAATGCTAAAGCAAATGTAATAAAGATTCCAAATTTCATTTCCTTTACTGAAATAAGACCCGATGCTAAAACCCTTAAAGGGCCTGATCGTTCTTTTTTGTCGGCTCCAGCAAGAAAATCGTAGAGGTCATTTACAAAGTTTGTCCCAATCTGTATGAGAAGTGAACATATCAGTGCTACAATTGCAGCTATAGGTTGCATTTTACCTTCAAAACAGGCCAGTGCAGTTCCAACTATTACAGGTACAATTGCCGCTGGTAAAGTCTTGGGCCTGCTTGCCAAAACCCAACTGTGAAGTTTGTTTGGTTTGTTTTCCTTTTCTTCTATCATTTCTCTCAAAATTTTGTTAAAACATAGCAAAAAGCACTAATCAGATTTATATCAGGGTAACCTTGGAAATTTCTTGAATTCAGGTTTCCTTTTTTCTAGATATGCTTTTTTCCCTTCTTGTGCTTCTTCACTCATGTAATATAATAGCGTAGCGTTACCTGCAAGTTCTTGAATACCCTGTTGTCCGTCTAGCTCTGCATTAAATGAACTCTTCAACAATCTGATAGCTAATGGACTTTTCTCCAGTATTTCTTTGGCCCAATTGACCCCTTCTTCTTCAAGCTGCTCAACAGGAACTATTTTATTTATTAACCCCATCTCATAAGCTTCCTGTGCATTATATTGTCTGCATAGGTACCATATTTCTCTTGCTCTTTTCTGTCCAACTAACCTGGCTAGATAACTGGCTCCAAATCCGCCATCAAAACTACCAACTTTGGGCCCAGTCTGCCCAAAAATTGCATTATCTGCAGCAATTGTAAGATCACAAACTACATGAAGAACATGACCTCCGCCAATTGCATATCCTGCAACCAATGCTATGACTGCCTTCGGTATGCTTCTTATAAGTTTTTGCAGATCAAGCACATTAAGTCTTGGAATGCCATCTTTCCCTACATATCCCTGATCTCCTCGTATTCTCTGATCTCCACCTGAACAAAAAGCATATTTACCATCCTTTGCGGGACCTTTTCCTGTAAGTAAAATAACACCTGTCTCTGGGTCTTCTCTTGCATCCAAAAATGCATCATACATCTCCATTACAGTTTCAGGTCTGAATGCATTTCTTACTTCTGGTCGGTTTATTGTTATCCTGGCTATACCGTCCATCTTTTCGTAGATGATATCCTGGTATTGTTTTGCAATTTTCCAGCTATATTTCATTTCGTCCCTTTTCTCTTTTTGGATAATATCTATAAAACAAAACTTCTATTGGATTTTCTTAAAAAACTCAACTAACAAATTTAAGAAAACTTCTGGTCTTTCTAAATGTATATTGTGTCCTGCACCTTTAACAATTATGTGATCTGAGTGTTTTATCTCTTTTGCTATGCGAGCATTAATTTGTGTGAATTTCTTGTCCAGAATCCCTGTTATCAGCAGTGTTCGAAAATTTATATCTGCCAACCTTGTCCAAAGTTGCGGCATCTTCCCTGTAGAAAACCCTCTCAAAGAATTGGCTAGACCTATTGGACTGTTGTTTAATTTCCTCTCCTTTTGGTTTCTTAACTCTTCAGAGGTTAGTCTTTTTTGTGAAGCAAATAAGGGAATATTCATCCAATAATCTACAAATTCTTCCATCTTGTGATCTAAAATAAACTGCGCTAGTCTTTCATCGCTTCTTATGCGCTCTTCTCTTTCAGATTCATCTATTATACCAGGTGTAGCACTTTCGAGAACCAAGCATTTTACCTTTTCCGGGTAAGCTACTGAATAGCTTAATGCAGCTCTTCCTCCCATCGAATAACCAACTAAAATTACTTTTTTTAAGTTTAGTTGACTGAAAATTTCATCTAGCTGATGAACAATTGACATGCTCGAATAGCATTCTTTCTCTTCGGGGCAGCAGCTTTTCCCATGTCCAATTAGATCTATGGCTAAGGAATAGATCTCTTCTGGGAGTCTTTTTAGCAAAGGGAGCCATTCGTTTGATGATCCTGAGAACCCATGAAGAAAGATTACAGGGACATTTTTAGCATTTGAATTTCGGTCTCCTATAGACTCTATGTTTATTTTAATATTATTTGATAAAAAAATATTCATTCAAATTTCCCAATCAGGTTGAACTATCTATTAAGTTTGTGGATTTTTTTTTATGCATTTTTAATAAAAGATGTCATTTTGTTAAAAAGGCGACTTTTTCCTTTAGTATTTCGATTAGCTCATCAATTGTGTCAAGATGTGTCCTGAAAGAAACTACAGCAAGCCTTAATGTGAATTTATTTTTAAGTTTAGTCGATGAGATAAATACTCTTTCCCCCTTTTGAATCTCATTTAAAAGGGCTTTGTTAAATTTATTTATATCTCCACTTTTGGGCTTGTATCTGAACGTTACGACAGATAGCTCGGGAAAGGGGCCTAATTCAAAGCCACTTAGTTTAGAAATCTCTCTATAGAAATACCTGCTTAATTGAATCTTTTCTTCCAGAGCGTCTCTGAATGGTCTTAAACCAAGAAGCTTTAATGGCAGCCAGAGACGTAACCCACGAAAATGTTTGGATAGCTCAGGAGAAAGATCCCCTGGTGCAAATTCCTCCCTTGAAGCTTCTGTATCCTGCATATAATTAGCTGAATAATGGTGAGATTCTAGTAGTTTCAACTTGTCCTTAACAATTATTGCTCCTGAACCATATGGTAGAAATAAGCTTTTGTGCGGATCCATGATTATTGTATCACTCTTATCAAGTCCCTTTAATACTTCCTTTCCTGAAGGGCACAGTATAAAGAACCCTCCATAAGCTGCATCCAAATGTAGCCAGAGATTATGTTTTCTTGAAATCTGTCCAATTTCTACAATTGGGTCTACTGCTCCTACGTCTGTTGTTCCTGCAGATGCAACAATAAGCCAGGGATTAAGACCTGAGTTTCTATCCTTTATAATTGCTCTTTCTAACTCCTCTGGTTTCATTCTAAAAGAATTATCAAGTGGAATTAATCTTCTTATGCATTCATTTAATCCGCCAATGCGCAGGGCTTTATCAATTGAATGATGCGCCTGCGCTGTCATATAAACAACAGTTTTTTCTATATCTCTTGCCTTTATTGAATGGGCATCCCTGGCAGTTACAATTCCAATAAGGTTTGCTATGCTGCCTCCTGATGTTAGATTTCCGCCAGCAGTTTCAGGATATCCAACTATACTTGCCATCCAATTAGTAAGCATGTTTTCCATTCTGACAGCTCCTGGAGAAGCAAAGAATACTCCCGCATACCTGTTAGTAATGTCTGCCATAAAATCACCTAATGCAGAATGAAATATACCTCCTCCTGGTATGTATCCAAGATGCCTTCCTGAGGCTGGATTTAGCCCCGGACTGTCAACATTAGTTTTTATCAAATTTAAAAGATTGTCTATTTCTCCTGGCTCATCAACAATTGGCCAGTTGTTGATGTCTCTCCCTTTGTCTTCTGTGAAATGATATGAAGGAAGATTTGGTAGATCATTTAAAAACTCTTGGCAGTATCCAATTACTTTGCCTAAAAGCTTTTTCCTCTCTATGATATCAGGTTCAAGCCGTCTTGCAGAAAATTCCAGATCCTTAATTATTCTTTCCATTATTTTATTACTTTACATTTTCTGCTTATTTGTTCATTTCTACAGTAATTTTTCTTAAAACCATGCACCAAAGCGATTTTATTAACTTATACACTTACTGAATTGAATAGAATTACTTATCTTTACAATTTGAAATAAATTACGAAAAATAATCAAGTAATTATATGAAATATTCTTTAATTATATTAGTAATAGCCATGACTTTTGGTTTCATATCTTGCAAAAAGGAGGAGACTCCGAAAACAGAACCTCTTTATCACCTTAAAGACCAGCCTAAGGTTGCTCCTTTTGATGGAGGAAATGCATACCAAATGGTTTCAAAGCAGGTTTCTTTTGGCCCTAGAAATCCTAATTCTCTTGCCCATCAGGCGGCTTTGAGCTTTTTTACACTTGAGCTGAAAAAATATGCCGATACCGTTGTTTTGCAAAACTTTACATATCAGGGCTATAATAACGAACAGCTAAATCTTACTAATGTTATTGCAAAGTTTAATCCAAAAGCAACTAATAGAATTTTTATTAGCGCCCATTGGGATTGCCGCCCAAGAGCTGAGCAGGATAAAGACCCTGCTAAAAAAAATCAGCCCATTCCAGGGGCCAACGATGGAGCTAGCGGTGCTGGCATTCTACTTGAAATAGCACGTATGCTTAAGAGTAATCCTGTTAACTATGGTATTGACCTCGTTTTCTTTGATGGGGAAGACTATGGAAAAGAGGGAGATATAGGGAATTACTTCCTTGGATCGAAATACTTTGCAGCACAGAAATCATCTGACTATCGCCCGGCTTTTGGCATTTTACTTGACCTTGTCGGTGATAAAGAGGCTGTCTTTGCAAAAGAGGGACTTTCAATGCTTTACGCCCCCGATGTTACAAATATGATCTGGAATCTAGCCAAAAAGGTAAACTCCACTGCTTTTAATGACGTAGAGGGAAATCAGATACAGGATGATCACCTTCCCTTAAATGAAGCAGGACTTTCTACTGTCGATATTATTGATATTGACCTTGTTGGAGCCTCTACGCCTAATCCAAGGAGAAATTACTGGCATACACATAATGATACTATGGAAAATATAAGCAAAGATATGCTTCAGCAGGTCGGTAATGTTCTATCTCAGCTGATTTATTCGCTGGAATTTTCAAAACCCTCAGCTTAAAGTTAGTGCTTTGACTTTGTCTTTTCACTCTAAGATAAGGCTGTTTCTTTTGCATTAGTATTATTTGTATCATGTAAAATATTATATATAGAGAAAAATAGGACTTTAGAATGAAGAATTTTAGAGAATTTGTTATTAGAACCGAGCCATTTGTCCCGGAATTGGTAAGCGGTGTACTGTGGAATTTAGATATAGCCGGCATCACAGAAGATGAACCTCTTCTGAAGGTTTTTGCAGTCGAGGAAAACAAGGTGCTAAAGAAAAACGTAGAGGAGGTCCTAAATAACCTTTTACAACAGAAAATCATTATTGGTTATAGTATCGAAGAAAATATTTTTGAAGATAAGAACTGGAATGAGGAATGGGAAAAATCTCTTAACGTAATCGAAGTCTCGGATAGAATTGTAATAAAACCAAGTTTTAGAGAATATGAAGAAAAACCTGGACAGATCATTTTAACTATTGACCCCAAAATGTCTTTCGGAACAGGTGAACACGAAACAACAAAGCTGATGCTTTTAATGATTGAAAAACACATAACCCCTGGAGTATCTGTACTGGATGTGGGTACTGGCACCGGTGTCCTCGCTATTGCTGCTGTTAAGCTAGGAGCTAAAGATGCTATTGCAATTGATAATGATGAATGGTGCTATGATAATGGAATAGAAAACGCTCAACAGAATTCCGTCTCTGACAAGGTTAAGATTATGCTCGGTGAAATAAAGGATGTTTCTAAAAAAGATTTCCAGTTAGTACTTGCAAACATTAATAAGCATATACTTATCGATATTGCACAGGATATCCGGAACCATTTAGGCGAAAATGGATTGCTTATTCTCTCTGGACTCCTGCATACTGATTACGATGACATTCTGAAAAAATATAGTAGCCTTGGACTGAGACTTATGGATAAAAGTCAAATGAACGAATGGATGTCACTTGTCTTTAAGGCAAACTAAACTATTATGACCTACAGGGTATTTAATTACCCTGTTGGTCAACAACTTTTGGACTATTAGTATCTAACTTATCAAGAAGCCTTAATAGTTGTTCCTGCTCTTCTTTACTTAGGGTTTCCGTAATTTTTAAGATGTTCTGGGCCTGCAGTGGAAAAAGTTTTTCGATCTTTTCTTTGCCTTTCATCGTTAATTCTGCAATGATAATTCTTCTATCCTGTGAGGAAGGGACCCTTCTTACAAGCTCTTCTTTTTCCAGATTATCAATTACACAGGTAATGTTTGCTCCGCTTACATATAACCTTTCACCAATCTTCTTTAAAGGCATTGGCCCTGAATTAAAAAGTACTTCCAGAACACTATATTGCGGAGCTGTCAACTTGTGTTCAAATACTGTCTTTACCTGTGCTTTACGATAAATCTCGTAGGCCTGGAAAAGTTTTTCCCATAAACTTATAGCATGTTTAGTCTTCATATCCATAACTTCACCATATATTTCTTGCAAAATCAGATTATTTTCTTTAATTCCTTCCTAAGTATTTTGTAATTAGGCATAATTTTTTCCACATGACGCCAGAATCTAATTGAATGATTTAGTTCTTTGAGATGACATAGCTCATGAACAATCACGTAGTCAATTATCTCTTTGTCATAAATCATTAGCTTAAAATTAAAGGAAAGATTACCCGCTCTTGAGCAACTACCCCACCTTGTTTTTTGATCCCTTATTGTAATTTTGTTATACTTGAATCCATATTTTTCTGCAATATGTTCTACTCTTTCAGGAATATATCTCTCTGCCTTTAATTTTAACCAGGTCGTAAAAAGATTTATTAAAGGAACCTTTCTTTCTGAAGGACTAAGTATCTTTAGCTTGTTTCCCTCTAGTTCTATCCTATGCCTCTTTACAAAAAGATCATATTGATGGTCTATTTCAAGCTTTGATCCCATATACATATATACATGCTGACTTTTTGTATATCTGTCTATATATTTGGCAATCCAATCTTTCCTCGAATTAAGGAACTCCTCTGCATCCCGCATTGATACTCCATACGGGATAATTAATTCGAGTCCCTTTTCAGAACTGACTTGCAACCTCATATAACTTGCTCTCTTACTGATCCTGAGCGTGTAACTATATACTTTTGTTCCAATTTGTATTTTTTGTAGATCCAAATGACTTTTCTTTGCTAATTGATGGGTACACTAAATATAATTATTTTTCCTTAATTATTTTAGTCCTGAAATTTCTGAAAAGTCTAAAGCCTATTCCTTTTTCAGGCAATCCCTTCGTTTTTTTTGTGACTTCAAACGCAAAGTAATAGATAAACTTTTTCTTTGTGTCTTATTTTTGAACTCTTTCTGCCTAATTATCTGTTATTCCATTCAAATTTCACTATTTAAGAAGAATTCTTAGAATTTTTTTATTGTATTCTTTATTTTATGTATTAAAAGAAAACTTTTTTTACCATTAAATATTTGTTTAATAAATAAAAGCGAAAATTGGATATAATTTCAATACAAAAATTTAGTGAATTTATTATTAAAGCTTTACCTAAAGTTTCCCAACCTAATACAATTGCAAGCTTTGCATTTTCTCCGGAAAACTCATTACCTGTTAAAGAGTTAAATTTTTTAACAAATGAATTCGAAAAGTCTTTTTACTGGGAAAAACCTTCTGAAAGATTTTTTATTGCAGCTTTGGGAGATTTGCTATCCATTACTGAGCCCGGAATTGGAAGATTTGCTCTGATAGAGAAAAAAATAAGACAACTTAAAGCTAATTTTATTAACAATTGGAATGATTTTGGTCAAGTGAGTTTCCCACTTTTTGTGGGAGCAATGAAGTTTTCTTCCGAGGGGGAGAAGGGACTTTGGGAAAACTATTATGATTCAAATTGGTTTATTCCGCATATCCTTATTACTGGGAAAGACCTTGAAATAAAAATTATTTACAATTTTCTGATCTCTCCTAAAGCCTCACAGGAAAAACTGATAAGCGATTTTAATTATCGTATCTCTCAGCTCTCTAAAATGGCTAAAAAAACATCTGAGCAAACAAATACCCTTCCTCCTGTCAGTTCTATTTCTGGTAATAGTCAAAAGGATAAGAAAAAATGGATGGAGGCTGTAAAAAAAGCAATTAATGAGATTGAATTTGATAAGGTAAAAAAAGTTGTCCTTTCTAGAAAAGTTGAGATCGAATTAAAATGGGAGCCCGATATTTCACATATTATTGAACATCTTCACCAGAAATATCCTGAATGTTATTTGTTTCTATTTCATTCTGGAAAGTCTTCCTTTTTTGGAGCTTCTCCCGAAAAACTTATTAAACTAAGTTCCGGATGGATTGAAGCAGACGCTCTTGCTGGATCGGCTCCAAGGGGAAACGATGAAACTGAAGATCTTAAATATGCGAAAGATCTTCAAAATAGTATAAAAGACTTAATTGAGCACGCTGCTGTTAAAGATTACATTATTAAGCAGTTCTCTAGCCTTGCTGACGAAGTCTATTATGAGGAATCTCCTAAAATTAAAAAACTAAACAATATTCAGCACCTTTGGACACCAGTTAAGGCCAAGCTTAAATCGGTTCAAAAGATGTTTCCCATCCTTGAGAACCTGC
This sequence comes from Bacteroidota bacterium, assembly GCA_030706145.1. Lineage (GTDB taxonomy): Bacteria > Bacteroidota > Ignavibacteria > Ignavibacteriales > SURF-24 > JAUZPB01. The sequence continues at coordinate 42,652 of JAUZPB010000005.1, forward strand.
ACCCTACACCTGCTGTTTGTGGCATTCCCAAAACTGAAGCACTAGATACAATAAAAAAACTGGAGGATTATCCCCGGGGATTATATTCCGGAATAATTGGCTGGTTTAATTTCGATGCTGAAGCTGAATTCAGCGTCGCAATTCGCTCAGCTCTTTTGAAAGGTAAAAAATTGTTTATCTTTGCAGGGGGCGGTATTGTCGATGGCTCTAATCCTGCTATTGAGTTTCAGGAGACTGAATTAAAATTAAAACCAATTTTTTCCTTATTTGAAAATGCTAACAAAAAATGAAAATAAAAATTAATCGGAATATACTTTGGACCGAAACTTTTGTAAATAAGCTTTCTAATCTTGGAGTAAAATATGCCTGTATTTCACCAGGCTCAAGAAATACACCTCTTACAATAGCTTTCGCAAACAATAAAAAAATTAAATCTTTTATTCTTGTCGATGAGCGCTCAAGCGGTTTTTTTGCTCTTGGCCTGGCAAGAGCTTCCGACTCTCCTGTTGTATTAGTCTGTACCTCAGGGACAGCTGTTGCTGAATTTTACCCTGCCATTATTGAGGCTTATCAGCAACGAATACCATTGATTGTGTGCACTGCTGATAGACCTCCTGAACTAATCGGCAAAGGCGCAAATCAGACGATTTTTCAGGATAATATTTACAAAAATCATATCCGCTGGTTTGTTAATGCTGGACTGCCAGAGCCAAACTCTGAGCGGTTGGAATTTATCTGTCGGCTCGCTGAAAAAGCCGTTCTTGACAGTTCAAAAGATAACAGAGGTCCAGTTCATATTAATTTCCCGTTTCGTAAACCTTTTGAACCTTCCTCTTTTACAGATGAGATCGAAGAGAATTTGATGGATTTTTCTAATTGTCTTAAAACGCAGATTTTCAGAAGTTCAAATCATAATTATGAACCAGTTTCTTCTAAAGAAAATGAGAATATTTTTGATGAGATTTATTCTTCCTGTAAAAGTAATGCACGCGGACTTATTGTTGTAGGACCAGGGATTTATCAGGACTCATTTGCTGAAAAAGTAAATATTCTGGCCACGATGCTTAATTACCCAATTATTGCCGATGGTACATCAAACTTAAGATTTAACCATCTCCCCAAAACAAATATATTATCTAATTTTGAAGGATATTTCCGCTCTGATAGTTTTATGAGTACTATGCAGCCTGAATTAGTAATCCAATTCGGAAGAATGTGTACTTCAAAAGCTATGGAGGAGTTCTTTGGAAATATGGATGCGCCATTTTTTATTGTTGATGAATATGGACAATGGTTTGATCCCTTTAATAAAGCTAGGGCAGTCTTGAAGATGAAACCAGAATCTTTTTGTGTTAATATTGTCTCTAGATTAAAACACAACGGTTTTATTGCGCAGACTGAGAGCAGTTGGCTTGACAAGTTTACTAAAGCTGAACTATTGGCTGAAAAACTAAAAAACGAAATTATTGAAGAAGCACAATTCCCATTTGAAGGTAGAATAATTACTGAGGTAATTAAACTTATCCCTGAGAATTCTGCCCTTATGATCTCAAACAGTATGCCTGTTAGAGATCTGGATTACTTTGCTCAAAAAATAAATAAACATATCCAGATCTTTCATAATCGCGGTGCAAGCGGAATCGATGGTATCACTTCAACCGCTTTGGGAATATCTTTTGGCCTATCGAAAAAAACAGTTTTGATTACTGGCGATTTGGCATTTTATTATGACCTTAATGGCTTACTAGCTTCTCTAAAGTATTCTATACCTCTTACTGTTGTACTTGTAAACAACAACGGTGGAGGAATTTTTCAAATGCTTCCAATTACAAAATGTGAAGAGATTTTCGAGGACTATTTTTCAACTCCGCTAAATATCGATTTTTCTCATTTTGTTAAAGCTTATAATGGCAATTTCGAGGTGGTTTCTAGCTGGGAGCATTTCCGTATGGCGTTTTCTAATTCTTTGAATATAAATGAGGGTATATCTGTTATTCAGGTAAATACTGATCCAAAAGCTTCCTCCTTAATTCGAAAAGATTATTGGAAAAGAGTCGGTGAATTAGTCTAATGATACGTAATTATTTTCTTAAAACAAGATTTCAATTGTTTGCCATCAAATGAAATTATTTTTTTACATTTCAATAACTTAAAATCATAATGGAAAATTTTATCCTTATTTTCTTGCTTCTTCTTCTTGGCGTTGTTTTCGGTTATCTGAATTTATTCCCCAAAGATTCTGCGCTTACTCTTAATTTATTTGTAATTTATATTTCTCTTCCGGCATTGGTTCTTATAAATATACCAAAACTTACCTTTTCAACCGATGTTTTAATTCCCCTTATACTGCCTTGGATAATGATTGCTATTTCTGTTGCTATCATACTAATACTGGGCAAAGTATTTTCTTGGAATAGAAGTATAATTGGGGGATTACTATTAATCGTCCCTCTTGGAAATACATCTTTTCTAGGAATTCCAATGGTAAAGGCTTACTTTGGTGAGAGCCATGTCCCTTATGCCATTTTATACGATCAGTTCGGAAGCTTTCTTGCTCTTTCTACCTATGGCTCTGCAATTTTGGCTATCTATAGCGGGAAAGGTAAACCTACCATAAATATGATTGCTAAAAAGGTCTTTACATTCCCTCCATTTATTGCTCTGATAGCTGCACTGTTACTTAGGGGAGTTGCCTTTCCTCCTTATGCAGTTAAAGTACTGGAAATGTTGGCCTCAACTCTTGTCCCTGCAGTCATGTTTGCAGTCGGACTGCAGATTAAACTAAAAATATCTAGTTCTGGTTTTATTCCTATTGCCTCTGGACTTGCAATTAAGTTATTAATTGCTCCATTTTTTGCAATTTTACTCTGTGGACTTTTGGGAGCTAAAGGTCAGGCAGTAAATGTTTCGATTTTCGAAGCAGGTATGGGACCAATGATTACTGCAGGTGCTTTGGCTATTGCAGCGGATCTGGAACCGGAAATGATGGCCTCAATGACTGGCCTGGGACTTATTCTTTCATTTGTTACACTTCCACTTGTCTTTCTTTTCCTTTAGGACCTTCTTTAAGGTCCCTTTTTCTCCTAATCCTATTGACAAGTCTTTCTTTCTAAGAGAAGACCTTTTTTCTCTAAAATGAGCTTCTCTATCTAAGAAGTATTTCCTTAAACTCCATTTGTTTTTACCTGTTAAGTTAATAATTATTATCAAATATTATTTTATGGGAAAATATTTACTATTTGTACTGGGCACTTATTTCTTTGTTACTGGCATATGGCCCATTTTGAGTATTCGGACCTTTCAGCTGGTAACAGGACCTAAGACGGATATATAGCTTGTGAAGACTGTTGGCGCATTAGCCTCTTCTATAGGTGTAGGTCTTATAGTTGCAGCAATAAGAAATACTTTTGTGCCAGAAATTATTACATTTTCCTTATGTAGTGCTTTTGCATTTATGTCCATTGATATTTATTATGTAGTAAAGAGAGGAATAATCTCAGGCTATCTACTCGATGCTTTTGTTGAACTTGATTTTATATTTACCTGGATTGCTATAATTATTTTTTGATGTGTTAACTGTTTGTTAAGAATTCCGAAGGAGAATATTATGGATAATGAGGTTTTAAGAAAGGAACTAATCAATCTGTTAAAAGAAGAACAAGCCCACGTTGGAATCGAAAATGCAATTAGGGGCGTTAAACACAATCTGATAAATAAACGCCCTGAAAATGAAGGACATACTTTGTGGGAATTGTTTGAACATATGCGGATTACCCAGGAAGACATTCTCAGATATACACTTGATACTAGCTGGAAGTCGCCTTCCTGGCCAGATGAATATTGGCCAAAACCAACAGATGAGGCTACACAGGAAAAATGGGATAAGTCTGTAAGAAGTTTTTATAGAGACTTTCAGGAGGTTATTAAGCTGGTAGAAAATAAAACAATTGATCTTACTAGCCAGATTCCTGGTGGCGAGGGAAGAACTTACCTCAGAGAGATTTTATTAATTGCCGATCATAATGCCTATCATTTAGCACAGATAATCCTTACTAGAAAACTTTTGGGGGATTGGAAGTAATGTAGACATATAAGCATATTTTTTTGTTTTGATCAAGTACTTTGTTTTTGCCCTTTCAGCTTGAACATTAATGGCTTAAATTCATGACGCGACAGACCGCATCGAAATTGTAAGGCCTGTTATTTTTTTAATAAGGGAAGGGATGATATTTTTGAAAAAATTAATTTTACTATTTTGTTTATCTTTATTTTTTTCTGCTAATCAGACATTTATATTTCCACAGGTAATTGCACAGGATTCACTTGCTCTTGTTAGTTTTTTTCATTTATCAAATGGACAGTCGTGGAAAAATCATGATAATTGGCTTACTGCAGCCCCAGTCTCAAAATGGTATGGTGTCGTTGTTGAAAATAACAGAGTTGTTGGGCTTCAATTTGGTGCAGGTAATAATCTTCGCGATTCTATCCCGTCATCTATTGGGCAACTAACAGCTCTTGTTGAAATAAATTTGAATTATAACTTTGTAACTTATATTCCTGAGGAAATTGGAAAATTATCTAAACTGAAAAATCTGTTTTTGAGAAGTAACCAAATAAAACAATTACCAGTCTCTCTGTCAGCTTTACACGAATTAGAGAAAGTTGATATCTCAAAGAATCTAATTTTGGTACTTCCTGATTCTCTTGAAAAGTTAACTAAACTAAGTTTTCTGGATGCTAGTTATAATGATTTGGTTTCACTTCCTGAGTCATTTGCAAGTCTCTTAAGGCTCTCATCACTTAATCTAAGCGGCAATAACTTTGTTGAGATTCCATTGGCAATTTCGAAGTTAAAAGCCTTAAAGGAACTTTATTTTAGTGATAATCCAATAAGAAATATTCCTGTTGAATTATTTACTCTGGATAGCCTTACAATTTTATACTTAAATGGGAATATGATAAGCTCAATCCCAGGCGAAATAGAAAAATTAAAATTTATTAAAGACTTGCAGCTTAGTGGAAATCAGTTACGATCAGTTCCTGCAGAATTGGGAAATCTTATTAGCCTTAATAATCTTGATCTGAGTTATAATTTAATTTCATCTTTCCCTGAAGAAATTGGCTATCTTAAGAATCTCAAAAGTCTGAATGCTGTTTATAATAAGATTTTAGCACTTCCAAAATCTATTGGAAATTTAAGCAGTTTAGAAAAATTAAAACTTCAACATAATTATTTAGATTCATTGCCTGAAAATATTGTTGATCTAAAAGGACTTTCTGAACTTGACCTTGAGAGAAATTTCTTTTCTGATTCATTACCTGCTCAGATAGGTAAGCTGGAAAACCTTAATATGATATCCTTAAGAGGGAATCAGCTCAAATATATAAAAAATGATTTGTTCTCAAGGCTTCTAAAATTAAAATGGGTTTTCCTTGAAAATAACTTCCTTGAGAATCTCCCTGATTTTTCGAATAATAAAATCCTGGCCGACCTTACTGTGCAGAGTAATAGGCTTACTTTCGAAGACCTGGAACCTGTAATGAAAAAGACCAATCTTCATTTCTATTATTCACCTCAGGACAGTGTTGCAATAAAGGCTGATACTAATCTTAAGACAGATGCCTTTATAACTTTATATGTTAATGTTGGAGGTACCAAAAATAAATATAAGTGGATGAGAGAAGGTGTTGAGTTGCTTAATGCCGATTCACAGTATTTGCAGTTAAAGGCTTCCGACTCAGCTGCCTCTGGTAAGTATGTATGTAAAGTCCTAAATCAGGATGTACCAGATCTTGTCCTTTTTAGTAAAGAATATAGATTATATCCTACTAATATTATTAGTTCTGTCTCTGCCTCTTTGGAAACTCCAAAGCAATATTCACTTACACAGAATTTCCCTAATCCATTTAATCCCTCAACTGAAATACGATATGATATACCATCTGAAGTTCATGTATTATTAAAAATATTTTCTATTGACGGTAGGGAAGTTAGGACTCTTGTCAATGAAGTTCAAACGCCTGGTCATAAGGCTGTAGTGTGGGATGGAAAGAATAATCTTGAACAGCCTGTAAGTTCAGGAATTTATATTTACAAACTGCAATCTGGTAATTACAGCTTCAGTAGAAAAATGTTAATGATTAAATAACTGCTCCTATAAGTATACATTTTATTAAAACGGGGCTTTCTTATAAATCTATCTTGATAAAAAATTATTACAACAAGTACCGCTTTGAATCACCAGCTCTTGTTAATAATATTTTTACCAAGTATTTCTTATAAAAAAGCTCCGCTTTTTTTTTATTCATATTTTTTTCTATTCATATTCAGAAAGGATCTGGCATATATCATTTTGAATCTTTACTGCTCTGGAGGAACTTCCTGCATAGTTCTGAAACATTAAGGAAAAGGCTAGAAGATGACCACTTTTTGATTTTGCATATCCAGACAGGCAGCTTACTCCACTGATAGTTCCTGTTTTGGCATGAACATTACTGAAAGCATTACCACTTTTCATCCGTTCTCTTAAGGTTCCATCTACACCTGCTACAGGAAAAGAGTTATACAGGATGTTAAATAATTCAGGTCTATTCTGATATATAAATCTTAAAACGTTTAGCAGAAGATGAGCATTTATTAGATTATAATGCGAAACTCCAGAACCATCTACAATTCTGTAGGATTTATAATCAAGACCAGAAAGTGTAATTAAAGAATCTACAATCTTTATTCCATTATCAGCATTTGCTGGTCTGCCAAAATATTTTACTGAAAGTGCTCTTAAGACCATCTCTGCACTTAAATTGTCGCTGTTTTTATTCAGCCCCATAATAACATTACTATATGGCCTTTTAAAAGTATAAAGCCTTGTCGTATCGGTCGGAACAGAGGAAATTTTCAATTTCCCATGAAAGCTTATTTTATTTTCCCTTAACTTTTCCGTAAAAAGTGTAAGAAAGTATTGTGCTGGATTATAAACATTCATCTGAATTGCCTCTGGCTCAGAACCAGAATAAAAGTTGCCTTTTGCAACTATGGCATTTCTTCGACTTATCCAGTTTCTCTGCATATCAAAACTTGAAAGACTTTTATCTGAAACAGTAACAGAATGATTTATTATTTTGAAAAATTTGCTCTCTGGAATAGTCTTTACTTTTGCTTTCTTGCCATTTTCCCCAGGTTCTGCAATTGTAATGACAGAATTTTTATTTATATTTAGTGCCGATAGGTAAGGCGCATCTGTCGAGGGATCATCATCCCACATCCATCCTTTCCCCCAAAATAAAGAGTCTGTAAAGCTTAGATCTGCATAAATATTCCCTGTTATCTTTTTTATGCCTTGCCTCTTTAAACTAAGTATTAAGGAATCAAGATCTCCTGTAGTAAAATCTGGATCTCCACCTCCTAAAATATATAAGCTGCCTTTAAGCGTAGATCGTCTTATCTGTCCAGTATGAAACAGTGCCGTCTCAAAGTTATAATCTGGACCGAGGAAATACAATCCTGCCGAAGTAGTCAATATTTTCATATTCGAAGCAGGATGAAGCAGTAGCTCAGAGTTCTTTTCAAATAATGTTTCCTTTTTACTCAGATCATAGACCTCAATAGCAGCCATTGAAGATTTGAAGAGACTATCTTCCAATAAAATGGAAATTTGATCTTTGATTTTGTTCTGAGCAAATAGATTAAGGGAAAAAATTGTGATAAAGAGAAGGTTAAGTAGGTTTTTCATAATAATTTTCTAAGACTTGGATTTTATGTGTGGAATGACTTTTTAAAGAAAAATCGGAATTAGTCTATTTTTATTTCCATTTTTTCGTACCATTGCAGAATGCTTTATCTTTGTTCTGCAATGGTACCTTAAAATAGTTTATCATCAAAACTACTAAAAATATGGCCTTGTCCTAAAGGAAACTCCAAGTTCGTTTTCTACAAATTGTTTTGCTTTTTCTGTATCAATTGAGCTCATTCCAACCACAGTCATAACAACGTTTGTATACTGCTTTGCTTTTCTTGCAAAATCAAGCATTTCTGCATGAAGTTTTGGATCTACTCTCATTAGTTTTGCATATTGTTCAGGATCGAATGAATTTAGACTTATTGATACTGTATCAATCAAATTCTTGAACTCTGGAGTAATATCACGTTTATTTATGAAATTACCATGACCGTTAGTGTTCATTCTTGTTTTGCCACCATTATTCTTAACATAATTGGCAACTTCTTTTACTATATCCCACCTAATTGTGGGCTCTCCATATCCGCAAAAGACAACTTCACTATACTGCTTTGGATCTCCAATTTCTTTGATATATGTTGTAGCAGGCGGCTCCTCGGATTTTGACATTTTAAGGTTATATCCCTTTATTACTGCATCACCTTTGCGGTCACAGAAAGTACAATCGGCATCACATCTGTTTGTTGTATTAATATATAATGCGTTTCCTATTTTATAGGTATAGCTAATCCCATTTTTTGAGCCTATTCCAAACAGTTTAAATGCGTTATATGAAGTTGAATTAGCAACTGTTTCTATTGGGAGATTCTGAATCTCAGAGATCTTTTCTGCAACAAGTCTGATATATGATGGTTCGTTTCTTTTTCCCCTGTAAGGTATAGGGGTCATGTATGGGGAATCTGTCTCAAGAAGAAGGTCTTCAGTCTGTATATTCTTCAGAATATTGCGCAGATTATCTGATTTTTGGAAAGTTATATTTCCTGTAAAAGAGATCATATGTCCAAGCTCAACTAATTCTTTTGCATCTGCAAGTGACCCGGAAAAGCAATGCATCTGGCCCTTAAGACAGGTGCCTTTATATGTCCTTAATATCCTCATTATATCTTCATCAGCTTCCCGGTTGTGTATGATTATTGGCAGGTTTAATTTTAATGCTAAAATAATCTGACTGTCAAGGGCATCTATCTGTTTTTCTTTTGGCGAAAAATCATAATAATAATCAAGTCCAATTTCGCCTATGGCTACAACTTTTGGGTGCTTTGCCAATTCTTCAATATTATCTAGAAGTGAATCATTCCACTCTTTTGTATCTTGTGGATGAATTCCGACAGCAGCATATATAAAATCATACTTCTCAGCTAGCTCGACTGCCCGCGCAGAACTTGCTAGATCTGTTCCAGGAACTAGTATATAATCTACTCCGGCTTCCTTTGAACGGCTAAGAACTTCATCAATATCCCCATTAAAATTGGGATAAAACAGGTGGGCGTGTGTATCTACAAACATTTTATTTATCATTAATTGTTAAAAACATCTACAAAAATAAAGATTTCTTTGGAAACAAAGGTATGTAAAAATAAATAAATAGTAGATGATTAAAAGGTAAATTCTAAGCTGACTGAATAATTCCTAATAGGTGAAAGATTTCCTATTATTTCTATATAATTATAATTTAAAGCATTGTTAATATTTGCAATGATTCTTCCCGGGAGTCCCAAATCAATTAAACTATAGGAAGCATTTATATCCAGAACGTAAACTGCAACTCTTTTATCCCCATCCTTTACAAGCCCAAGATCGACTAATTCATTATCTAGCCTTTCGATTTTACTCCATGTCCTGAAATCTAGTCCCAATTCTAGTGGGGATATTGTATAACTTAGTCCTGAATAAAGAAGGTGCCTTGGCCTGTATTTTAGTGGCTCATGTTTTTCAATATCACGTGCCCATAGATACGTATAATCGCTATGAAATGTGAGAACCTCAGGTATTAAGCTAATGTTTAATCCTGTTTCTATACCTTGTATACGCGCTCGTGTAACGTTACCAAAGAAAACTTGTCCGTCTTTTGTGTCGACTTCCGGCTCAATAAAGTCATAATATTCATTCTGAAACATAGCTAGGTCCAGATTGAAGAGATTCCCAAAGCTCTGGTTTATTCCTGCCTCTAAAGATAAGTTGCTCTCGGCTTTTAGTGCTGGATTGGATTTGATTTTTATGCCTGCTGCAGTTGTACTTGTGAATGTTTCTGCTAGCGTAGGTGCTCTGAAGCCTCTTCCTGCTGAAGCTCTTATTATTGTTGAAGAAGTTAATTTATAATTTATTCCGAATTTTGGGGAAACTGAACTCTCACCATTCAAAGTCTCGCGCTTCGAGTAATCATATCTTCCTCCCAAAGTTAATGTTAGAGGAAAATTAAACTTATATTCTCCCTGCAAATATATCCCTGAAGCAAATGACTTCGGATTACTAAAAAGGTTCGACCTGACTTTTCCGAAACTTGTTTCTATCCCTGAAATAAGAAGGAGATTATCATTAGACTTATAATTTACCTGCAACTCTCCCCTTAATAGCCCTGCCTTTGAAGTGTCTTTGCTTGATGTCTCATCCCTCCATCCTGTGTAGTAATAACTTGTCCTTAGATTGTAGGATAAAGCAGAATTAAATTTATTCCTGTAAATAAGTCCAAACATATATCTTCCCGATATAACTCTTTGCCCCTGATCGGCATCTCTTGGCTGAAGCACATGCTGAGAATCCTTCCAATAAACAAAATTTCCACGCGTTTGATTCATTGAGTTTGCTAGAAATGTAAGAGAAGAATTATCAGTAAAATCAAAATTTGCTTTTATATATCCTAAAAACCTCTTAAAATAATCATCTTGCCTGTAACCTGAATTTTCATTCCTGCTAAACGATAAAGTAAAACCAAACCGCCCAATTTTGTTTGTATGTGTTAACGTAAAAATATTAAAAGGACGCCTTTGTCCAGACCAATCCCAAACAGAATATGAAGGCTTGTCATAAATTCCATATGAGCCTCTTAAATATGTAAATGCCTTGTTGGAAATATTTCTTGTTATGACGTTAATTACTCCTCCAATGGCTGTCGAGCCATAAAGCGAGCTTGCAGCGCCTTTGATTATTTCAACACGGTCAATTTCAGTAACGGGAATAATTTCCCAGATTATTTCTCCTGTATCTCCACTATAAATTGGAATGCCATCTATGGCAACAAGAACTCGGGTACCTGCCCCTCTGCTGTAACCACTTGAACCTCTGATTGAAACCTGATCCAAATTCATCATTATTCCTGGTGCATAACGTAATGCATAATCGAGACTTGAAACGTTTCTTTCTGATAATTCATTTGAATTAATTACAGAAGCACTCACTGGAAGCTCTGTGATCTGCTGCTCATATTTGCTTGCAGTAACAACAACCTGCTTTGATTGTATACTCATCTCTTCTAGCTTAAAATCAACTTTTACAGGGTTATCATTTATTCTTACATCGCTGCGAACAAGTTTTTTGTAACCTATCATAGATACTGATATTTCATATGTCCCATTAGGAATACTTACAATCTGGTATATACCTTTCTCATTAGTTGAAGCACCAAAACCTGTGTTTCCCAGTATTATATTTGCACCTACAAGTGGATTCCCTTGATAATCTGTTACAGTACCATAAATAATTCCATTTTGCGCAAAACTACTTTTTAAGCTGACTGTTATAAGAATAATGATTAAATATTTCATTTTTTATTACTTTGTTTTTAGTTGTTTTCTTTTTCCTTTCCAATAAAACTGATAACCTCTCTAAAAGGGAGGCTGGGAGGGAGGATCATTGAAATCACAAGTAATATTAATATCTGGTATGAAAGTATTCTCCGGAATATTTAACGTACCTGGCTTTGTTGTATCATTGTTTATATAGTATACTCCTATTATGTACCAATCTTTTCTTTCAAGCGAGAGCGCTGGAGTCTTTGATTGTGCTACTGCCAGATAAGCATAGTCACCATTTTTGATTGGAACTATGGGATTTATTAAGGATGAATATACTATCTGTCGAGTGCCATATGGAATGCTGTCACTGACAAAAGCCAAATTAAGTATGTTGAAGTCTTTTGAGGAAAGCAGGGGAGTCCTAAATGCAACAATGTGGGTCCTGGTTACCCCTTGAGGCCAGTTGCCCTTAAAAATGATGCTGCCTCCAAATCCGGCTTCTTTGGGAAGAGCTTCAGGTTCAGGCGTTATGCCTTTATCACATCCATTAAGAAAAGCAATAAAACATGTGAGCGCAAAGATTATCACATATCTTTTCACAATACTTCTTTCTAGAAAATAGATTAATATTGATCGTCACTCTTAAAAAAGAAACTAGTAATTGTTTTAACCAAACTGTACTAAGATCAAAAAGTATGTAAGTATAAAAAAGTGAGTAAATAGAAGGATTATAACAATGCCAAAAATCACATTATTTTGAATTGGGTCAGATAGCTGCTCAATAATGTGTTATCTATTAGAGTTAAATAATTTAGCTTTAGTGTGTTGTATTTGCTGCATTCAGTTGAAAATTCACCTGTAGTAATTATGACCCCTTTTGCAAATTGTTTCTGCTTTGAAAAATATCCTAAGAATTCTAATATATCTGCCTCCTTTACAAGATGATTATGGTAAAGCCTAATTAATACTTTCTCTTGCCTCTGGTTTATAAGCTTTGTAGCCTCTAGAGTTGTAATGTTGTTTATGGAATTAAAATCCAGTTCCTTAAGCTGTGCAAACCCTGTTTTCAATAGAAAACTACTAGTTAAATTCTTAAAGTTTTCGCTGGAACATTCCTTTATTGATTCAATTGAATCATTAAAGTCAGGGGCTTGTTCAGTTAAAATGTCAGCCTTATCAAACTTGAGCTCGAAGAGTTCAAACCACTCTTCTGTAGATATTATATCTGCGATGATACTTTGCGAAAGTGACTCTATCAATAGCCTGTTTAAGACCCCCTTTTTCATAAGTATTTCGTAGATTTTTTCTTCAATTATGCCTCTAGTGCGGAAATACTGGACTAATACATGTTTTCTATTAGTGCTGCATATTCTCTCTTCAGCAAGCCAAAGTGTAATAGGATTCCACCATTGATCAAAGTGCAATATCTGATCAAAATCTCCAAGATCCATTTCCTTGTTTACTGCTTTTATATCAGCTAGAAAGATTGTTGTCTCTTTGTTCATCCTGAAGCTTCTACAAACCTGCTCAGTTTGTAGATTATTCATTCCTGCCCGGTATGTTACGAAGTTGATTTTATGCTCGGTGAAAAGCTCTTCAAGTCTTTTTAAGCCGAATTTTTCATATTGTGAGAAAACTACCGCCTTTTTACCATGCTGAGATATTCTTTGGACATCTTCAATCAGGGTATTTACCTTTGAGCTCGCACTTCCACTGGAAGGGAAATTCAATACCTGCATTAGTTCATGCAGTATTGTAAAGATTTGGGGTCTTATGACAAAAAGATTTCCCCTTTCAATTGAGCCATAGAGTTTTAATTGCCCTTGTTCAAGTACTACCTTATAATCTCTTGACTGCTCTTCGCTTAGGTCGAACCATCTGTGCTTTACAACTCTCTTTGGAAATTTTTCACTTAGATCCTTTGCTGACCTTCCAATGGCAAAGTCAGTAAGTGACCCTGAGCTCTCCTGTGATTTCTTTTCTTTGTTCTGAGGGACTAAATTGATAAAGTAAGAAATTATATTGCTTTCAAATTCTTCAATAGGCGAATTATCAAGTATCCACAAGTATTTGGGCCTTAGTTTTTGAAATATTCTGTCTCTTTGGTATGAAGTGAGTCTGAAAGATAGATAATTGTCTAGAAGTATACAGTCAAACTGCTTTAACCTTCTAAAATCAATTGTCTCTTCTGCTTCATCAAATAAGAGGTTTTCATATGAAATTATATGGATGTTGGCTTGAGCGTTCCACTGTCTTATTCTTTCTGATTTGTCTGAACTTAGCACAATAGTTTTTAATTCAGGAGCCCAGACCTCTAAGTGACCTAACCAGCCATCAGGGATTGTTCGGTTTAACTCATGTCGATCTCTTCCAATATCTGATGGATTGCAGATTATAAGTGCAGACTTGATCTTTTTCCTTTTTACCAGATGCCCTAGTGCTGACACGGCCTGTACTGTTTTACCTAGCCCGGATTGATCTGCTAATAGTGCAAAAGAATTATTTATTAGAAGATTAACCCCCTGGATCTGAAATTCATAAAGTCCTTTTGACGGTTCATCGGTAAAATCGGCTTGATAGTCCGGCGGGGGACAAAGAGCTGGGATATTTTCCGGATCTTCAGATTTTATTTTGACCTTATTAAAACGCTGAATTGTTTCCTTTCCAATAAATGGTAGGGAAGAGCTTTTCCGACTTATATCTAACTCAATTGAGCCATTTTCCTGTACAAAGATATTGCTTAGATTTTGATTTAATAAGTTTCTCGAAACGCTTCCTTGTTCTATAGAATTTACAGGGAATCCCATGAAACCATTTTCCCTTATGCGTAGTCCTTGCGTAGATGGACGAAGTACTTTTACCAATTCTGTCAAATCCAATTTCTCAATTGGATATTCATAGGTCTTTGGAGAATCTTCGTCAAAACTTGCATGCTCTAACTTATAGGTCGAAACATCAAAGCTGCCTAAATCAAGTAGGGAAATGTCGTATGTAGACGGTACTTTTGCTATTAACTCTTCAGAAACTTTTGTTATACCGAAAAAGAACTTTCTTAAAGCTTCTTCTTTTGTAATTTCCGTATCGGTGCCGGAAGATAAAAGATCATTACTTATCGATTGTTTTTCTAGGAAATAAGAGTCCAGTACTTGCTTTCCAATTAAACTGTTATCAGTTGAAAATGAAAAATCTATTGACCTTGAAAGTGCTTCGTATTTCTTAAAAATCCAGTCAAATTGATCTGTGCTGTATATAACTGTCTCATATTCAGCAGGAAGAAGATTCTCTATTACAATAAAGGATTGAATTATTGTTTCGTAAGCTGATTGTGAATGTTGCGGATCTGGTATCTCTATCTTCTTTGTTACAGTTGGAATAACATTTGTCTTTGAATTAAAAACAGTAAAGACAAGGGCTTGTTTCTCACCATCTAGAAAAAGCTTTTCTGAAATCCTGCTTGCTGGGAGGTTAAAAAACAGTCTATGTGATTTTGGTTGAACTAAAGCAAAATGCTTCGGCTTTGTAGGCTGAATTCGTAAAAACTTGTCAAAGGATTTCCTTTGGAGTATTGAGACCCTTCTTAGGTAAAATTCGCATGCCTCTGTTAATGCTGGTGCAATCCAGGGATCATAGTGCTCACTTTGCTGCAGTCCAGGTTGATCAAGCTGAAATACCTGCGTACTGTGCGAAGGAGGCTTTAACCATCGCTTCCAGACAAGATCGTCCGGAATACTCAAAGGCTTTATTGAGGAAGCTAACTTTGCTCTAAGATCATTTATCATACTGTTTTTTCATCAATACTTGTTATTCATCAACCTTCTGAAGATGAACTTGTTCGCAGGCTATCCTTAAGCGATCAAAAGGTTCTATTAGATTTCTATAGGTCGAAATGCTTCCTAGTCTTTCCCGGATCTCTGGTAATTCATTTGCAAATTTTCTGGTGGTTTCAATGAGTATCTTTCCACTGTCTCCGCTAAGAGCAAAAGGCTCTTCATCGGATTTGTTTGCCTTTGAAGGTTCTTCATCTTCATTAAATAGCCTGACAGCCCTGACTCCCTGTTTATTGTTTATTCCTAAGAAAAGTGGATCTCTAACCAAAATTAGATCTATATCATCTTTTATTGCTCCTAAAAGAGGTAAGGCTATTAGCTCAACTAGAATATGTTCGTGAAGAACGTTTCCATATAGTGTTTTCTGAAAACTTGTTGGTTTTATTGGCGCTGTTACTCTAAATTCCAGAGGTTTTGTGTCCGGGTCTGTTACTAAAATCGCTCCCATAATTCCGGATTTGTCATCGAAACTGTAAGTCTCCAAAAATGCTATTCTAACTAAATCCATTCTTTACTCCTGAAGATTATTAAATATTAAACCCATAATTGAATCTTTAACGCAAATATTGTTCCAGAGACTTTCATTGTCTTTTAGAATAACTTTTTTTTCCCTGAAAACCCTAAGATCTAAAACTGCTTTTCAAAAGATAAAGCGATCTGCTTGGGGAGTAATTATGGAATTTCTTGAATTTTTGAATACTTTGTAGAAGATTTGCTTTGCTTAAGGGGAGTACAGATTAAGACGAATAATTATGGATGCCTTAATGAAATTTTTCATAGACGATTCTATCTTTAATATTTCTGCCAGGAATTTTTACAGGAAATATTTACCTTTGTGTGTTTTTAGGTGAGTAACCAGATATAAAAATAGGACAATACGCTGGAAGTATTGTCCTATTAAAAAAATTAGAGTAGTTAGCTTTTTTTTGCAGAAAATTTGGAAAGTTTATTTGTCAGTTACTCTACTTTCCCAATTACTCTTGCATTTTCTTTCATGGAATTTGCAATTTCTAAAACTTTCTCAACATCATTTGGAGCAACAACAGCAATAAGACCTATGCCTATATTAAATACTTCTCTCATCTCTTCGTCGGAAACATTCCCTGTCTGCTGAATTAGCTTAAAGATAGCAGGCATTTCCCAGCTGTTCCAATCTACCTTTAATTTAAGACCCTCTGGAATTATTCTTTTTGTGTTTCCTATAATACCGCCACCAGTGATGTGTGAGAAACCCTTTATTTTTATATTATCTGCCAGCTCGGTTATTAGTTTAAGATAGGATTTATGAACCCTTAAGAGTTCATCTCCCAGTGAGTTCTCAAACCCTTCAATTCTATCGTTAACGCTGAATTTATCAAGTAGTATATTTCTTGCAAGTGAATATCCATTGGTATGTAAGCCATTTGATTCAAAGCCAATAAGAACATCACCTTTTGTTATTGTTTTACCGTCTATTATTCTGTCTTTATCAACTACACCAACAATGGTTCCTGACATATCATATTCATCTTTGGAGTATAACCCAGGCATCTCTGCAGTCTCACCTCCTATTAGAGCACAACCATTTTGACGGCAAGCAATTGAAAAGCCTTCAATTATCTTTTCGGCAACATCAGGATATAGCTTTCCAAATGCCAGATAATCCATGAAAAACAGTGGCTTTGCTCCGCAAACAGCTATGTCATTAACACAGTGGTTTACAAGGTCTTGCCCAACTGTCGTATGGCTTTTCATCAGAAATGCAATTTTTAGCTTTGTGCCGACTCCATCGACAGATGAGACCAGAACAGGATGCTTATATTCAGGTAAATTTAGGTCATAAAAGGCACCAAAATGTCCAATATCCATAAGAACATTCTTGTTAAACGTCGATTTTACATGATTTTTTATTCTCTTGACCGTCTCATCTCCGGCCTGAATATCCACACCGGCTGCTTTATAGTTTGCTTCCAAAAATAACCTCGATTAATTATTAACCTTTAAATTACCTAAAATTAAGCTCTTATTCAATTTGAATTTCCAGTTGAAAACAATATTGAATTCTGGATTGTTATGGATCAATATTATCAAAAATTTGGTTTAAATATATATGCGGAGTTTTATATTCGTTCTATGAACAAAATTCCCCATCTCTTCTGGCCCTATTGGGTTAGGTTCGAACTAATGAAATATTGGGAATTTTTTAATATATTTGACCGTAAGAATTTATAAATAAGGCATTTTTGACGTGAAACTATGGCACCCGTTGAATTAAGTGATAGAGAAAAATCGATACTTAGGAATATTATTCACCAGTTTGTCCTGACGGCAAACCCGGTAGGATCCAGGAATATTGCTAAGAAATTTGCTATAGGACTTTCACCTGCTACCATTCGTAATATTATGGCGGATCTGGAAGATGCCGGTTATTTGGATCATCCACATACCTCCGCAGGACGTATCCCAACTGATAAAGGCTATAGGTTCTTTGTCGATACACTTATGGAACCTCCTCAACTAAGCTTTGAGGAAAAGGAAGTAATCGCTAGAGAATTGAAGCAGTATACTGATGAAACTGATGAGCTTATTAGAGTAACTTCTAACCTGATTAGCGGTATTACTAATCAATTGGCTTGTGTTACTTTCCCAAATCTGGATGCCGGTGTACTCGAAAAATTACAGATCGTGCAGCTTACTTCATCCCGTATTTTGGTCGTCGTTAGTATTAAGTCAGGTCTTATAAAGACTATTACTCTTGAGCTTAGTGCTGAAGTCAATGGCGATCACATTCTTACTATGCAAAATCTTATCAATGAGAGATTGTCAGGGTTAAAACTCACTGAAATCCAAAGGACTTTCGGTGAAAGATTTAAGGACGTGAGTGAAGCCTATAGACCGATTATTAGGATATTTCTGAACTCGGCTGATAAAATTTTTGCAGATACTAATAAAACTGAAAAAGCTATTATTACAGGTGCCAAAAATATTCTTAAGCAACCTGAATTTGAAAACCATGAGCTTTTGCAGAGCGCAATCGAACTTATTGAGGATAAAGATGTCATTATTCAAATCCTCGATAACAGAAAATCTTCTAATGATGATGTTATTATTAGAATTGGAAGCGAAAATAAGTCCGAAAAATTGAGCGAATATAGCCTTATTACCAAAGATTATACTTTGGGTGATATAACAGGTACAATCGGAGTTGTTGGCCCACGGAGAATGCAATATTCTAAAGTAATTGCTATTATTTCTTATGCCTCCGAAGTCTTATCTGAGTATCTGAAAAGAGGATGACTTTTTTGCGCTTAACTTAGAATAAAATTGTTTATTCATATAGATTTTGTCATTTTGAATTGAGATATCGAAAAATTGTCTCAACTGATAATTAAAATTTTGAAAAGGAGAAGTGAAAAAATTATGAACAATAAAGAAAAAAAGAACGGAAAAGACAAGGAAAGTAACGAGATAAAGATTGAAAGAGGATCAAATACTACAAATTCTGCTGAAACTGAGAATAAGAAACAAAATGAGCAAAGCGTCGAAAACGAATTGTTAGAACCTGCTGCTTCTGCTAATATAGAGGATAATCCTGAATATAAAGCATTAAAGCAACAGAATGATTCTTTAACTAATGAGGTCAGTGAATTAAAAGACAGGCTTCTGCGAAAAGCAGCTGAATTTGAAAACTATAAAAGAAGAACTGAAAACGAACATCTGAACTTCCTGAAATATGCTGCAGAATCTTTTATTAGCAAGGTTTTGCCTGTCTATGATGACCTTGAGAGATCTTTGGCTCATATTAATGAGTCAAGTAATATTGAAACCATTACAAGCGGACTGAATATGATATTCTCAAAGTTCAGTAAAGTTCTTGAAGAGCAGGGCGTAAAGAAAATTGAAGCTAAGGGAATGCCTTTCGATTTTAATTTCCATGAGGCTCTCTTACAGCAAACAGTCCAGGGAGTTGCTCCTCATACTGTTATTGAGGTTGTTGAACCTGGCTACATGTATAAAGATAAAGTAATTAGACACGCAAAAGTTATCGTTAGTGATGAGAACTCTGCGGCTTAAGAATATGTTAAACATAAATTTATCTGTGCACTAAATCGATTTTTGTTAGAATAAAAGTGAAAAAATATTAAATTGAGGCGACAATTTGTCGCCTTTGCTTAATAATGTAAAATGTGTTTTTCGGGTCAATTGAAAAAGCTTATCTTGAAATTAAACTGAATCATAAGAAGGTAAAAGTCGAATGGACAAAAGAGATTATTACGAGGTGTTGGGATTAGATAGGAACGCTTCGAAGGACGATATTAAAAAGGCATATAGAAAACTGGCTATGCAATACCATCCCGATAGAAATCCTGATGATAAAAATGCTGAAGAAAAATTTAAAGAAGCTGCTGAGGCTTATGAGATCCTTAGCAACGATGAAAAGAAAGCCAGATACGATAGATATGGACATAATGGCCTAAGAGGTGGTGGTCAGGACTTCTCAGGTTTTAGTAATATTAATGATATTTTCTCCCACTTCTCTGATATTTTCGGCGGAGGCGGAGGTTCTATTTTTGACGATATTTTCGGTGGCGCAGGCTCTCAGCAGAGAACTAGAAGAAGAGGGCAGGGCAGCCCAGGATCCGACCTAAAAGTAACGTTAAAACTGACACTAGAGGAGATCTCTTCTGGAGTTACAAAAAAAATTAAAATTAAGAAACACCTTAAATGTGATATATGCAGCGGTACGGGAGCTAAAGGTGGCACTTCGACAAAAACCTGTCCGGCTTGTAATGGCACTGGCGAGGTGAGAACCGTTTCAAGATCTGTCTTTGGACAATTTGTTAATATTACTACTTGCGCAAATTGTGAAGGAGAGGGAACCGTTGTTGATAACCCATGTAAAAATTGCTCCGGAGATGGAAGGGTTTATGGGGAAGCTACTATCAAAATTAATGTCCCAGCTGGTGTTACTCATGGAAGTTATATGACCATTAGAGGTGAAGGTAATGCGGGAAAAAGAAACGGGACGCCAGGTAATATAATTGTCGTTTTTGAAGAAGAACAACATGAGTTTTTTGTAAGGGATGGCGATAATGTGATCTATGAGCTTTTCCTTAGCTATCCTGAAGCTGTACTTGGGGCAGAAGTTGAAGTCCCTACTCTTAACGGTAAGGCAAAACTTAAAATTGAACCTGGTATTCAACCTGGAAAATTTCTGAAAATGCGCGAAAAAGGTATTCAGCACCTTAACCGCCATGGAGCAGGAGATGAACTTGTCAGAATTAATATTCATGTCCCTACTAAGGTTAATTCAAAAGAGAAAGACCTCTTAAAGGAACTCTCTGGACTGCCGAATATTAAAGTGCCTAACTGAGATAGGTCTCACTGAATCTTTTATTTTTGAATAGCTTATAATAATTTTGTCTTGTGCTGCTGGGAACATGTATTTCATGTCCCCAGTAGATTTTACTTTTTATTATTTACAGCACGAGTAAAACTATGCAATTTAAGAAAATTGCTTATCTTTTAGGTTTTACAAAAACAGAATTAACGGTACTTGCTTTCCTGCTTGGAGTTTTTCTCCTTGGCCTTGCATTAAGTTATTTTAGGTCAGAAAATATTGTTCAGAAAAATTTCGATTATTCTTTGGTCGATAGTCTTTTCCTTTCTTTTGATGAAAATGATAGCTCCAATTCTTTTGCTAAAGACTCAGATCTGAAGAAAAGTGTCCTTGATTTAAGAGCACCAAAGCATGTAAAAAAGGGAAATTTACCCCAGGAAAAAAGCTTGAATTTGAATAAAGCTGACATTAATGGCTTGATGAATTTGCCTGGAATTGGCCAAAAGACTGCTCAGAAAATAATTGAATTAAGAGATAAAAAAGGTGGATTTAAGCTTATCGATGAACTAGTAGAAGTTAAAGGTATTGGTCCTGCTAAGTTCGATAAAATTAAGAAATATATTTTTATTGGAGAATAACCCCATCATATAACTTATTCTCTGCTGTTTTATTAGCAATTTAATGGAGAAATTGAAGAGCATTATGCCCGGTTTTCAGAATCATATTGGTCTTAATATCACTTCTACTAGACTTCAGCTTGTAGAAATTAATTATTCAGGTGAAGAATTTACACTGGAAAATATTGACGAAGAGTATTTTAGCGAAATTCTTGATATGAATGCAAAAGAGACGAAAATTATTACTCTTCTTCAGTCTGCCTTCAATGAGCTGGTCGTGAGAAGACCATTGAAAAGCAAATTGGTCTCTTTTACTTTGCCTCATGAATGCTTCCTTTCGGTTAGATTACCTTATGAGAATTCCGTAATTCAAAATGATCTTCTTGAACATTTCAAATGGGAATTGTCTTTACTTTATCCCAAAATAACTGTCGATGACCTGATTATTCAATATGTGAAAATTGAGGATTTTGAAAAAACAGTTCCTTCTAATGCTGCTCTTGTAATTGCTACTTTTAGAAAGTATCTAAAAATACTTAGCAGTTTTTGCGCACAGAATGGATTGAAACTCAAATATATCGATAATGCTCATTTCGCTTCCGATAATATTATTGCACTTAAGGAAAATTGCCCAAGTGATGAATTTGTTTTAAGCCTTTATACCGGCAATAACTTCCTTTCTACTACAGTCATTTTCAATAACCGCGCTGTTTATTTTGACATCCTGCCTATAAAGAATGCTGGTGAAATAGTTGCTAAGATAAAAGATGAACTAAATAACAAGTTTATCAAACTATCACATGAAAACTTAGCTAAGGTCTTTATTGCCGGGGAGAATTTGTCTGATTCACTTCTTGAAAGAATAAGGGAAAATCTTAATCTGAATCCGGAAAAAATAAATCCATTTGAGGAGATTAGTATTCAGCCTGAACTGTTTGCAAATAAATTTTTTACAGAAAAAGCATCCTCTTTCACTGCCTCTGCAGGCATTGCTTTTAGACTGGTTTAAATATGAGAATTATATCAGGAAAATTTAAAGGACGCACTCTAAAAGTCCCAAGTTCAAAGTTTACACGTCCAACTACTGATAGGGTTAGGGAAACTCTTTTTAATTTATTGAATAACCAGATCGATTTTGATGGTATCAGGGTACTTGATATTTATGCTGGTAGCGGTTCCTTTGGGCTTGAAGCTTATAGCCGCGGGGCTTCAGAGATCCATTTTATTGAAAAGAACTTTCCTGTTTATAAGGTCTTGACTGAAAATATCGAAGCTATGAAAAATGAAATTAATTTCAAGATCTTTAAGATGGAAGCTATTAGGTTTTCAAAAATATCCGATCATCTGTCCTATGATTTGATCTTTGCAGACCCGCCTTTCTTTAAAGATGATATTCATCAGGTGGTTAAGAACCTTTTAGAAAACCACTTCTTGGCTGAAAATGGTATTCTGATTATTGAGAGATCTATACAAACAAGGGAAAAAGATATTGCAGGTTTCGGGATTGAGCCTTTTAAAAAAATAGGTGATACTTTACTTTACCAGTTTGATGCTTCCTGAAATTAGTTTCGGTATGTCAGAATATTCTTTACCAACAAATGTTTCTGCCTTTTGACACTTATTTGGAAGAAATGTTTTCTATCTTACTTAAGAATAATTTTATTAATTTTCTTCCCTCTCTTTTTTTCTTAACTATTAGTCTTTTAGCATTCTTTTATGTTTTAGGTTAATCTGTTAAATTATTTATACCTTCAGCTATACTATTTTAGCCAAATCATATCAATCTTCCTAAAGTAACAAGGTCCAATCTATTTCCATGATACTTTGCACGGTCAGAATTGAGTTGCTTGATGAAATTAAAGTTACTATAATTGTGTGTGAAAAGTATTTGTTTTGATTTTAAAACAAATTATCTTATACAAAATCATACAGTAATAAATTAACACACATAAATAGGCATCTGCTGAAATACTTAATTTGAATTAATTTTATGCGAAAGGTTATTTACCCAGGAACATTTGACCCAGTAACTTATGGGCACATTGATATTATTAAGCGGGCTAGAGAATTATTTGACAGTGTAATTGTCACAATCGCACGCAATCCAAATAAGATCCTACCACTCTTCAGTGTTGAAGAAAGAATTGAAATGCTTGAAAAAAGCCTTAAAGATTTTGACAATGTTGTAGTAGATACATTCGATGGACTGACTGTTGAGCATGCAAAGAATGTTGGTGCAATAGGTATTATTAGAGGCTTAAGGGCTGTCAGTGATTTCGAATATGAATTCCAAATGGCTCTGATGAATAGAAAACTTGATGGCAATATATCAACGATTTTTTTAATGCCTCATGAGAAATATACTTATCTAAATTCATCGATAATTAGAAATCTGGCTAGCCTAAAAAGTGATGTTAGTGACTTTGTCCCTCCTGCTGTCCAGGAGGCTTTGATAAATAAATTTAAGGATTAGTTTCTAGAAAAGTTTACTTAGAACATAATATATAACGACTCAAAAAGTTAATTAATATAGTCCTGTTATAGTCTTAAAAAGGTCTCAAAGAAGATCTGAAAGTAAGGTGATCTGTTGTTATCCACAAGATAAACAACTGCACAATATAAAGAACAAAATAAGGATGTAAAATGAGTCTAAGTCAAATTGCCCGAACTGTATGCGCCTCGCCAACATTAAAACTGAACGAAAAAGCTGCTATTTTGCGCGAAAAAGGCGATCCGGTAATTCACCTGGGAGGAGGTGAACCAAAGAGCAGGGCTCCTATGGATGCAATTATTGCTGCTGCTGCTAATCTGAATTCTGGCGAGATACGTTATACCCCAGCCGATGGAATTCCTGCATTAAAAAAAGCTGTCATCCGATATACCGAAGAATTTTATCATCGTAAAGTCTCTCCACTTAATGTTATTGCCTCTGGTGGTGCCAAACAGGCTATTATGGTTGCTCTGCAGGCTATTCTAAACCCACAGGAGGAAGTGATCTTCCCAGCCCCTTATTGGGTTAGCTACCCCGAAATGGCAAAACTGTGCGGCGCTTTGGGCGTCCCAGCCCTCCCTGAGGATGGTAGTTTCTATCCTACAATCCAGGATATTGAACTCAGAGTCGGATCATATACCAAAGCTGTTATTATTAATAGCCCCAATAACCCCTCTGGAGCTATGTATTCTGAAGAATTTATTGCTGATATCGTGGATTTCTGCGAAAAAAGAGACCTATACCTGATTATGGACGATATTTACCACAGATTAATATTCGATAACCGTAAACCTATCAGCTGCTATGACTATGCTAAAGACTTTTCAGAAAATTCGAAACTTATTGTTGTAAATGGAATTTCTAAACAATATGCAATGACTGGATTTAGAATTGGCTGGGCTGTTGCAAACAAAAAACTGATCGAAGCAATGACTAACATACAAGGACATCAGACCTCTGGCCCATCAGTAGTACTTCAGCTTGCCGCTGTAGGAGCACTAAATGGTATACAGTCCAGCGTGGAAAGTCTAAGATGCACTTTAGAAAATAATCGCAATGTCATGATTGATCTTCTTAAGAGCTTCGAGGGAGTTAAGGTGACAAAACCTGATGGTACATTTTACTGCTTCGCTGATTTTAGCTCATATATGAAGGATTCTAATAAACTCTCTAATTATCTTATCGATAAAGTCCAGGTCCTTACTGTTCCTGGGGCTGAATTCGGTCTGGAGGGCTTTTTGCGCTTAAGCTACTGCGGATCTATTAAGGATATAACCGATGGAATTGAAAGAATGAAATGGGCCTTAGATCCAAATTCACCAAATGAACTTTACATTGGGGACCGCAAACTAGTGAGGGACTGGGCATGAGCAAATATCTTGAATTTAATACTCCGGCTTCCAAAGAAGCAAAGGATCTGGCTTCGGACTATAGTCTGAAAAATCAGGGATTTAATTATTTAGATCGCGTGTATTGGAATTTGCCCGAGACTTCTTTGTATGAAGAAGCTATCTTCCGCAATGAAGGACATATAAGCCTTGGAGGCCCTTTTGTTGTTATGACTGGCAAGCATACGGCGCGCGCCGCTGCAGATAAATTCATTGTACAGGAAGAATCTACACAAAATAAAATTTGGTGGGGAGTTTATAATCGCCCCTATAGTCTGGAAAAATTCAATGCTCTTCTGGGTAGATTGCAGGCATGGGCACAGGGAGAGGAGTTTTTCGTGCAAGATTGCTTTGCCGGAGCTGACCCAGAGTATCGGCTTCCAGTTAGAATTATAACTGAAAAGGCCTGGCATAGCCTCTTTGCCAGAAATATGTTTATTACTACTTGTGACCAACAAGAGCTAAAAACCTTTATCCCTCATTTTACTGTAATTGCCGTACCTGGATTTAAGGTTGATCCAATCGTTGATAGTACACGAAGCGAAACTGCAATTATTATTAACTTTTCACAGAGAATGTGCATAATTGCTAATTCTCTCTATGGCGGCGAAATTAAAAAATCTGTCTTTACCGTATTGAACTTTCTTTTAACTTTCAATGATGTCCTTCCTATGCATTGCTCTGCAAATGTGGGTAAAGATGGTGATGTGGCTATATTCTTTGGATTAAGCGGAACTGGGAAGACTACCTTGTCGGCAGATCCTAAACGTAGACTCATTGGTGATGATGAGCATGGATGGAGCTCAAATGGGATTTTTAACTTTGAGAGTGGCTGCTATGCTAAAGTAATTAGACTTTCTCCAGACCATGAACCTGAGATTTTTGCTTGTACAAAAAAGTTCGGTACTATACTGGAAAACGTAGTGTATGATACTGTCTCTAGAAGAATTGATCTTAATGACGATATTATTACGGAAAATACAAGAGCATCTTATCCTTTGGAATTTATTCCTAATGTGGTCCCGGAAAAAATGGTCAATTCTCATCCAAAAAATATAATTTTCCTGACCTGCGATGCCTCTGGAGTTTTACCTCCTATTGCTAGATTAACACCTGAGCAAGCACAGTATCATTTCATAAGCGGGTATACTTCGAAAATTGCCGGTACCGAAATTGGTCTGGGCATTGAACCCCAGATAACTTTTAGTGCTTGTTTTGGCGCTCCCTTTATGGTTAGACATCCATTTGAATATGCCGAAATGCTGAAGCAGAGAATGCTTAAACATAATGCAAACTGCTGGTTGGTAAATACAGGCTGGGTCGGAGGACGCTTTGGCGTCGGAAAACGTATTAGCATTCGACATACACGCAATCTTCTGAATGCAGCTTTAGAAGGAAAACTATGTGACGTTCAATTCAGAAAAGATAAACTCTTCGGCTTTGATGTTCCTCTTTGCTGCCCTGATGTTCCAAATGATGTTCTTGAGCCTTCAAATTCCTGGGGCGATAAGAATGAGTACTGGAAAAAATATGACGCCCTTGCAGCAAGGTTTATTGAGAATTTTAAGCTTTTTTCTAACGGCTGCTCGCTTGAAGTTATAAAGGCTGGTCCAAAAAGACTGGCTCAGTTGTAAGTCTTGAATCTCATTTTGACTTATTTTAGTTTTTGCTTTTCCAGGAGGGCAGGGGCCCATATTTTTCTCCTTGCCCTCTTTTCTTTTCTCCGATAGCATTTCTTAAAAATACTTCCTCCGATAAAATTTATTAGTTGAACAATTAAATCCCTATAGATATTTTTAAGTCTTACAAATTTTTGAAGAATTCCATGGGAAATAAATTGATTGCAAACCGAATAAATGAACTGACAGCTTCTGTTACAATGAAAATAGCTGGAAAAGCTTTAACAATGAAAGCAAGCGGCGTTGATATTATTGATTTTAGCGTAGGTGAACCTGATTTTCCT
The DNA here is from genome assembly GCA_030706145.1 of Bacteroidota bacterium. Classification (GTDB taxonomy): domain Bacteria; phylum Bacteroidota; class Ignavibacteria; order Ignavibacteriales; family SURF-24; genus JAUZPB01. The sequence continues at coordinate 69,728 of JAUZPB010000005.1, forward strand.
ACTCCCTCAAGAATAAAAAAAGCAGCCCTTAAGGCAATTGATGAGAATTTTACTAAATATACCTTTAATAGCGGTATGCTTGAACTAAGAGACGCTATATCAAAAAAATTCTTAAGGGATAATAACCTGGAATATGATACTGACGAAATCATTGTCTCCAATGGCGCTAAACAGGCACTGTTTAATGTCGTAATGTCAGTTGTAAATCCAGGTGATGAGGTTATTATTCCCGGGCCATATTATGTAAGCTATCCTGAAATGGTTAAACTTGCTGGTGGAAAACCAGTTATTGTTAATACAAAGGAGAAAAATGGCTTTAAACTTACCCCTGAAGAGCTAAAAGATGCTATAACTAGCTCCACAAAAGCCTTAATTGTTTGTACTCCTTCTAATCCTACAGGTTTAGTCTACACTGAGGATGAAATTAAAGCTCTTGTTAGTGTTATTGAAAAGGAAAAGATATTTGTCATTAGCGATGAGGTATATGAAAAGTTAATCTACGACAATTTAACGTTTGCAAGCTTTGCCGATGCAGGAAAAAACATAAAGGATAGAATAGCTGTTATTAATGGAGTATCTAAAGCTTATGCTATGACTGGCTGGCGAATTGGTTATGCTGCTGCTAATAAGGAAATAATAAAAAGCGCAAGCAAAATTCAGAGCCATAATACTTCTGGCGCTTCTTCAATTTCTCAATATGCTAGCCTGGAAGCCCTTTCAGGACCACAAAATGAGGTTATAATTATGAGAGATGAATTTGAAAAAAGGCGAGACTATATTTATCAGAAAGCAATTACATTGTTTACAGATTGCGTTAAACCTCAAGGCGCTTTTTATATTTTTCCAAATATTTCTTCTTTCATAGGAAAAAAACTTAATAATAGGCAAATTTTGACTTCTGCTGATCTGGCAGAATTACTCCTTGACGAAGCCAAAGTTGCACTTGTACCCGGGGAAGCCTTCGGCTCAGATAAGCATATAAGAATATCTTATTCAACATCAATGGAAAACATTGTAGAGGGGATGAATAGAATTCAGAGTGCCTTGGAGAAAATAAAATAGCGAACTATAAAAATCAGGATATTAAAGAAAAAGCCGCGTAAGTTTTTAATTCTCACACGGCTTTTTTCTTGAAAAAAATTACTTCTTATTTTGTATCGATATATAGCTTTAAGGCTTTGTTAATCTTTTCAACCGGCATCTCTTCACCTGTCCATAGTTCAAAGGATTTAGCTCCCTGGTGAACCAACATTCTTAAACCATCAATTACAGTGGCTCCTTGTGATTCGGCTAATTGAAGTAGCCTTGTCTTTAATGGATTATAAATTAGATCAAAGACAACCTGGCCTTTAACAAAGGACTGTGGTATGCTTGTGACTGAATCATCAACATTTGGATACATTCCAACAGACGTAGTATTAATTATCAACTTTGAATCCCTGAGAACATCTACTAGATCAGGCGGTATAAGTTCATATGATTTTATGTCTGTAAAATGCATCCTTGTCGAAAAATATTCCCTTAAGGATTCACCTTTCTGCTCTGTGCGATTAATTATTTGAATCTTTTCGGGTTTGAAGTTCCTTATTAGTGTGTAAATAACACTTCTGGCTCCGCCACCAGCTCCAAAGATGCTAACCTTCTGTCCTGTTATCTCATCTTTATATGGGAGAAGTGTTTCGTAAACTCCGTTAACATCAGTATTATAGCCGCTTAGAATTCCGTTATCATTTACAACTGTATTTACTGCTCCAATTATGCTTGCTTCTTCTGAAACATTACGCAAATAAGCAATTATGTTTTCTTTATGGGGTAAGGTAATATTGAAACCCTTAATTCCAAGAGCAACCATACCTTTTATGGCCGCTTTCAGTGTGTTTATAGGTACATCAAAGGGAAGATAAATGTAATTCAAATTCTTAATCTCAAAGGAAATATTGTGCATTAGCGGAGAATAAGAATGTTTTATCGGATGCCCGATAATACCTATTATGTTTGTATCTTGGTTAAATTTATTATATCCTGTCATATTTGTAGAATACAGCTATTTCAAAAAAGCTAATTATCTCCGAGTAATTTGTTAAATAATTTCGAGGACTTTATTTCTGGATATTCCTTTGCAAATTCATTTTTCATCGATGGATCAAGCATGAAAGCGCTCTTCAGACATTCTATTGCTTCCTGTGTCTTACTTAAAATAAAATTAACTTTTGCTTTCCCATAATACGAATTTGCATCCTGCGGATTTAGCTTAATGCATTCATTATATGCATCCATCCCTTCAGTCCAATCTCCTTGTTCTAGACTTATTTCAGCCAATTTTTGCCATGCATCATGGTTATCTGCCTCTAGTGATAAGACTTTTTTATAGCTCTCTTTTGAATCTGAAAGCTTTCCTAAGAAATATTCCATATCGGCTTTTCCCATCCACGCATCTGATGAACTCCTGTCTAAGGAGATTGCTTTTATAAAATCATTTAATGCCAGGCTGTATTTCTCAACTTCTTCATAGCAAAAGCCTCGCGAAATAACAGCATCAAAATATCCATTGTTCAGGTTTATCGCATCTGAATAATATTTAATAGCATTCTCCATGTCCTCCATCTCTTCATAAATCTGACCAAGATTGAAGTATATATCCTCATCATATTTGTCAAGTTCTGCTGCCCTCTTAAAGGCTTCAAGAGCACTTTCTAATTTCCCTGTATTTGCTAGGGCAATACCTTTATTGAACCATGCATTTGAAAAATCTTCCTTCAGAGCAATTGCTAGCTCAAAACTATCAATTGCATTTTCATATTTAGCCATTCGAATAAATATTATTCCACGATTATACCAGCCAGTTACGCTATATGGTTCAAGATCAAGGTACCTATCGTAGGCTTCGAGTGCCTTTGAAAAATTATCAATGCTTTCATAACAATAACCAAGTTCATAATAAACTTCGCTATATTCATCGTCGATTTCTATTGCCTTTAGAAAATATTCGATCGCTTTTGGGAAATTATCTTCTTTTTGATATAATACTCCCATGCTGAAGTATGCTTCTTCATTGCTGGAATCAAGTCTTAGAACTTCTTCAAGCGTCTCTTTTGCATCTTCTATTAGCCCAAGATTTTCTTCTGCTAAGGCTTTATTTAATAATGTCTCAACATCATTGGGGCTTAAAGTAAGTGACTTAATAAAACTGTTATAAGCTTCCTCAAATTCAAATGAATTATTTAAGAATGCTCCCCTTAACTGCCATAGTTCGGAATCATAAGGAGCAATTTCTAAAAGTGCATTGGCAAGAAAGAGACCATCTTCAACATAATCATATTCCATGCATAAATGAATTACTTCTTCCATCTCTTCAGAATAGCTGAAAACAAGTCCCTCAGCAATCATTCGCCTGCAATTCTCAATTCGCTCTTTTAAATCTTTTTCTTCAAAAAAATCATCATTGATTCCGAATCTGTCTTCGGAATAATCCATTCTAACTCCTTATTACCTAAAGTGAAAACTTATTATTATGAATGTACAAAATCAAGCTGATTTTAATATTTATCTCATTTTTAAAATGTGCCGTTTTTTTTCTATGCTGGGCTCTTTGATAATATCCTTTTTTTGTTCTATTGGATATTTATCTGTATACACTTTGCTCAATTAAATTATTTCTGCCTATTCGTTTTCTGCAAATCTGTCTTTTTGTGACCTCCTTTCCTATAAAAAGGAGATTACGCATTTTTAACTAATTTTCTGACTATAGGTTTTCTAAGAAAGGAAATGCCAGTTTTAATTGATCCTAAAATAATAAAAAGTAAGTAAAATCTGTTTATTGCCAGCACAAAAATATGTATTTATAACTATAAATAAAGGGGTAAAGTTTCGAACTGAACCTTAAATTATGAAGGGATATTTTAAGATTTGCTCAAAAAAACAGTTTTTCAAGCCTCCCCGTAAAATTATACAAGAAGGCCTGAAAAAAATGGATCTCGTACTAGTTTAACACACTAGTTACTTTTTCAGCTGCATCTTTCAGGCTGCCAGCAACTTCAAAATTTAATCCTGAATTCTGAAGCAGTTCTCCGGCTTCCTTTGCATTAGTTCCTTCCAGGCGGATTATTATGGGTATCCCAACTTTTATTTCATTTACCGCATCAATTACACCTTGAGCAACCCTGTCACATCTTACAATTCCACCAAAAATGTTAATTAAAATTGCCTTTACGTTCGGATCTGATAAAATGATCTTAAACCCGCTAGCTACCGTTTCTTTGTTTGCTGTACCTCCAACATCAAGAAAATTAGCTGGCTCTCCACCTGCTAGCTTTATAATGTCCATAGTGCCCATGGCTAATCCGGCCCCATTTACCATACAGCCTACATTCCCATCTAGCTTGATATAGTTCAGATTATGTTTTGTTGCTTCAATCTCAAGAGGCTCCTCTTCATCTAGATCCCTCAGTTCTACTATTTCCGGGTGGCGAAAAAGAGCATTATCATCAAAATTCATTTTTGCATCTAAAGCCATAACATCTCCTTCTTTCGTTACTACGAGAGGATTAATTTCTGCTAAAGATGCATCTGTTGCCTCATATGCCTGATACAGGGCACTTAAAAATTTGACTGCGTTTTTATACTGTAGATCTTTTAATCCAAGCCCAAAAGCAAGCTTCCTTGCCTGATATGCCTGCATTCCTACTTCAGGATCAATTGTTTCCTTTATTATTTTTTCTGGACTTTCAGCAGCTATCTTCTCAATTTCCATTCCGCCTTCGGTAGAAACCATTATGACATTTTTTGATTGCGCCCGGTCCAGAGTTATTCCTACATATAGCTCTTTCTCAATATTGACACCCTGTTCTATTAAAAGCCTTTTTACTAGCCTTCCTTCTGGCCCTGTCTGGTGGGTGATTAACCTCATCCCTAGAATTTCTCCAGATAGTTCTCTTACTTCATCCAGACTTTTTGCAACTTTTACTCCTCCACCTTTGCCTCTTCCGCCAGCATGTATCTGAGCCTTTACCACCCATAACTCACCCCCAATTCCCTTTGCTACTTCAACTGCTTCATCTGATGAAAAAGCAACTTTCCCATTTGGAACAGCTACATTGTACTTTCGAAGAATTTCTTTAGCCTGATATTCATGAATTTTCATCGATAGTCCCTCTTATTTATAGGTAAATAGTTAGAAAATACAGACAGCTGAATGGCCATTCAGCTGTCTTGAAAGATAAAAAAAATTAAGGCTCTGTGTTATTTTACAGGCTTCTTTTCACTAACTGCTTTTGCTTGCTGGAATAGTAATAGATAATCTCTTCCACCTGCCTTTGAATCAGTCCCAGACATATTGAATCCCCCAAAGGGATGTCCACCTACAAGTGCTCCTGTACATTTTCTGTTGAAATAGAGATTGCCAACAAAAAAACTCTCTCTGGCTTTTTCTATTTTCTTTTTGTTCTTTGTATATACTCCACCGGTTAACCCATAGATCGTATTGTTTGCAATTTTCAAAGCATTGTCAAAATCTTTTGCCTTTATTACTGCAAGTACAGGCCCGAAGATCTCTTCCTGCGATATCTTTGCCTCTGGCTTTACATCTACAAAAACTGTGGGTCTTATATAGTAACCGTTTCCTTCTGCCTTTTCTCCTCCACAGAGCAGCTTCGCTTCTTTTTTCCCTGCTTCAATATAGGAAAGAATACCTTTTTCTGCATTTCCGCCAATTACAGGGCCAATTGAAAAGTTCTGATCGGCTGGACCAACTTCAAGCTTGCATACTTCTTCTTTTAATTTGCTTACAAATTCTTTGTAGATTGCCTTATCAACAATGACCCTTGAACAGGCCGAACATTTCTGCCCCTGAAAACCAAAAGCTGATGTGACAACTCCCTTGACTGCCTCATCAATGTCGGTTTCACTATCGACTATTATGCTGTCTTTTCCACCCATCTCAGCTACAACTCTTTTTAGCCATTTCTGACCTGGCTGAACTTCTGAGGCTAATTCGTTTATATGAATGCCAACCTGCATTGATCCCGTAAATGAAACAAAGCGTGTAAGTGGATTAGATACTAAGGTATCTCCAACTTCTCCTCCTGAACCAGGCATAAAGTTCAAAACTCCTGCTGGTAAACCAGCTTCTTCCATTATCTCATAAAATAATTTCCCCATCATAGGAGTATCGCTTGATGGTTTTAGTACCACTGTATTTCCTGTCACTATAGCTGCAGATGACATCCCAACTAGAATAGCAAAAGGAAAATTCCATGGTGGAATTACTACACCTACGCCAAGTGGAATATATACAAGCTCATTATCTTCTCCTTTTATTGGCGTAATTGGTTGCTTTTCTGCATAGCGAAGCATTTCTCTACCATAAAATTCCAGAAAGTCTATTGCCTCAGCAGTATCTGCATCAGCTTCTGCAAAGTTTTTTCCTGCTTCAGATATCATCCAGGCATTAATCTCATATTTCCTTTTGCGCGCTATTTCAGCTGCCTTAAATATTATTTTAGCCCTCTTCTCTGCAGGAACTAACTTCCATTGCTCGAATTTTTTTGCTGCTTCACTTATTGCTTTGTTAGCAAGCTCTTTTGTGCCTTTGTAGAATGAAGCAACAACTTCATCCTTGTTCGACGGATTGTAAGAATTTAGCTTGCTTTCAGTCTTAATCTTTTTTCCACCTATTATTATCTCATAAGTTTTTCCGAGTTTTTTCCTTACAGCTTCCAAAGCTTCTACTTGTTGAGCATAGATCTTTTTGTCCTTAAAATTACTTAATGGTTCGTTTCTGAAAGGTTTTACTTTCATCGGATACTCCTGTGTATTTAGGTTATTATTAAAAAGTATTTATCAAATTACTGCTTTTGGCCCTAAAAGGCAATCAAGATAACTATGTTGATTTATCATATCACTTATCCATTTTTTTTGCTATTTTATCTGAATTCTTAATCATCTTCTCTTAAAAACATTTTGTGGAATTGCTATGCCTAACTGGACAAAATATACTATAGCAATATTGATATCTTTGCTTATCGTGGGATCAGTTGGAGGAATAATCTTCTTTAATCTCCTTGCTAAGTCTCTTCCGGAATATCAGGGATACAGAAATCTACAAGGAGTGTCTTCTGCTGTTGAGGTCTTCAGAGATAATTATGCAATCCCATATATCTTCGCAAATACAGACGAAGATGCTGCCTTTGCTTTAGGATATGTTCATGCTCAGGATAGACTCTTTCAGATGGATATTAGCCGAAGAGCTGCTGAGGGAAGATTAAGTGAAGTTTTTGGAAAAGCTACTATCCCTTACGATATTATGTTTAAGACAATTGGATTAGATAGAACTGTTTACCGCGATATTGGAAAACTTAGCGTTGAATCAAGAAGGATGCTTGAGGCCTATAGTAATGGTGTAAATGCCTATATTAAAGAGGCAAAAGGAAAATACCCAATCGAATTTGATGCCCTGGGCTATGACCCTTATCCATGGAAACCCGAACATTGTCTTATGATCGGGAAATTGATGGCTTGGGAATTGAACATTAGCTGGTGGACAGATATAGCCTTTACAGATTTGGTCCAAAAATTTGGAGAGCAAAAAGCTAGTCAGATACTGCCAGACTTTCCCGAAAATGCTCCTACAATAATTCCTTCTGCAATAAAAAATTATCCAAAAGAAATGCCGCTTTCTTTTATCGAAACTGATAAGTCCTTTAGAGAATTTTTTGGCTTTAGTGGAACTCATATTGGTTCAAATAACTGGGTCGTCAATGCCAATAAATCAACAAGTGGAAAACCAATTATTGCTAATGACCCACACCTTGCTTTGCAAGCTCCTGGAAAGTGGTACGTCGCAGTCATTAGAGCTAGCAGCTGGAAAGCAGATGGCGTAACTCTGCCCGGGGTCCCAGGGATTGTAATCGGAAAAAATCAAAACATCTCCTGGGTAATGACAAATGCTATGCTGGATGATGCTGATTTTTATATCGAGCATATTGACTCTACGGGGAAAAAGTATCTCTTAGATGGACAATGGCGTGATCTCAAAAGTACAAAGTATATTATTGCAGTTAAGGACTCTGAAAGGGTTGAGCTTAATGTTAAAGAAACTCACCGTGGACCTATTATTTCGAGCATCCATCCATTTAGAAAAATGTACCCAAATAAAGACAGAGAAAAAGTTAAATTGAGTATGAGGTGGACTGCTAGTGACTTTACTGATGAACTAAGTGCAATTTTAGCCATTAATAAAGCAGAAAATTGGGGCGAATTTACTTCCGCCTTAAAGTCTTTTTCAGCACCAGGTCAGAATTTTGTCTATGCTGATAAGCTTGGCAATATCGGCTACTACTGTGCTGGCAAACTTCCGATTAGAAGCGAAAATAGCACCACTTTTGTTTATGATGGGGCTAGTAGTGCAAATGACTGGAAAGGATTTGTTCCTTTTGAACAGATGCCTTCATTATACAACCCTGAAAATAACTTTATCGCTTCGGCTAACAATAAAATTGTGAAGGATTTTAACTATCACCTTTCTAATCTATGGGAACCCCCCTCAAGGATTCAAAGGATTACTGAACTCCTGACATCTAAAGATAAACACTCCTTAAATGATTTTAAACATTATCAGATGGACTTCGTTTCTCCTTATGCTAAGGAATTAACAGATTACATAATTGGAGCTTTTCAAAATGTCAAAGTTAACGATGCTAATCTGAGAATGACACTTGAATTATTAAAAAATTGGAATTACGAGCTAAACGAGTTTAGCCAGGTACCTACAATTGAAGAAGTCTTTTTTCAGTTTTTATTGCGCAATACTTTTCAGGACGAAATGGGCCAAAGTTTATTTAATGAATATGTGTTTATGGCAAATGTACCTTACAGAAGCATTATGAAAATGCTTAAGGAAAATGATTCTCCTTGGTTCGATAATATAAAAACTCAACAAGTTGAAAAAAGAGATGATATAATTAGAAACAGCCTGGTCGATGCTCTGAACTATATTGAACAGCTTTTGGGAAAGGACCCCCAGAACTGGCAGTGGGGAAATATTCACAAAGTTATACTCAAACATCCCTTCCATGGGAAAATTGGATTTTTAGACAATTATATCGATATTGGACCGTATTCTGTTGGAGGAGATGGAACTACAATTTTTAATACAGAGTACTCATTTATTGAACCCTATAATCTGAATCTTGGACCTTCAATGCGTTTCTTGTTCGATTTTGCAAGGCCAGAAGAATTTTACATTATACTTACTACTGGTCAATCGGGCAACGTTCTTAGTAAACACTATAAGGATATGACTGAGATGTGGCTAAGCGGTAAGTATATAAAAGTAATTACTGATGAAAATTTCGTCCGAAATTCGGGATATAAACTAATGATTCTTAAATAAAACTGTGACTAATGGGCCCATTGAAATTTATTTGCTGTAATTTCTAAAGAACTTTATTAAATAAATTATTAAATTTAGCCGTTAAAAATAAGGTCGAGATGAAAGTTATAGATCATATTGCGAACAGAAAAGATACTTTAATTAGTTTTGAGATTATTCCTCCGCAAAGAGGTGGAGATATTAAGGCTTTACTATCTGTCATTGACAGCATTGCCAAATTCAATCCACCTTTTATTGATATAACTAGTCATGCAGCCGAAGTAATTTATGAGGAAACTCCTAATGGATTGCAGAGAAGAGTAAAAAGAAAACGTCCTGGTACATTGGGTATTTGCGCTTTGATTCAGAATAAGTATAATATTGATGCTGTACCTCATATTATTTGTCAGGGCTTTACGCGCGAGGAAACTGAGGACTTTCTGATTGAACTTCACTATTTGGGCATCGATAATGTGCTTGCAATCCGAGGCGATGAAAATAGCTTTAAGAAACCTCTTAATTACGGTAGAAGCATCAATGTTTATGCCTCCGAACTGGTTCATCAAATTGTAGCCATGAATCATGGACAATATCTTGAAAACGACCTTCTTGATGCAAAACCAACTAATTTTTGTGTGGGTGTAAGTGGTTACCCAGAAAAACATTTCGAAGCTCCTAATCTTAAAATTGATGTTAAGTATACTAAAGATAAAATTCAGGCAGGAGCAGAGTATATTGTTACTCAAATGTTTTTCGATAACAGTAAGTATTTTAACTATGTTGAGCTTTGCAAAGAAGAGGGAATTAATGTCCCAATTATTCCGGGACTTAAAATTATTACTTCAAAAACGCAATTGACAAATCTTCCTAGAAATTTTCATATCGATATTCCTGAAGAACTTTCAGAGGAAATTCTCTGTGCAAAAAACGAGTATGTTCTTGAAATTGGCGTTAACTGGGCTGCAAAACAGGTAGAAGAGTTACTCAATAATAATGTCCCTTCTCTTCACTTCTACATTATGCAGAATTCAAAACCTATTTTAATGCTTATGGATAAGCTAAAACTCTGATATGTTTTTAATTAAAAGAGGGTTATAGCATGCTAAGTATTTCAAAAAAAATCGTCAGAAGACTTAAATGGGGAATCGCCGGATGCGGAGATTTTGCTGAGAGGACTTTTATTCCAACACTTCAAATGCTTACGAAAAGTAAACTTGTTTCGGCTTATAGCTCAGATATCCAGAGAGCACAATATATAGCCGATAAGTTTGCTGCTCAAAGTGCATTTAATAACTATGACGATTTCCTTAACAGCGATATAGATTGTGTTTATGTCTCAAGTGCAAACATAAACCATTATGAACAGGTTATAAAAGCAGCCAGGGCTGGAAAACATGTCCACTGTGAAAAACCTATTGCAATGAATTCTCTTCAGGCAGAGGAGATGGTTAGAGCATGCAAGGATAATAATGTCCAGTTTTCTATTAACTATGTACACCGTTTCCATCCTCTGGTTATTAAAGCTAAGGAAATAATGGAAAAGGGAATGCTTGGAAAAATTGTTTCGATCAGTACAAATTTCAATATCGATTATGCCCCTAATAATAATTTTAGATTTAAAAAGAATTTGAGTGGCGGTGGTGCCCTTAGAGATATTGGAACTCATATGATCGATCTCTTAAGATTCTTTGGCGGAGAGATTTTTACAATAAAGGGTGTAGTTGATAATATTATTTATAAAAGTGAAGTCGATGATTTTGCTGCCGCAATAGTTGGCTTTCAGAAAAGTGGTTATGGTTTCTTTAACGTTTCCTTTAATACTAAACGTGGCTTCAATCGAGTTGAGATTCTTGGTTATGATGGTAGTATCAGTATAGAAAATTTGATCGGCAGACCTAACAAACCTTGTAAACTCGTCATTAACCTTCAGGGCGAGGGGCGAAAGGCTTTCAGGAAAAGAGCCAATAAACAACTTTATGCTCTTCGTTCAGTTCAAAAGGCTTTCCTTCTAAATCGTACACCTGTTGTGACTGGCTATGATGGATTGGTCAATCTAAAACTGATCGAAGAACTTGAAAGGCAATGTGCTGCTAATTGACTGATTTTATGCTCCTTTTGCTTCCTGCAATTGATAAAAGTGATATGGGATGAAATTTGCCACTGAAAATTTTTTTAAATAATTCGAATAATTTATTAAAAATAAACCATTCGTTTTTTTTGATAACTAAATGAATTTTCATAACTGAATAAAGAAGTACTATAAATGAAAAATATAAAAGATCTGAATATTGCCCTGCTCCTTGGTGGGACTTCAACTGAAAGAGAGGTCTCAAAATCCTCTTCAAAAGCTATTTATTATGAACTTAAAAGCCGGGGATTTAAGGTTAAACTAATTGACCCTGCTTATGGATTAAATCAACCTACAAGGGAAGAGGATTTCTTTTCTTCAGAGGACTTTGCTGCAACCAGCAATAGAAATTGTATAACAGCCATTAATTCAGATCTATTGGACAATATTGATATTGCTTTTCTTGGACTCCACGGGAAATGGGGAGAAGATGGAACAATTCAATCTTTGTTGGAATTGCGTGGTATTAAATATACTGGCTCTGGTGTACTTGCTAGTTCATTGGCAATGGATAAAGCTATGACAAAAATAATGTTCCAGCACTATGATGTCGTAACACCAAAATGGTTTGTTGTATCTAAAAATGAAAATGACTTTGACCTCGTAAAAGCTAAGATTAATCAAATAACAGGCTATCCATGCATTATCAAGCCTAATGATCAGGGCTCAACTATTGGTCTTACTGTTTGTGAAAAAGATGAAGATGTAGAACATGCTGTTAAACTCGCAGTTCAATATTCTGATAAAGCTCTCATTGAGGAATTTATTCCGGGACATGAGGTTACTGTAGGCGTCCTGGAAAACCAGGCTCTTCCGGTTCTTGAAATAAAACCTAAACATGACCATTATGATTATGAATGTAAGTATACTTCAGGTATGAGTCAGTATATCGTCCCGGCAGAACTTCCTGATGAGGTAAGCCAAAGGCTTCAAAAACAGTCTTTACTTGCTTTCCAGGCTTTAGGATGCACCGGCTATGGCAGGATCGATTTTAGAGTTACAAGTGATTTTAAATCCTATTGTCTTGAGGCTAATACATTGCCTGGCATGACAGGGACTTCTCTTGTACCTAAAATGGCAAAAGCAGTAGGTATCAGCTTTGGAGAATTACTTGAAAAAATAATAGAGTTGGCCTTATAAAATGATCCCTAAAAAGCTTAATAAGAAAAAAATTATTTTTATCTTTGGCTCAGTAGTCTTTATCATTTTAATTTTCTTTTTCTTCTATAAGTTTGGTTTCCTTAGATATTATGAACTAAAATCTCAGGTAAAAGAACTTAAAACGGAAATTGATTCAGTCGACAAGCAAAATGCTAATTTGAATGCCGAAATTGACTCCCTTAGAACCATGGATTCGAAAATTGAAAAGGTTGCACGAGAAAAATTTAATATGGTTCGAAAAGGGGAAAAGGTCTTTAAGGTTGTTGGGAAATGAGTCATTTTTTTTATTGTGACTCTTTTATTTTAAGGAATGCACGGACTTGAACAATAAATTTGAAATACCACAAATACCACTGGCTGAACGTGTACGTCCAAAAGATTTAAATGAATTCCAAGGACAAGAGGCATTGCTTGCCAAGGGAAAACCAATCAGGCGAATGATTGAGAATGATTCTCTCAGCTCTTTTATTCTTTGGGGACCTCCTGGTACTGGAAAAACTACTATAGCAAGAATAATTGCTAATCAGACGAAAAGTGAATTCTACCAGTTAAATGCTGTCTCATCTGGAGTTAAAGATATTCGGGAAATAATTTCTTTAGCTCAGAACAATAACCAACTTAAAAAGCGTACAATACTTTTTATTGATGAGATTCATCGCTTTAATAAATCTCAGCAGGATGCACTCCTTTCAGCTGTTGAATCAGGCTTAATTATCCTTATTGGCGCTACGACAGAAAATCCTTCCTTTGAAGTGATACCTGCTCTGCGTTCGCGTGTAAGAATATTTGTTCTTGAGGAATTATCACAAAAAGATTTGAAAAATATTCTCAATTTTGCAATTCAGAAAGATGAGTTCCTCTCTTCGCTTAAAATTGGAGAGATTGATCTCCCATTTTTGATTTATGTCTCCGGTGGAGATGCAAGGACTCTGCTGAATATTTTTGAGGCTTCAATAGTTCAGGAAATAAACTCCGAAACAGTAAATATCACTCACGATGTTATTGAAAACGTAGTACAGAAGAAGAATATCTTCTACGATAAAGCAGGAGAAGAACATTATAATATCATTTCTGCTTTCATTAAAAGCCTGAGGGGGAGTGACCCGGATGCTGCTTTATACTGGATGGCTAGAATGCTAGAAGGAGGGGAAGATCCGCTTTTTATTGCCCGAAGAATGATTATCTTCTCTTCTGAAGACATTGGAAATGCTTCCCCGAATGCCCTTTTGCTTGCTGAAACATGTTTTAGTGCAGTAGATAAAATTGGTATGCCCGAGGCTAGAATTATTCTGGCTCAATGTGCTACTTATCTTGCTTCTTCTCCTAAGAGTAATGCCTCTTATATGGGAATAGAGAGAGCTCTTGGTGACGTGCGTTCTAAACCCCTTTTCCCGGTCCCTTTGCACTTAAGAAATGCCCCAACAGGCTTAATGAAAACTCTGGGCTATGGGCGCGATTACCAGTATCCGCATGACTTTGAGAACCATTTCGTCGAAAAAAACTATCTTCCAGATGAAATGGGCAATACACAGTACTATTTCCCTACTGAAAATGGCCAGGAAAAAAACCTTAAGGAAAGACTGAAATTCCTCTGGAAAAATAGAAAGAAATATTTATAGATCCTCTATACTTAAAAGATCTCAATATACTCAAGAAAGTGAAAACATCTTTCCAGGATATTGCTTTACTAAACCCTTAAATTCTAGCGAAAGTAAATATACAAGGCAATCAGCAGTGGAAATGCAGCTTGATGTAGAGATCTCATCTATATGCTTTGGCTTAATATCTAGGTGCTGAATTAGCTTTTGCTCAAATAAATTTACTCCGGGATTCATTGCAGTTGATGTTGGCCTTTGCTTAATAACTGGTTTTATCTTTATTCCCATATCATATATCAAGTCTTCAGGTGTGATCACTAGCCTTGCCATGTCTTTCCTTATGAGCATATTTGTTCCTTCACTTTTAGCCATCCCTAGATTTCCTGGAATTGCAAAGATTTCCTTGTTTTGGTCAAATGCATAAGCAGCTGTCTGCAAAGCTCCTCCTACTAATCCTGACTCTATGACGAGGATTCCAAGTGAAAGTCCTGCTATTATTCTATTTCTTCTGGGAAAATTAACAGCATCAGGACCTGTGCCTAACTCATATTCCGAAATAATTGCTCCTTTTTCAGCAATTTCTTCAAAAAGTAGTTTGTTCTCAGGTGGGTATATAACATTTAAGCCAGAACCAATTACTGCTATTGTCCTTGAAGAGTTCTTTAAGGCAACTCGATGTGCAATTGAATCAATGCCGCGGGCCATCCCGCTAACAATCGTTATTTTTTGCTGGCTTAATACTTCAGAAAATCTTTCAGCTTGCATTCTTCCATAGTTTGTTGGTGTTCTGGTTCCCACAATTCCTATTGAATATAGGTCTTCTGGTTCAAGACTTCCTTTTATGTAAATCACCAAAGGTGCATCATATATGTTTCTTAGTATTTCCGGATAATCATCGTCCCAAAATGTAACGCACTTGGCATTTATTTTTCTGAGCTCTGAAAGTGAGGTTTCGATTTTTTGGATAAGGGGTAATCTTTGCACATGAATTGCGCTGTTGATCTTTTTCGCGAGTATATGACTTATTGTTTCTACTTCAAGAAGTGAATTATAATTTGCCTTTAGAATATTTTCAAACGACTTGAAATGAGCATAAAGTTGTCTGATTCTTGCCGAACCAACACCTTCTATTTTGGAAAGGAGCTTTAGAATTGCTAGTTGTTCAATATTAAGTTTTGACAAGCTTCCCAGCTTTGTAGAATTTATTAATCCCTAAACATCAATATCATCAACATTAGCTATTATCATTGTATTTAAGGGGGATTTCTTGTGCCCAAGAACTTGTTGAACAGCGTCTCCCTCTTGCGTGATCAGAACTGTATCTCCAATACCTGAATCAATTAGATCAATGGCAATTATATCTTTGTCTCCGATATAATTGCCTGCAAGATCTATTTTACGGACCAATAGCAGCTTATGACCAACCAGATAGTCATTCTTCTGCGTGGAAATAATATTTCCTTTAACTCTTGCTAACAACATTTTCTGTTGCAGTTGTAGTTGTCTCTGCTTCCTGTTTCTTCCTGTAGAATATGGAAGATGGTAACACTAAAAGATATCCGATTACTAATAAAATAGGAGATAGCGTCAAAGCTAAAGGATTATCCCAGTTGCCTAAAGACATTACGTAAAAACCAATTACCAATAATACTAGACCAAGAAGAAGCAAATAATAGTTTTCTTTTGTCCAATAAATAGAAAAAGGTGAACTATAAGTCTTTTTTACCGTTTTTGTTGTTTTCTTAATTTGTGCCATGATTTTCCTAAATATTATTAAAAGCCCAGTGTTGGGGGGACACTGGGCCGACTCATTTTACAAAGTTCTGGGGAGAGAACTTTGAAGAGTCTGAAAATTAAAATTATTTGAATAAGTAAGATCTTGCTTATTTTTGAATCTGATAGATTATCTTTCTTATTGTATCGAATTGTAAATATGGATATTCTTCTCTTATCGTCTCAATTGCATCGGTTACACTTAGCTTTGTATTCCTTAACTCCTTGAACTTTCTGTGAATCTGATAATCTCTTGCCGATTTTTCATCAATTAGCCCCTTGGAGCTTAATAGTTCATATATCTTATCATCAATTAAATCAGATAATGGATTTTCTGCCTTGGAAGTAATTGTTTTCATATCAGCCTGCCTTTCAGCTCTCTTTCCCATGCTAAATCTGAAACAATTATCTTTTCTTAAGACTTTCTCTTATCGTAGAAAAAGCATCTTAATAAACATCTACCTAAACAACTAAATCCTCTTTATTCTAATGCACAAGATTTTTATTCCAATGGATAAAATACGACAAAAAAACTCTTTTTGTCAATACTCTAATTCTAACTGACAGCTCCATAAAAATTGGGCTGCTTGGCCTTTTTGAAAATAAATGAGCAGCAGCGAGGAGGAGAAATTTTACCTAGAAATGTAAAAATAATTTTCTTACCCTTACAAAAGCATCACTGCGGTTAAAAGCAATATTATATTTGTTTTAAGTTACAGAAGAAATATTTTATAAATATTATAAAATTTTTTTGGACTTAATAAACATGTAAATGTTGAAATTAGAATTCTGAACGCAAGTTTCTAAATATATGTTGCTGAATAACTTATGAGAATACGAAGCGCTGATTACGATGAATTTTGTAACTTAATTAGAGTCTATATTTGGTGCCATATTGTTTAAACTTAGAAATAAATGGTCAGAAATATTTGCATTTAACCGAATAAAGTACTACATTAGAACTCTTGAAAATTTGTTCTTTGAAATTGTGAGTGTAAAACGAAAAACCAGTCAGTTTTCTTGAATCAACTAGTTTAAGTTTAGTAAAATAAGCTTAAGCGACTAGTACAAACAATGAGCAGATAAAATCTAGCTCTCTAAAGATGATT
>JAUZPB010000050.1 GCA_030706145.1 Bacteroidota bacterium
ATAGACAGGACCGGATATGAAATTGTAATTAAAAAGCGCATTGAAGAAAAAGTGCAGAAGCAAGATTCGCCCCATGGAAGAAGCTTTATGGAGATAGCGCAGAATCTTGAGCTCGGAACATGCGACCTTGAAAAGATAAAGCTTAAGAAAATCGATGTAACTCAACTTTAGAAAAAGGATATGATAATAGAATGAAGATAAAGCTATTTTCTCTTTTAGTTTTAATAGTGTTACCACTTTTAAGTATAAGTGCAATGACAAATGAAGAGTTTCCTGAAATAAAGCAAGATGAGATCCCTGGAGGTGGAGGAAAGGTCATAAGAAAAGATTTCTATGATCAGAAAACATTGTGGGGATATATTGATGGTGGAGCAGACATATATCTGGAATATGGTTTTGATAAGATGATTATTGAGGAAATCACACAACAAAATCATCACTTCAAGGTCGAGATCTACAAAATGAAAAATCCCGAAGCAGCCTTTGGGATTTATTCGGTCTCAAAAGCTGACTGCCCAAAATCAGATTCTCTGGCAGAATATTGCTGCATAACATCCTATCAGACGACAGCATTTAAGGGTGAGTTTTTCATATCAGTTATTAATGACTCAGGAGATAAAGAGTCTATACAACTTGGAAATAAACTAGCTAGTATAGTTCTTGGAAAGATCAAAGATCTGGGATTTCGTTTGCCTGACCTTTTAACACAGATGGAATTTGCTTCATTAAAAAACGAAGTGAAGTTTTTCAATGGAATTTTGGGCCTGCAGAATAGCCTTCCAGAAATGGCTGATCAGTTTGAAAACTATAAAAATTACAAGATCTATTTTCTTCCAATCGAAAAAAATGGCAGTCATTTTAATCTATTCGTAATCAGTTTTGCAGATAAAAATAATATAAAGGATTATCTAGAGCATATTGGACTAGCTTCATCAGATAACGGTTCTCAATTAAAAAAAGAGGATAACGGCGAAATAAAAAGCTCTCAAAGAG
This sequence comes from Bacteroidota bacterium, assembly GCA_030706145.1. Lineage (GTDB taxonomy): Bacteria > Bacteroidota > Ignavibacteria > Ignavibacteriales > SURF-24 > JAUZPB01. The sequence continues at coordinate 994 of JAUZPB010000050.1, forward strand.
TAAATGACAACACTATAATTTATTATGAGTCAACGCTAACTGACTCTGACAGAACTAATTATACCGATGTTATAAATAGATACATTAGATAATGCTTTTAATTAGCTTGACTGAAGAAAAATATCTTTTCTTTTGTCAAGCCACTGCTTTTACTTAGAATGCTTATCTTTTTATAATATATAGCATTTCAAGATTTCCATAATTTTTCTTTTTATTAAAAAATAGACAAAACCTCTAACAGTATTAATTTCAATATAATTAAGCTCTTTTGTATAGAAGCACACAAATTGAAACAAACAATTATTCTGAACTCTATATACTATGCAAAAGGGAAATATTATATTTGGATACTTAGGCCGAAAGAAGGAATAATGCCAAGGATTGGATCTTCAGCGATTTTCATTTCCCTTTTATCCCAACGAATAAGAGTACGGACTTTCCTGTTATAGATATTCTGAATATCAAGAAAAGCGCGTATTTGTGTATTATTAAACTTCCATTTTCTATCTATTCTGATATCAATTGAATGTTGATCTGCTATTCTTAGGCTATTGTAATTTTCAGAAATCTGAATACCGCGACTATCATATGGAGTATAAGGAGTGCCTGTAGCGTATCTGAATTTTGCATCCAGTTCCCAGTTTTCATCCAAAAGATAACCCGCAGTAATGACAAGATTCCACCTTTGATCAAAACTTCCCGGATGAGAAACATAGTCAAGTCCGGAAAAATCGACCTTGCAGTAGGTAAGGCTTAGAGATCCCCAAAAAGAACTTTGATTAGGACTCTTCTGTATAAATAGTTCAGCACCTCTGACCTTCCCCTTTCCCTGACTAAGCAAAGGTTCAAAACCAAAACTGCCAAAATTATCATCTGCACCTGAAACTCCGGCTCCAGTGTTTATCATGACAAGGTAAGGCCTTAATTGACTTGCTGGATAGTTATAATATTTTTTGTAGAACCCTCCTAGCTTTATACTTATTCCCTGCTCCAATCTATGCATTAGTTCCACTTGCAACTGTTCTGCAGTCATCCACTTTAAGTTCCTATTGACCGGATTGCCTGAAATCCACAGGTATTCCGGAGTCTGCCTATAAATTCCAAGGCCAAGCGAAAAAGAGGTGAAGTCGGAAAAATAATACTGACTATGAAATCTTGGAGAAAGGCTATAGTCTTCTGATATACCATCAAAATAATCAGCACGAAGGCCAAGATTTACTTTTAGTTTTTCGCTCCAGAAGCTGTTATACTGAACATAAGCTCCGGATTTAAAGTAATCATTTGCAGTTTTAATTGAGTCTGTGGATAATACTTCATTAAAGGAAGTTAAGAACCTGTTTAGTTTAATATCTGTCCTAAAGTTTATTATTTTCACCTGCAAACCGAAGTCCAGTTCACTTTTCTTTGAGAAATTCACAATCAGACCAGTCTTAATAGAATTCTCTATCTGATTTGTATTATTTAAAAAATTCTTACTTTGTAAGGCTTTGTAGTTTACAAAGTTAGTGTTAAAATTCAGATCAAGTAATCCATAAGGGAAGATGCTTCTGAAAGCTATTCCTGCTATATAATGGTCCTGTTTACTGCCAATAGATCTGGAATTTTCTTTAACCATATCTGAATTCGGATCAAAAATCTTAAAGTCATCTAATACTCCGATAAATAATAAGCTAAGGTTATTGCTCTGGTTAACCTTAAAATTCATTTTTGCTAAAAAGTCGTAATATTCCGGTGCGAAGGAAAACCCATAGGATTTAAATACCATATCCAGATAGCTTCTTCTTGCAGAAAGAATAAAGCTTGATTCTTCACTAATAAGACCGTTAAGATTCAGAGCAAACTGTGTAGCAGAGACCACAGCCTTGCCAGTCAGATGATCAGAGGCGCCATTTTGAAGAGAGATCTCTGTTACAGAAGATATTTTATCGCCATAAAGGGAGGAAAAATTTCCGGAAGAAAAAGAGATATCTTTTATATAGTCCATATTAACATAGCTTAGAACACCGCCAGAATTAGACTGGCTTCCAAAATGGTTAATATTGGAGAGTTCAATTCCGTCAATAACAAACAAGTTCTCTGATGGACCACCCCCATTTACTATAAGGTCGTTATAATAATTGCTAAGCTGAGCTACGCCGGGTAGTATTGAAACGGATTTAACAATATCCTCCAGGTTTCCAGGAATTTTCTGTAAGTGAGCGTTCTCAATCCTAATTGATCCAACATATTCATTTAATTCCTGCTCATACAATTTTTTTGGTTTGACTATCACTGTCGAAGTAAACTGAGGTGTTTCCCTTAAAGAGAAGTTTTCATTATAGATATCCAAAAAAAGATGAAATTTATTTCTTATAATTGTTTTATAGCCCACAAGTGAGATTCTGAGGGAATAAAACCCCGGAGTGATGTTTGATATAGAGAACTCACCGTTTGAGTCACTAACAGCCCCGTAGGAGCTTTCAGATAGTTTAATTGTAGCTAATCGTAGCGGTCTTTGCGTCAACGAGTCTATTATTTTTCCCCTAAAAGTACATTGGGGAAATGTTTCAAGACCCAGGTTAAAAAAAAGAAAGATCAAATGAAAATGAAGAATAAATCCAATTCTGAACAGACCTTTTCTACACTGCACACAGCCCTCCCTCTTTTTCCATTGAAGCAAAACATGGCCAACATTTTCATAGCATTGAGTTCAGATCGATTCCAAACATGTATTGACAGGTAGTAAAACATTTTTACACTTAAGTGGTAAAGATGTTTTACTATTTATTGTAAGTTTGTAGGAAATAAAGAGTTGTGTTTTCTGTCAAAACAATTCAATAGATGTGACAAGAGTTAAGATATTTTATTTTCGCATAAATAACTTGAAATGAAAAGAATTGTGTATTGTGAAATAAAAGTAGTAATAGGTATTATGAGAAAGGATTTAACAAGGTCGAAGGTAAAAAAAAAGGCATTCAGTTCCTTCGTTAAAAGATCCTGAATGCCGTATGCTTCTAAAAAAATGCTTCTAAAAAAAGTAGTGCTAATTAAAGCAAAAACACTATCCCAGATAAGTCATAAGGTTTTTGCTTTCAGATGCATGTCTAAGACGGCGAATTGCTTTTTCCTTAATTTGCCTAACTCTTTCGCGAGTAAGGTTGAGCTTCTCACCAAGGTCTTCAAGAGTAAGACAGGTTTCAGTTCCAATGCCAAAATAATACTTCAGCACGGTAGCTTCTCTTTCAGATAAAGTTGAGAGCACCCTTTCAATTTCATCTTTCAAAGATTGAGACATGAGGCTATGATCGGGAGTAGGCTGTTGGTCATTAGGAATAACGTCTAGCAAATTATTACTATCTTCACCGCTTGCAAAAGGAGCATCAACGGAGACTTGTCTGCCTGAGATCTCCATAGCATATTTAACCTCATCTACATCCATATCGAGTTCTTTAGCCAGCTCCTCCGGGCTTGGGTCCCTTTCATAAGTCTGTTCAAGATTGTTAAAAGCTTTAGAGATTTTATTTAGTGAACCAATTCTATTTAGCGGGAGTCGAACAATACGCGAATGTTCAGCCAATGCCTGGAGAATTGATTGTCTGATCCACCAAACAGCATAAGAGATGAACTTAAATCCTTTTGTCTCATCAAATCTTTTTGCAGCTTTGATAAGGCCCAAATTTCCTTCATTTATCAGGTCACCCAAAGATAGTCCCTGATTTTGGTACTGTTTTGCGACAGAAACAACAAATCTAAGGTTTGCCTGGACAAGTTTTTCTAATGCCCTTTGGTCTCCTTGTTTAATCTTAACAGCTAATTCAACTTCATCATCGGCATTTAAGAGATCAACCTTTCCAATTTCCTGTAAATACTTATCCAAAGACTGGCTCTCACGATAAGTAAATTGCTTGGCTAGCTTCACTTTATCTACTCCTACTTATTTTACACGTATCTTAATAATATAGTTTAAATTTGAATATATACAATTAGAAATTTTGTATGTCAATTATTTTTCAGCTTATACCCAGAGACTTTTACCACACTAGAAAAACAAAAGTTTCCTCACATAAAATTCACTATCAGTTAAATACATGGCAATTTTAACTATTGATCTAAAGCGGTACAATATTTGCAGTATAAAATCGGTTTGTCCTTCAAATATTCAATATTACACTGGACAGGACAAGGAACGGTCCTATAAAAATCGTTATTTCCCATATACTTCGATTATTAATACAAACGCGGATTTTAAGTATAGAATTCCAACTAATAACAAGAAAAATTAAAGAGGCAAAAATTTTGGCCCCAGAAAAGAGAACTTACAAGCATAATTTTTCTAATTGCAGATCGACTTCCTTTTCTGTAATCCCCAATTCTTTGTAAGTCAGATCCATTTCTCCAAGTGAAAGATTCATCCTTGTAATAATAAGTTTCATTTCCTCGAGAGCCGATGTGATTTCATCAGAAAGCAATTCCATTTCCTTAAGTATGCTCGATAGATGATCAATAGTTCGTTCAATCTCAGAATAAAGTGTATCTATCTCACCGGTAATTAAAACATTCTCATTTCCCAAATACTCACCTCATATGCTCTTTTTTATACAAATTATCGAAGTCAAATATTAAGACACTAATTCCAGGAGATATTCAATAGAAAGAACCTCAATTATAGTATAATCATATAAAACTACTAATTCTACAGAAAGAGCAACATCTAAAGAGAAAGAGCAATGCCAGACAAAAAAAGCCGGCAGAGACTATGGAAGGCTAAAGAAATCCTTAAGCACCTTTACTATTCTTCCCCAGTAATGATGAACATTAAGTTTTAAGTTTTTCAGGTTGAAAGGAATACTGTCAACTTTTTCCATTTTTTGCCCCAAGTTTTGTGCAATTTATTATTTTAATAGAAAATTCTTAAAAGAAGGAATTCCTAAAGAAGGAATCCGGTTTGAATTTTCCATGTGATAGGAAAAAGGAGACACCATGCCATAGGTGAGAGTCAAACACGGATTCCCGGACATTATTTACCAACTAAGAAAATTTATCCGTAAAACACTCAATTTAATTGCACTTTTTGAGGAACACTCATTGGATCAATAAAAGATATTACCTAAACGTAAGTTTTGATTGAAACAAACTTTGTAACATCTGTCAAAAAAACAAGATAACTTGTTGCGCCCTACTTTTATAAAAATTACAAAAGCACTTCTAATTGTCAATAGTCCAGGGAAAATATTTTGTAAGTATTTGATTTTGGGCAAGTAGACATAGAATATCCGACTTGAATATTTTTCCTAGGATATTACCTTATTTATATAACTACAATGAAAAGAGTTTTTAAAGAAGAAACTGTTCCAGAATAGAAAACAATAAGATTTAACAAAGGGCACTTCAATGAGCAAGACCGAAATACCGCATGACCAATGGCCAAAATTTTTCGAGAATTTCAACAGACAAAACGCCGACAAGATTGTAAAAATAGAAGTAACAGACGACGAAGATTACAGGATTGATTACGCTGAAAGTCTTCCTTTCAAGAGCGTAAGGATAATATCAAAAAAAGATGATAATACCACAGTTGCAGTATCAGCTGGAACATCAAATTCTTTTTCACATTCGATAGACAAAACGTCAGCAATAATTCTTGAAGAAAGACAAGATGCAGGGCAGCAATTAGAAATAAAATCATCATTAGGCAAGACAGCAATAGTAAGATTTCATCCTCTTGAAGAAAGCGATGATTTAATGTAGATAGCTTAACACATTTTAGTATAAACAATAACCGCGAATTCTTAAATGATAATTTAATTAATGCCAACAACTTCTTTATTTGATGGAAAGAGACTACTCTCTAATGATCTAAATTTCGATATAGAATAAGAAAACAGGGCAGCTATTTGTAAAATAGCTGCCCTGGCAAATAAAATGCATTAAAGTAAATTCGATAAACGCTTTACAAAGCAGCGCCGAAATCTTCTTCAAAAGCAACTGCAAGTTTAGATCCCCAATTCCCCATTGGGCAGAGTCTTCCGAAGAAAAATCTCAGGACATTAGGTTCTTGAACAAATTTCAAGCCTCCTATAAGATCCCTGTTTTTATAGAGCCAGGTTATTCTATCAACTACATATTCAATCTGAGCCATCGAATATACACGTCTTGGAACAGCTAGTCTTGCAAGTTCAAGATCAGATGGCACTTCATTCCCCTCTTTATCACGGTCCATAGAAATAGTACCTCTTTCCATGCTTCTAACGCCTGAACTAACATAGATAGCTGCAGCCAAGGCTCCAGCAGGATATTCCATAGATGATAAATGAGGTACGAATTTCTTTGCATCGACATGGCAAGCAAGACCTCCAGCTGGAGTAACAACTGGTACACCATTTTCAGAAAGTTTGGCGACAAAATGTTTTATCATCTCGACTGAACTTCCAGCAACATTCACATCTGTCATCTCTCTAATTCCAACAGCCATTGCCTCAATCTCCTTTGTTGACATTCCCCCATATGTTAAGAATCCCTCATATAAAGGTAACAGCGGCATAATACCTTCATAAAACTTTTTGTTATTAGTTGCGATCATGCCTCCTCTTACGCTGCAGCTTTTTCTTCCTGAGAGGTATACAAGATCGGCAAGGTTCATCATCTCACGAATAATTTCTTTAATAGTGGTATTCTTATATTTTTCTTCTCTTTTATGAATCAGGTAGGCATTCTCAGAAATCAGGCTTCCATCAATAATAAGAGGAATACCGTGCTTAACGGCAATATTTTTAACATCTAATAAGTTCTTTAATGAAAATGGCTGTCCACCTATTAGATTTGTAGTTGCCTCCATTCTAACGAAAGGGATTTTTTGTGGGCCATGGGTCTTTATGAGATATTCAAATTTTGCAAGATCAAGATTTCCCTTAAACTGGTTAGTACTTTGTGTATTTAAGGCTTCATCTGTATAGATTTCGCAGACTGTTCCACCATTTAGTTCAAAGTGAGCTTTAGTTGTTGTAAAATGGTAGTTCATAGGAATAATATCACCTGGTTTAACGAAGTATTTTCCCAAGAGGTTCTCAGCAGCTCTGCCCTGATGAACCGGAAGGACAAATTCAAAACCAAAGATATCTTTAACTGCGTCTTTTAGCTTATAGAAACTCTCCGAACCTGCATATGCATCATCTGCAACCATCATAGAGGCCAGCTGGTTATCACTCATCGCATTTGTCCCGCTGTCAGTCAGCATATCCATAAAAATATCTTTACTTCTTAGCAAAAAAGTATTATATCCTGCTTCCTCGATTGCTTTCAACCTTTGATGAACAGGGACAAGGTTCGTTTTTTGAACGATGCGCACCTTATGCATTTCCATAGGAATTTCTCTTCCATCAGTAAGTTTTACGTACATATGGCTCCTCCTTTATTTGAAATATGTTTGTGGGCTGTGCTTTCTTAACGAAATCAGCAAATGGGCTTTAGGACTTAATATAGACTTTATGGGGAAAAAAGCTTAAAAAATATTTTTTAAGCTAGTAGATAACATTACAAAAAAAAGTCAGAGGAATTGGATTTTAGAGCAGAAGGGTCTAAGGGGAGCATAGCATGCAACACATTCATTAAATAAAAGGAACTTCAGCAAAAGAATTCAGAAATTTTACTAAATGTCAAATCGAAATACATATCGACAGATTTGCTTATGTTTTCAATTATAGGGAAAGGAGTCTCGTGAGTATATCTATAAGGATAATCAAGTATTTCTACATTAATTGGAATATTTCCGCTCTCACCTTTTAATGTCCTGCAGACAGCTTCGGCGGGAATGACCTTATCTTGTTTTAAGGGAATTGCATAGATCCTATCAGATAATTCAATGAGCTTATGTTCACGAAAATCTCTCATGAGTTCGCTGCTCAGCAAGCAGCGAAAAGCCTTAGCCTCAGGAAGAGGTTTTCTATAGAATTCCCTCATCAGAGAATTGCTTTCTACTTCATTATCGAAATTTCTGGCATAGAAGTCATTAAACTTTTTGTAGGCAGCGCTATCCATAATTGTCTTTACAACGGGTTGAAATCTATCTGTAGTTGTTCCCCCGCAGAACATGCAAAGCCTGGAATTATTCAGAAAGCCATTAGAACCAGTAAAGAACAAGATTTCAGAAAGGAATGCGCCAATTGAATAACTAAAGACATCAATATGTGCATTACTTTCAATAAATGGGTCAGAACCATTTCTTATTCCTTCAAGGAGCTTCATTAGGTCATAATAAGTCTGAAATCCGGAATAAAAGAACCTTTGGGGCCGTGTGCTAAGCCGGGTGCTAATAGCAGCATTAGCAAAAGAGCTTTCAGCCAGATCAGGGAAAATAGCTTTCCTTTCTATAGAAACTTCATTCATCAAGCGTCTATTGCTCCAGGATTCGGGGCAGCGGTTCATATGAAATGTTATAGGGAATAAAATTACAGATTTACCTGTTTTTCTTAAAAGAGTAGTTCCCCAGACAAGATATTTTGCCCAGCTCTTTTCATTCAGGCCATGAAAAAGCAGAATAACTCTATTAGACTTCTTTGTTGCAGAATTTCTTAGAAAGATATACTTAAAATCCTTGTTTTCAGGGACCATGGCATCAGGAGCATCAAAGACAGCGTTCAATAAGGGATTATTATAGCAGAATGAGCTTCCATTTCGAATTGCATTTTTTGTAATCTCCTCTTTTATCAATCTTTCTTCAATGCCAGGGAGAGAAAAATATCCTGTAGAATTAAAAGAGAGGTTAAAAATCTGAAGATCAAGTTCAGGAATGTCTATCTGATATTCATTTTGGTTAAAGCTCTTAAGGAGTGTCTTGTATTCGTCAGTATAAGCCAATTTTTTGGTATTCCTTAATTTCAAGATAGTGCAATCTAAGGAATTTTATCAAAATAAATGGGTTAATTTATATTTTATTTTTTGTTGTAAAAACTTTAATAAAAGAAACTAAGCAGTATTTTTGCGAAGCTTGCATAGTGAAAAATAGTAATGAATGCTAGAAAGGAACAAGCCTCCACCTATTGTGATATATACAACCGAAAGATACTTTTTTGGTATTGGAGAATGCCTGAGAGTAATTCCAAGAGCGATCATAAAGACGATGATCAGATAGCTTTTCCAGGCCTGAAAGGCAAAAATGCAAGGTTTTTCTGGCAGTTTAGCGAGCCTGTTAATATTTTTCTGTGCAAGCCTTAAAAAGCCAAATCTATATACAATTGAAGCAGTTAAAACAGATATAGAGGTAAAAATGACCTCATCTGAAAGATCCAGCAAAGCAATCCACTGGCTAGCCAAGCGAATGAGCATAAGCCCAACAAGGCTCCACATTAGTCCGGCAATCCCAAAAAGCCAGAATTTTGGGACTGCCGGTTTATACTTAAATAACAAGAGATATCCTATTTTATTTCGAAAAATGAAGAAATTAAAATAAAAATTAAGCAACCGATAAATAATTCAAAAACAACCCTTTAGAGAATTAAACTACAAAAGGAATCATCTGCTAAGCTGCCCCATAGCAGCTTCAGGATAACGGGGCCCGCTGGCGGCACCTTTGGGGAAAACTTCTTCTATTTCCTCAATATCTTTTCTAGTTAGTTCCACCTTTGCAGCACCAGCATTTTCCTCGATGTATTTCTTTCTTTTGGTTCCAGGGATTGGCACAATATCCTCTCCCTGAGACAAAACCCAAGCTAGGGCGAGCTGTCCCGGAGTAATTCCTTTTTTCTTTGCCAGTTGTTCAATTTTCTTCACAAGTTCCAGATTTTTCTTGAAATTTTCTCCCTGAAATCTTGGTGAATTTCTGCGAAAATCATCAGCTTCGAGGTCATCATAGGATTTTATCTGCCCGGTCAAGAAACCTCTTCCAAGAGGGCTATAAGCAACAAATCCAATACCAAGTTCCCTGATTGCCTGAAAAATCTCATCCTCAGGATCGCGAGACCAAAGGGAGTATTCAGTCTGAAGAGCTGTAATTGGATGTTCTTTATGCGCTTTTTTAATTGTACTTACCCCAGCCTCTGAAAGCCCAATAAATCTAACCTTACCAGCTTTAACAAGTTCTCCCATAGCGCCTACAGTTTCCTCAATTGGGACCTGCTGATCTACCCTATGCTGATAGTAGAGGTCAATATAATCAACTCCAAGCCTCTTTAAGGAGGCATCACAAGCCGAACGGACGTATTCGGGGCTGCCGTTAATGCTTCTTATAGATGGGTTATCTTCTTGTCTTTGAATGCCGAATTTAGTTGCAAGGATGACCTTGTCGCGCCTGTCTTTAATAACTTTTCCAACTAACAATTCATTCTTAAATGGGCCATACATATCTGCCGTATCGAGAAAATTAATTCCAAGTTCAAGTGCGCGGTGAATAGTCTGAATGCTTTCATTTTCATCGGCTGTTCCATAGAATTCAGACATTCCCATACATCCAAGTCCAAGAGCAGAAACCTTTAGGCCCTGACTACCAAGTTTCCTTTCTTTCATTAGGTATTCCTCTTAAAAACAATTTAGATTTAAAAATGACTACAACACAACTGCAAAGTGATTAATGGATTTCACAATTTTTTTTTAAGCAGCAGGAAATTATTAAAAATTACTAAGCATTATTAATAAAAGCAAAGATTATTCATTAAGACAAGGTAGAATTACTAGCAAAATTACTTCCAAAATTTAAGCAGTTGTTAAAGTCAGAGAAATAATTTAAACTAGTTGAAACCGTGAGATATCCAGAAATATTCCGAAATAAATAAAATGGAGGGTTTATGGCTATCAGGAAGGTAAATAATAGCTTCAACACTGAAGAGATTGCTCACATGGAGATGATCGAAAAGCAGAGGGTTATAAATGATCTGCTTTATAATGCCATTAGTTCTGTAAAAGAAGCAATACAGTGCATAAGTAATATGCCTGCTGTTGCAACTGAGACAGAAACAAAATCATCAATCAGCAGAATTATTGATGAAATATCCATTCATCTTGATGAAATAAAGAGAAATATTCAGGATTTTGACAAGTAAAGGACTCAACAATTACATTCAAGTAAAGATAGGCATCACAGCACTGTTTTCTTAAAAAAGAGACAAAAATATAATAAGAAAGCAGTGCAGTGAGGCCTTAGCTCTTGCTACCCCAGGGAGGATATTTGCTTGCAAAATTCAGCCAGGAAATCACCGAAGGTATACTCTTTACAGATCAGTACCAGTTAATAATGGCACAACTATATTTTGAGACTGGGATACATGAAAAGGTAGTTTAGTTTGATCACTTCTTTAGGAGTTAAAAACAGGAAGTTCTAAAAAGAACGCTTGGAGCAAAAGGATAAAGAAAGCATTCCACAACTATAAAAGAGCGTCTCCTTAATTTTTGAGTTCCCGTAATAAAATGGGTAAAATAATTGTAAATAATTTATAAAAATAATTTAATGGACTGGAATTAATTTTAAGATTTTCGATAATTAACAATAGAAAGTGTTCTTATTGAACAAATTTAGGGTTACTTATATTAAGGTAAATTAAGTCCAGAGGAAATGATATTTTAATAATTTGACTGTTTTTTTAGTTAAATAATAAGAATTCATTTGACAAATGACCTTTTATATAGTAGCTTGCGTTGAAGAAAAACAATCTTTAGACAATCGAATTTAATTATATAAATATTATGATTACTCTAATAATGTGCACCACTACCACTACCATGACCCCATCGGGGGGATGACGTCGGCTGCGCATAAAATTAGACATTTTGTTAAAACCGACCTCAGATAAAAAAATGAAGTCGGTTTTTTTGTTTTAAACTAAATTGCATGGATGATATATGAAGATCTTGAAATTTGGCGGTTCCTCAGTAGGTAATACTTCAAGGATTAGGAATGTTATTGAAATTGTTTACAGAGCAATGCAGGAAAACAATGGTCAGGTTGCCGTAGTCTTCTCTGCTTTTCAGGGAGTTACAGATAAACTTATAGAAGCAAGTACAATGGCCTCAACAGGTAATTGCCAGTATAAGAGACTCTTTGAGCAGCTTGAAACAAAGCATGTTGAAACAGTAAAGGAGTTGATCTCAGAGGAGAGCCAGCCGCTCGTTCTAGAGAAAGTAAAACAATTACTTAATGAACTCTCAGGTGTAATACATGGAGTTTATCTTATCAAGGAATTATCTCCAAGAACACTCGATTATGTGATGAGTTTCGGAGAAAGGCTTTCAACAACAATAATATCTGAAATATTTATTAACAGGCGGATTGATGTTGAGTTCCTTGATACAAGAGAACTAATCATAAGTGATGAGAGCTACGGTTATGGAAAGGTAAAGTTTGAGATAACAAACAATAATATTGTTAAGTATTTCAGCGAGCACAAAAAGCCGCAGATTGTAACAGGTTTTATTGCATCGACACACAAAGGAGAGACAATTACACTTGGAAGAGGCGGTTCTGACTATACAGCTTCAATACTGGGTGCAGCCTTAAAGGCAGAGGAAATTGAGATATGGACAGATGTAGATGGTGTAATGACTGCAGATCCACGTAAAGTAAAAAGAGCTTTTGCACTAAAGAGTATGACCTATGAAGAGGCCATGGAGATGTCGCACTTTGGCGCAAAGGTAATACATCCTCCAACAATGCAGCCAGCATTAAACAAAAGCATACCAATAAGGATCAAGAATACATTTAATCCTGAATTCATTGGTACTGTAATAGGAAGGAAAAATGGTACACATCCGTTTTCAATAAAAGGCATCTCTTCAATTGATAATATTTCGCTTTTAAGAATACAAGGAAGCGGAATGGTAGGTGTTCCTGGAATAGCAAAAAGGATATTCAGTGCCCTGGCAAGCCGTAGTATAAGCATAATTATGATTACGCAGGCATCTTCAGAGTATTCTTTGTGTCTAGCCCTGCTGCCGAAATATATAGAGGATGCAAAAGAAGTAATTGAAGAAGAGCTCAAATTTGAAATTCGTGATAATCTTATAAATGAAATAATTGTAGAAGATGAGCTATCTATTATTGCAATTGTTGGCGAAAATATGATAAAGACGCCTGGTGTTGCTGGAAAAGTCTTCCAGGCACTGGGTAAAAACGGTGTAAACGTTGCAGCAATAGCTCAAGGGTCTTCGGAGCTAAATATCTCAGCTGTCGTTGCAAGAGAAGATGAAGCAAAGGCCCTAAATGCCCTGCATGATATTTTCTTTTTGTCTGATCTTACAACTATCAACTTGTTTTTAATCGGTACAGGTTTGATAGGAGGAGAATTGCTTGAACAGATAGAACAGCAAAAAGAATATTTAGCAAAAGAACATTTCTTTGATGTAAGAGTAGTTGCTTTAGCAAATACAAAGAAAATGCTCTTCAATACAAATGGAATATCAATTCCTAATTGGAAGGAAGAGCTAAATAATTCAAAAGAAAAGATGGAGCTTGAGGCATACCTTGACAAGATGGTAAATCTTAACTTGCAGAATAGTATGTTCATTGATTGCACATCAAGCGAATCAATAATAGGTAAATATCTTGATATTCTTAATTCAAGTATTTCAATTGTAACACCTAACAAGAAAGCCAATTCAAGAGATTATGCTTATTTCGAACAGTTAAAGCATTCAGCGCAAGCAAATAACGTCAAGTTTCTTTATGAAACAAATGTGGGTGCTGGTTTACCTGTTATAGGTACATTGAATGACCTTATGGCTAGTGGTGATAAGATACACAAAATTGAGGGTGTACTCTCAGGTACATTAAGCTACATATTTAACACTTTCAGTGGCCAGAAGACATTTAGCCAGGTGGTACTTGAAGCAAAGCAGAAAGGTTATACAGAACCTGACCCCAGGGAAGATCTTAACGGATTAGATGTTGCAAGAAAAATTCTTATACTCTCAAGAGTTACAGGCTCAAAGCTTGAGATGAGTGACGTTCAAATAGAGAATCTTGTTCCTGAAGAATTAAGGACGATAAAGTCAATTGATGAATTTATGGAAGGTCTGAAAAATCACGATGGATATTATAAGGAGAAGAAAGAAAGAGCTGAAAAAAATGGTAATGTCCTGCGTTATATAGCAAAATATGAAGATGGGAAAGCAGGAGTAACTCTACAGGAAGTTGGGCCTGAACATCCATTCTACAATTTATCAGGCAGTGATAATATACTTTCAATTACATCGATGAGATATAAAAATCATCCGATGGTAATAAAAGGGCCCGGAGCAGGAGCAGCCGTGACGGCAGCTGGTGTTTTCGCAGATATAATAAGAATTGCTTACTACTTAACCTAAAAACAACAATAAACGGCGAAAAATATATGAGAAAGGATATTAAAGTATTTGCTCCGGCATCGGTTTCAAACATTGCATGTGGATTTGATATAATGGGCTTTGCTATTGATGAGCCAGGTGATGAAATTATTCTTAGGCAAAAGGAAACCTCAGGAGTTACAATAACAAAGATAACTGGAGACAATGGGAAGCTTCCACTTGAGGCATGTAAAAATACAGCCGGAGCGCCGGTAATAGCGTTACTGAAGCATCTGGGGATAAATCCCGGGATTGAGATAGAGATCCATAAAAAGATGCCACTTGGAAGCGGACTGGGATCAAGCGCAGCAAGTGCAGTAGCAGCTGCATTTGCACTGAACGAGCTTTTGGATGCAAAACTGACAAAAGAAGAACTACTGCCTTTTGCAATTGAAGGTGAAAAAATTGCAAGCGGAGCAGTCCATGCAGACAATGTAGCCCCCTGCCTTTGGGGCGGCTTTATTTTGATAAGGGGCTATGAGCCCATTGATATCGTTGAAATTCCAGTTCCTGATAATTTGTATTGTACAATAATTCATCCGGAAATAGAGATTCAGACAAAAGAAGCCAGGAAGATCCTTCCCAAAGAGGTACCATTAAAAGATGCAATTACTCAGTGGGGTAATACTGCCGGGCTAGTAGCAGGGCTTATGAAGAGTGATTTTAATCTTATAAGCAGGTCTCTTAAAGATGTAATTGTTGAACCGGTAAGGTCAGCTCTTATACCAAGTTACTACAAGATGAAAGATGCTGCTTTATCAAGCGGAGCTCTTGGATGCAACATTTCAGGTTCGGGGCCATCACTCTTTGCGCTTTCGACCTCATATGAAATTTCAGAAAGAATTGGAAGAGCGATGCAGGGAGTACTTGAACAAACGGGACTTCCCTCTCAGGTTTATATTTCAAAAATAAACAAACAGGGTCCCAGGATCATTTGATAATATTTTGATAACCCAGAAGAGAAAAAATAAAGCATGAAACTTTACAGTACAAATGGCAGCAAAAAAGCAGTCAGCTTCAGAGAAGCAATACAAAATGGAATAGCAGAAGATGGAGGATTATATATTCCTTATGAAATTCCGAAATTTCCAGAGAGCTTTTTCAGTAAAATCAGCACACTGCCCTTTCAGGAGATAGCTTTAGAAGTAGCAAACTTGCTGTTAAAAGATGAAATACCATCAGATCAGATTGAGAAGATAATTAGGCAAGCAATTACGTTCGATGCTCCGGTAAGAAAATTAGCTCCAGGCTTAAACATACTTGAATTATTTCATGGTCCGACACTGGCCTTTAAGGATTTTGGAGCCCGGTTCATGGCCAAAACTCTTTCTTACTTCTTAAAGAATGAGAACCGTGAGTTAACTATACTTGTTGCTACATCAGGTGATACAGGCAGTGCCGTAGCTAATGGCTTTTTTAATACAGAAGGAATAAGAGTCATAATTCTTTATCCATCTGGAAAAGTAAGTGAGATACAGGAAAAGCAGCTAACGACCTTAGGCGGAAACATAACGGCCCTTGAGATTGATGGGACATTTGATGATTGCCAGAGGTTAGTAAAGCAGGCCTTTGCAGATGAAGAATTAAATAAAAGGCAATGGTTCTCATCGGCAAATTCGATAAATATTGGCAGGCTTTTACCACAATCGTTTTACTATTTTAATGCTTTTGCACGAACAGAAGAGAAAGATCTACCCTTTATAGTTTCAGTGCCCAGTGGTAATTTTGGAAATCTGACGGCAGGAATAATGGCGAGCATAATGGGATTGCCAGTAAATAAGTTTATAGCGGCCACAAATATCAATGATATAGTGCCCAAATATCTAGAGACAGGTATATTTACACCAAAGCCATCAATACAAACAATATCAAATGCTATGGATGTAGGAAATCCTAGTAATTTTGCAAGAATAAAGGAAATTTTTAAAAATGATTATAATTCAATA
The DNA here is from genome assembly GCA_030706145.1 of Bacteroidota bacterium. Lineage (GTDB taxonomy): Bacteria > Bacteroidota > Ignavibacteria > Ignavibacteriales > SURF-24 > JAUZPB01. The sequence continues at coordinate 17,223 of JAUZPB010000050.1, forward strand.
AAAAATCGTATTTTTGGATTTTCATTTAGTGATGATGAGACAAGAGGAGCAATTAAAGAAATTCAGGAAAAATTCGACTATTTAATCGATCCGCATGGAGCTGTTGGATATTTAGCATTAAAAAAATTTGCAAACGACAATTTTAATTATTATAATTCGGTTATTCTTGAAACAGCACATCCTGCAAAATTTATTAATATAGTTGAAGAAGTAACAGGGAGAAAGATCGAAATACCCGATTTGCTGAAGGGCTGCCTACAAAAGCAGAAGCAATCAGTAAAGTTATCAAAGGAATATGGGGATTTAAGATCTTACTTATTTACTTTTTAATTCAAAAGTTTGTATTTAGATTTCACATAAGATTATAAATTTCTTTGTAAAAACTACTGATTGAAGGCTGATGACAGAGGTTAAGAGAAAAATAGCGATTTTAGGCGGTGGAAACATAGGTCTGTCCATAGCAAATGGGCTGGCCGGGTCACAATTTTTCAAGGCTGAAGACATAATAGTAACGCGGCGAAGAATTGAGCTCCTTTCTGATCTATTGGAAAAGGGTTTTAACATAGGTTCAAACAACCGTCTGGCTGTTCAGATCGCAGACATAATTATAATTGCCGTATTGCCACAACAATTAAACCATCTGCTTGAAGAGATCAAAGATGAGATTGATCCAAGCAGGCACATGATTATCAGCGTAGTCTCAGGAGCAACAATTGGCCAGATAAAGAATAAGATCTCTAAGGAAGTAGCAATTGTACGGGCAATGCCAAACACAGCAATTGCAATTGGAGAATCGATGACATGCTTATCTGCCAGCAATGCTTCTGAAGAAACAATTGGTATAGCAAAACAGATATTTGATTCGGTTGGAAAGACGCTCGTTATAGAAGAAAGTCTTATGGTACCTGCAACAGCGCTTTGTGCCTGCGGCATAGCTTTCTTTTTAAGAGCTATTAGAGCAGCCTCGCAAGGTGGGATAGAGATAGGTTTCCATGCAGAAGATGCGCTTTTGATGGCATCGCAGACTGCAAAGGGAGCTGCATCACTACTGCTGAGTGCAGAGAACCATCCAGAGAGTGAAGTTGATAAAGTTACGACTCCTATGGGCTGTACAATATCGGGATTAAATCAGATGGAGCACAATGGATTCAGTTCGGCTCTGATAAAAGGTATAGTCACATCTGCAGAGAAGGCAGCAAAATTATACTCACCCGGAAAGGAAGAAAAATAAAAATTTTCTTGACAAGATAGAGAAAATCATTTATCTTGCACAAAGATGACCATGAAACTAGAAAAAACAAATATCGCCCTAAAAGAAATAATGTGCATGCGCAGCTGTAAAATAATGTGCAAGCATAATTCAGGAAGGGATTAGATTAACTAAATAGATATTGTTAAGAGCCCTTCACTGAAAAAGTCATGAAGGGCTTTTTTTTATGTTCTTATAATTTAATTACCATCTCTTATAGAGAAAGGTCGAGGGAACAGGCCCGTTGACACCTTAGCAACCGTTCCGGTCAAACCGGAAGACAGGTGCTAAATCCTGCCCCGGCAGTAAATGCTGTGGGAAAGATGAGAGAAGACAAGTTTTTACGACCTCTTCAATTTACTTTCCCGAAGAGTTTATCTCTTCGCAATTCCTTTTAACTGCCGGCATATAATCTCCATAAGAAATGGTAACTCCATAAGTCAAAGAGTATATTACTTACAGATAAACAATATAGTAATTAAGGAGCTATCATGAGTACAAATGGAAAGAAACGAAATTTCAGGTTTGAAACTTTACAATTACATGCAGGACAAGAAGTTGATCCGGTAACTAAATCTCGAGCTGTGCCGATATATCAGACCTCATCATACAACTTTGATAATGCTGAACATGCAGCCGAGCTCTTTGGGTTGAATAAATTCGGAAACATATACACACGAATTATGAATCCTACGACAGATGTTTTTGAAAAAAGAGTTGCTGCACTTGAAGGAGGCATAGCAGCGCTTGCAACATCTTCAGGACAAGCAGCAGAGACCATTACAATAGCCACATTAGCACAAGCCGGAGAAAATATTGTATCGACCCCCCTGCTTTATGGTGGGACATATAACCTTTTTAAGGTCACATTTCCAAGGTTAGGAATAGATGTAAGATTTGTCGAAAGTGATAATCCAGAAGAATTTGAAAAGCTAATAGATAAAAAAACAAAGGCTTTATACATTGAGACAATTGGCAATCCCAAGCTAAATATACCCGATATTGAAGGCATAGCAAAGGTTGCACACAATCATGGAATTCCACTAATTGTTGATAACACATTTGGCGCAGGTGGTGCTTTAGCAAGGCCAATCGATCACGGAGCAGATATTGTAGTTGAGTCAGCCACAAAATGGATTGGTGGACATGGGACATCTATAGGTGGAGTAATCATTGATTCAGGAAAATTCGACTGGGCAAATGGAAATTTCCCTGTTTTTACAGAACCAAGTCCTGGATATCATGGACTTAAGTTTACTGAAGTATTTGGTAAAGATTCACAATTCGGAAACCTGGCCTTTATAATGAGAGCAAGAGTTGAGAATCTGCGGGATTTAGGATCATGCATCAGTCCATTTAATTCATTTTTGCTTCTGCAGGGTTTAGAAACCTTATCGATAAGAATGGAACGTCATTGCGAAAATGCATTAAAACTAGCTAAGTGGCTAGAAAAAGATGACCGGGTTGAGTGGATACTTTATCCAGGTTTAGAGAGCCATCCTAATCATGACAAGGCAAAGAAATATTTGCGCAATGGGCTATTTGGGTCAATGCTAGCCTTTGGAGTTAAAGGAGGACTTGAAGCCGGAAAAGCCTTTGTCGATAATGTTCAGCTTTCAAGTCTACTGGCAAATGTTGGAGATGCAAAGACACTTGTAATTCATCCTTCTTCGACGACGCACCAGCAGCTTTCAGAAAAAGAACAGGCAGAGGCAGGAGTAACGACAGATATGATAAGAGTATCAGTCGGTATAGAGCACATTGATGATATAATTGAAGATTTTGATATTGCCTTAGATGAAGCAGTAAAGACAATAAAGAAGTAGACTTTTTCAGTATGTGTAAAATGCTGAAGATGTGTAGTAAAAAAAATATATTACTGTTTTGGGGCAGACCAATCGGTAAAGAGAATAACATTATTAAATAACCTTACTTATTAGGAAATGAATACCGCAGAAGTTTTAATTAATAATAATATAATAGAACCTGTTACAGAGTTTGCAACTCTTTTCAGTTATGGTGAGGATCTAAAGCTTGAGTGTGGAGAAACTCTCTCCCCTGTTCGTGTAGCATATCAGACCTATGGGCATTTAAACCAGCAAGGCGACAATGCAATACTAATTTGTCATGCATTAACCGGTAATGCCCATGCAACAGGAATTTTAACGCAAATAGAGAGCGATCCATATAGTGATTTCGACTGTCTGACAAGATATAGCAAGATGAACTATGGAAGAGCTGGTTGGTGGAATGAGCTAATAGGAAGCGGGAAGGCCTTTGACACAGATAAATACTTTGTCATCTGCTCAAATATTCTTGGCTCATGTTATGGAACGACAGGACCATCAAGCAGAAATCCGCAGACAGGTGAGCCATATAAGGCAAACTTCCCTGTCGTTACTGTACGCGACATGGTAAAGGTCGAGTATGAATTAGTCAGGCACCTTGGTGTAAAGAATCTTGTTAGTGTAGCAGGCGGATCACTTGGAGGGATGCAGGTACTTGAGTGGGCAGTTATGTATCCAGAAATAGTTCAGTCAATTATTCCAATTGCAGCGCCGGCAAAGCATAGTGCATGGGCAATAGGGTTAAATGAAGCTTCAAGACGAGCCATAAAAAATGATCCGCTATGGAATAACGGCGATTATTTTGAGCAGCCAAATAAAGGTCTTGAATTAGCCCGTATGATAGCAATGATAACATACAGAAGTGACATATCATTTAAGGATAAGTTTAAAAGGGAGCGTCTGAATAATGATTCACGTTACTATGAGACTGATAATATCTTCCAGGTGCAAAATTATTTAAACTATCAGGGGCAGAAGCTCGTTGGACGATTTGATGCAAATTCATATATAACACTTTCCAATGCAATGGATCTGCATGATATTAGCTACGATAGAGGCAATATAAAAGATGTTTTAAGCAGTATAAAGGCAAGGACACTTACAATAGGAATATCGACCGATGTTCTTTATCCAGCAAGTGAGCAAAAAGAGATTGCCTCATATATCCCTAAAAGCAAATATTACGAAATAGAATCCATCTATGGTCATGATGCCTTTTTAATTGAGTTCAAGCAAATGGGATCTGCGATAAAAGCTATTCTCGGTCAATAATGAATTTTGCATAAACCCTTCTGTTTTATTGCAAGTATGCAACAGATGATTTCATGCAAATAAAAGTAATAAGGAGTTATAAATTACGGACAGTAATTAATAACTCCTTATTTTTTAATCACTTAATTATAAATCAGATCTTATTAACACATCAAATAAACTCACCGCCTGCTGGGATACATATACATTTTTCTGTATATTTATACTCAATTGTTGCATAAATATGAATATTCTTGCAAAGAATATTTGACAAAAACTGCTAAGGGGATTATTTTTGGTATATGATTAATGTAAATCTAAATACCGCAAGTTACTGTATTCCTACCCCCCCAGGATACATACCGGGCAGAAATCGTTCCCGGCGCCGCCCCATTGGGGCAAAATAATTTTTTGGTTTATTCTCATTATTTAATTCATATTTAATTATTCACGCAATTTATTCATTTTTATTTTATTTAGGAGTAAATCTTAAATGATTTCTGTTGGTATTATTGGCGGCAGTGGTTATACAGGTAAAAAGATCCTAGAGTTCTGCAATAATCACCCGTACGTTGACAATTATAGTATATATGGAAATTCGACTGCCGGACAATCGATCTTAACAGTCTTCCCTGCTCTTGCAGGAATAATAGATGACACGAAGATTCTTTCAGTTAATGAAATTTCATACGAGCACGATCTATATTTTATAGCCTTGCCTCACGGAGAAGCACTAAAGTATGTTCCCGAACTGATTGCAAATGGTAAAAAAGTAATTGATCTAGGTGGTGACTACAGGCTTGATTTTGAGACCGAATACGAGAAATGGTATAAAATAAAGCACAGTTCTCCAGAGCTGCTCAGTAAAAAGTTTTATGCATTAGCAGATTACTTTCCAGCATCAAGCTATGAGGGAGTAGATTTGATTGCAAATCCAGGATGTTATCCTACAGCTACACTTTTAGCATTATTACCCTTAGCCACAGAATTTGCAAAGGATATTTTATCGATAAGTGTTTCAGCATATTCAGGAACAAGCGGTGCAGGAAAATCACCGAAGCCTGAAATGTTAATGGCAGAGATGCACGGAAATGTAAGGGCCTATAATGTTTCAAAACACAGACATCAGCCTGAAATATTCCAGGCATTAGAAAAACAGGGATTTGGGTCCCCATTTTCATTTACAACGCATCTGCTTCCTGTTGCAGCAGGTATTTATGCAACAAGTTCGGTTCACATGAAATGTGAAGTAACTGAAAGTGAAATAAATGAAATTTATAATAACGCATATAAAGATTCAGCATTTGTAAGGCTGAGGAACACACCACCAGATCTGAATTGGGTCGTAGGGACAAACTTCTGCGACATAAACATTTCAGCCAAAGGTAAAACGGTTATAATAACCTCGGCAATAGACAATTTAATTAAGGGAGCTGCCGGACAGGCAGTACAGAACATGAATAAACTATATAATTGGAATGAAAAGCTAGGCTTACTAAATACAGGAGTTGAAAAATGTATCAGTTTATAGATAATGGGACAGTAACAACTGTTCAGGGATTTAAGGCTGCAGGAATATTCTGCGGAATAAAAAGGAAGAAAAAGGATCTTGCACTAATTTATTCAGAAGTGCCATGCAGCGCAGCCGGTACATTTACAATAAATAAAGTAAAAGCAGCTCCCCTACTTATATCAAAGAAAGTAATTCAAAATAAAAAGCCTGTAAAAGCTGTATTAGTAAATTCCGGAAATGCAAATGCATGTACAGGTAAAGAAGGTGAGCAGGATGCCAAAACATCTCAGAAATATTTAGCACAGAAGTTAGGCATACTTCCCTCTGAAGTATTGGTTAGTTCAACAGGTGTAATTGGCAAAAGATTGCCAATGGATACATTACTTTCTGGAATTGATAAGATAGTTCCTAAGCTATCAGAAGAAGGCGGCCATGATGCTGCTGAAGCCATAATGACAACAGATAAGGCTATGAAGTCTTTTGCAGTGAAAGTTTGCTTAGGAACAAAGGAAATAATGATTGGCGCTATTTGTAAAGGCAGCGGCATGATAATGCCTAATATGGCCACAATGCTAGGCTTCATTACAACAGATGTTAAAGCAGAGCCTGAAGTACTTCAGAAGCTCTTAAAGGAAGCCGTTCAGAATAGCTTTAACAAGATATCAGTAGATGGTGAGACAAGCACAAACGATATGGTGACCATAATGGCCAATGGGCTTTCAGGAAAGAAACTTACTGAAGGTACAAAGGATTACAAACAGTTTCTTCAGGCATTAGAAGAGCTCTGCAAGAAGATGGCAAAAGCAATTGTAGCAGATGGTGAAGGCGCCACTAAGCTAGTAACCATTAACGTAAAGGGAGCAAAGACTCAAAAAGATGCAGACTTGGTTGGCAAGGCCATTGCAAACTCTGCTTTAGTTAAGACAGCGATATATGGACAGGATGCAAACTGGGGTAGAATAATGTCAGCAGCAGGAATGAGCGGAGCAAGTATAAATCCTGCATTAGTAAGCATTAGTTTCAATGATCTTCCAGTTGTAATGCCGGATTATAAAATTGTTTTAGATGAAGAGAAAGCTTTAGAAATTCTTTCGTTAAAAGAATTTGAAATAAATATAGACCTTAGGTCAGGGAAAAAGTCATCCACCTGGTGGACATGTGACTTTACAGAAGAATACATAAAGATCAATGCTGATTACAGAACATAAAAAAGAGGGAAAAATGAAGATAGCAGTACTCAAGATAAGTGGTAAGGCATTAAACGATGTCTTAAACGAAGAGTCTTGGATAGCAACAATTAAGATGCTTCAGAAGACCTATGATGGTGTTGTGATTGTGCATGGAGCTGGCAGGACAATCTCAGAGTGGTCCTCAGCCCTTGGCCTTGAAGTAAAGTTTCACCAGGGACAGAGAGTCACAACTGCAAACGTAATGGAAGTTGTAACAGCCGTTCAAGCCGGTGTGCTTAATGCAAAAATAGTAAGCAGGCTTATAACAGGAGAAATTAATGCAGTAGGATTAACGGGGATAGACCGGAATTCCTTTGTTGCAGAGAATATAAATGCAGACCTGGGATATGTAGGAGTTCCTAAGCAGGTTAATTCTATCAACTGGATAACCGAATTACTAAACAACAAAGTAGTGCCGGTTTTCTCAAGTGTTTGCCGTGATTCAAAGGGTAATCTGATGAATGTCAATGCAGATTACTTCACAGAAGTATTAGCTACATCATTGCAGGCAGATTCAGTTTTTTTCGTCTCTGATGTAAAGGGAGTAAAGCTTAATGGAAGTTTTCAGCCGCTTATTGATCAGGCAAAGATTCGACAAGGCATTGATGAAGGGGAAATAACAGATGGAATGATCCCTAAGCTGAACAGCTGTATAGAATTACTTAACAAAGGAATTAATAAAATATGGATTGGAGCAAACAATCCGGAGGAAATATTCAATGAGAATGAGTGCAAAAATGGAAGCGGAACCTGGGTCGTACAATCAGCCTAAAGGGGCCGAAGAAAATATAGAAGAAGATACAAACAACAAAGCTTTGCTTCAAAATTATTCAAGGTATGCCGTAGAATTTGTAAGTGGCGATGGTGCATATCTTTATGATACAGAGGGTCAGAAGTATTTTGATTTTTTGAGTGGTATCGCAGTGACGGGTTTTGGGCATAATCATCCTGAAATAAAAAAAGCAGTCGAAGACCAGATAAACAAGCTCTGGCATATATCAAATCTTTTTGAATCATCAGGTCAGGAAGCATTAGCTGAAAAGCTAGCAGAAAAATCAGGTCTAGATAATGTATTTTTCTGTAATTCAGGGACAGAGGCAAATGAAGCTGCAATAAAGTTTGCGAGGAAATGGGGCAAAGGAAAAAGAAGCACCATAATAACTGCAACAAATGGATTCCATGGCAGAACCTACGGCAGTATGTCAGCTACAGGGCAATTTAAGGTTTGGGATGGCTTTCAGCCATTGACACCTGGCTTCCAGTATGTTCCATTTGGTGACCTTCAGGCCCTCGAAAGTTCATATAATGACAATGTTGTAGCAATAATGGTTGAGCCAATTCAGGGAGAAAGTGGAATTTTAGTGCCACCTGATGGATACTTAAAAGGCCTCAGGGAATTCTGCGATAAGCATAATATGCTGCTTATTTTTGATGAAGTACAAACAGGTATGGGAAGAACAGGAAAGTTTTTTGCTCATCAGTATGAGGAAGTAAAGCCTGATATAATAACAATTGCAAAAGGTATTGCAAATGGAATCCCTCTTGGTGCAACAATATGCAAAAAGGAAATTGGCAAGCTGATGACTCCAGGAAGTCATGGTTCGACTTTCGGTGGAAATCCAATAGCAGTTGCAGCAGCAAATAAAGTAGTAGAGCTCTTGGATGATAAGACACTTTCATACATTGGGAGCTATGGCAAACTCATAAGAGATGCAGTTGTCTCATTAAATCTAGAAGAGATCAAGGAAGTAAGGGGCAAAGGCTTATTGATAGGAATTGAATTAAAGGAAGGTATTTCAGCAAAGAAGATTGCATTGAAACTTCTGGAAAACAAGGTAGTCATTGGAACCTCAGGAGAGAAGGTACTTAGGATCCTTCCCCCCTTTATAATAACCGAGAAGGAAGTCCTGAACTTTGTTATGTCACTGGAAAAAGTGCTGACTTCAAATTAAATTGGCATGCATAATTATTCACAAAAGCTAATGGATTTACAATGTCGGTAAAGTTAAAAAGACAGAACAAGATCAAGGAGATACTGAATAACAAGTTTATTTCCAATCATGAAGACATGATAAAGATTCTCGGGAAAGAAGATATTCATATCACACAGGCAACACTAAGCAGGGATTTTGCAGAATTAGGTGTAATAAGGACATTTACAGATGCAGGTACCCGCTATGTGTTAAACCAATATGAGTCAGGCAAGCAGATTGCAAGGCTTATTGGTTTTGAGATTTTAAGTGTTGAACATAACGAATCAATGGTAGTAATAAGAACACTGGCTGGAAGAGCACAGGGAGTAGCGCATTATATAGACAGGTTAAACAAGCAAGAGATCATAGGGACAGTTGGTGGAGATGATACGGTTCTTATTATTCCTAACTCACAAGAAAACGTAGATAAGGTGGTAAGTCTAATAAAGGACATGATGATGATGCCGCCTCATTTTAAGAACAAACATTATCAATAGGGAGAAATTTTCAATTGGGAAAGAAGAAAATTGTAGTTGCATATTCTGGTGGACTTGATACCTCAGTAATGGTAAAATGGTTAAATGATAAATATGATGCAGAAATCATAACAGCCACAGGAAACCTAGGACAAAGAGCAGAGCTCGAAGGATTAGAAGAGAAAGCAATTAAGACTGGTGCAGTAAAAGCCGTAGTAAAAGATATGCGCCACGAATTTTTAACTGAATATGTATGGCAGGCGCTCAAGGCTGGAGCTCTTTATGAAGGTGTATATCCAATGGCATGTGCAATAGGAAGGCCTTTACTAGCCAAGTTCCTGGTAGATATAGCAATACAAGAAGGGGCCGATGCAGTTTCACACGGTTGTACAGGAAAGGGAAACGACCAGGTACGTTTTGAAGTTGGAGTACAGACATTAGCACCAGAATTAGAGATAATTGCTCCTTTGAGAGACTGGGAATTTAAGAGCAGAGAAGAAGAAATCGACTATGCAAAAAAATATAATATTCCTGTAAAAGTAACAAAGAAATCTCCTTACTCAATTGATGAAAACATATGGGGAATAGCAATCGAATGCGGTGTTCTTGAAGATCCCACAGCAGCTCCACCTGAAGATGCATATCAGATTACTACAAGCCCTAAGAATGCATCTGAAGAAGGACAGGTTGTTACAATTAGCTTTGAAAAAGGGATTCCAGTTGCATTAAATGGTATAGCTCTTGCTCCAATAGACCTGGTAGAACAATTAAACAAGATAGGCGGAGCTAATGGCATAGGGAGAATGGACCTTATAGAAAACCGTGTTGTTGGAATTAAATCAAGAGAAGTATATGAAGCTCCTGCAGCAGTCATATTACACAAAGCTCACAATGAACTAGAAAAGCTTATAATGGATAAAGAGACATTTAGATTTAAGCAGGATGTTTCAAATAAAGTTGCCAATTTGATCTATGATGGTCTTTGGTTTACTCCCCTGTTCAAAGCTTTGATGGCCTTTGTAGATTCGACACAGGAAAATCTTACAGGCGACATTAAGCTTGAATTTTATAAGGGTAATATAAAGGTATTATCAAGAAGCTCTCAGTTCAGTTTATATAGTCAGCAATTAGCAACATACACAGCGGATGATACTTTTGATCACAAATCAAGTACAGGTTTCATGAAGATCTATGGTTTACCATACAAGACAATGACACAGGTAAAGAATTCACTTGAGAAAAAGGAAGTAGCCTGATGCTTTGGGGCGGGAGATTTAAGGAAAGCCTTGATAGTGAGGCTCTGAAGTTTTCTTCTTCCATACAAATAGATAAGACCTTGCTGCCTGAAGATATTCAGGGCAGCAAGGTTCATGCTTCGATGTTAAAGACGATTGGAATTCTTAGCGATGAAGAATATGAGAAGATATCAAATGGTCTTACTCAGATAGAAGAAGAATATTTATCCGGTCTTTGGAAGCCAGATGAGAGTATATACGAAGATATTCATAGTGCAATTGAGTCTAAGCTTAACGAGCTAATTGGCCAGGCAGCCGGGAAACTTCACACTGGCAGAAGCAGAAATGACCAGATAATTACAGCAGTAAGGTTATGGGTAAAGAAAGCATGCGAAGAAATTCTGGAGGTTCAGAAGGAATTCCAGAATACTTTATTAAAGCTTGCCGAAGATAACACTACAACAATAATTCCAGGTTATACGCATCTACAAAGAGCGCAGCCTATTTCATTTGCCTTTCACCTTTTAGCATATGTTGAAATGTTAGGACGGGATTGTGAAAGGGTCAAGTTTACCTCAAAAATGGCTGATGAATCCCCTCTTGGGTCAGGTGCCCTTGCAGGGTCGACACTTCCATTAGATAGAGAATTTACCTGTAAAGAATTAGGTTTTAATAATCCCAGCAGGAATGCTTTAGACGCTGTTTCAGATCGTGATTTTCTTCTTGAGTTCCTAAATTCATGTGCAATTGGGATGATGCACCTGAGCCGATTTGCCGAGGAGATTGTACTGTGGTCTACCTCTGAGTGGAAATTTATTCGCTTAGCAGACAGTTTCACAACAGGGTCATCACTTATGCCGCAGAAAAAGAACTCGGATCTTGCTGAGCTGACACGTGGCAAAACCGGCAGAACATTCGGTAACTATATGGCACTATTAACTACTATGAAAGGTTTGCCCTTAAGCTATAACAGAGATATGCAGGAAGACAAAGAGTCAGTTTTTGATTCCTTTAATACATACTATAGCTGCCTAAAGATGATGAAAGGGATGATGGAGACCGTAAATGTAAATAAGACAAGATACTTAGATGAACTTAAAGGTGATTTCTCTCTTGCAACAGATTTAGCCGATTGGCTTGTATTAAAGGGAATTCCTTTCAGGCAGGCACACCACATAGTAGGAAAAGTTGTTCAGCTAGCAGAAGAAAAAGGTATACTTTTTGACGAACTGACAGTTGAAGACTTAAAGGCAATTCATCCAATCTTTGATATGTCTGCCATGGAATGCTTTGAAATAAAGACAGCTCTTGAAAGGAAAAAGACTTTTGGTTCTCCTAATCCAAAGATGGTTTCTGAACAGATTAGTTTCTGGAAAGAGAAGGTCAAAGATTAAGATCATA
>JAUZPB010000051.1 GCA_030706145.1 Bacteroidota bacterium
GCTTTTATAGAACTCAATTTTAATTTTGTATGCTTTTCCAGCTGTAAGGTTGACTAATTTATAAGTTTTGACAGGATCAAACTCGCCATCGAATTTTGTCAAGAGAGAATCTTCCAAATAGATTCTAAAACCATTAAAGCCATAGCCGCCAAGAGCATACTGTCCAGACTTTTCCGGAACCAGAACGCCTGTCCACCTTACGCCAAAATTATCAGGATCAAACTTTGGATCTGGAGCACCATCCCACCATGCAAAGTCAATATTAGGATCAACTCTACTAAATGCAGGCTCCCCTTTTAATTCTCTATTATCAAAGTATTCAGCTGTAAGTCCTTGCTGTTTTTTATTTTTAGAAGTATATAAGAAGGAGTTTTTAACAACTTCAAAAGAAGGAACGCCAGGAGCAAGTTCGCATCCGCGTTCATATATAACATTTGCATTTTTTAATTTCTCTTTAATTCCTGCAAGCGGAGTCACTGGTTTTGAAGGGAAGCCGTTATAATTGCCAAGGAGAACTTCTACATCATTAGCATTAGGGCCAAGAACGGCAACTGTCTTAATGTTCTTACTCAATGGAAGAAGGTTATTTTCATTCTTAAGAAGGACGAGAGATTTTCTTGTAGCTTCAAGAGCAGTAGCTTTTCCCTCTTCAGTATCATACTTATCCAATTTTGAATAAGGAACCATTTCAGGCGGGTCAAACATACCAAGCTTAAAACGAGCCGTAAAAATTCTTTTAACGGCTAATGTAAGCTCTTCTTCCTTCATCAGTCCTTTTTTTACAGCATCAGTAATTAAAGGATAAGAGTTTCCGCACTCAAGGTCAGTTCCTGATCTTACAGCTAAAACGGCTGCATCTTCGAGTGAGTTAACGATTTTATGGAAACCATATATATCTGATACGGCCCAGCAGTCTGAGACTACAAGTCCATTAAAGCCCCATTCTTTCCTAAGTATACTTCCTAAAAGAGGGTCATTCCCGCAGCAGGCCTGATCGCGAAGTCTATTATAAGCGCACATAACTGAATAAGCTTTTCCCTCAACCAAACACTTTCTGAACTGCGGCAGATAAGTTTCTCTAAGATCATAATCACTTACCTTTACATTAAAGACATGGCGTTCAGTCTCAGGGCCGCTATGGGCTGCAAGGTGTTTAGGAGTAGCAATTGTCTTCAGGTATTTGGGGTCATTGCCCTGCAGACCCTTTACGAACTGCATACCCATTTCACCAGTTAAAAAGGGATCTTCTCCATAGGTTTCCATACCACGTCCCCATCTAGGATCGCGGAAGATGTTAATATTTGGGGACCAGAGGGTTATTCCTTCATAGATACCGCTTTTATTTTTCTTTAATGCTTTATTATATTTAGCACGGGCTTCATCAGAGATTATTGTTGCAACCCTATTCATCAGATCAGGATCCCAAGTTGCAGCCAAGCCAATTGCCTGTGGAAAAACAGTAGCAATACCATTACGGGCAATTCCATGCAAACTTTCGTTCCACCAGTTATATGCAGGAATGCCCAATCTTTCGATTGCAGATGAATTATAGACCATCTGAGAGACCTTTTCCTCAAGCGTCATTCTGGAGACAAGGTCAGAAACCCTTTCTTCGATTGAAAGCTTAGTATCCTTATAAGGAGCAAGGCCCTGCGGCTTAATAACAAATGGGAAGCAAAAAAGCGAAATTACCAGTAATTTTAGTTTCATTATACTCAGTGTTTTTTATTAAATGATTAATAAATATTACTTACAGATTTTTGAACAAATGCTCAAACACATTTAGTATTATTTTCAAACAGTTTTAAGCAAATATGGTTTTTCGTTATATAACTTCACGATCAATTCACCAAAAAGAGAATTAGCCCAGGCAAACCACTTTCGTGTAAAGTCGTTAGGATCATCTTTAATAAATGACTCATGCATAAAGCCTGTACCAGCATCAGTTGCAATAAGGAGTTTCAGGCAATCTAAAATTTCCTCATCTTCAATGGATGTCATAGCCTGCATGATCAAACTTAGGGGCCATATCCTATCTATTAGTGTATGAGGGCTGCCAATGCCACGTGCGGATTTACCTTCAAAGAAATAAGGGTTCTTTTTGCTTAAGACAAACCTTCTTGTATTCTGATAAACTGGGTCGTTACTTGAGCAGCATCCAAGATAAGGAAGAGAAAGCAGGCTTGGGATATTAGCATCATCCATAAAGAGGTAATTACCAAAGCCATCAGCTTCATAGGCGTAAATTTTTCCAAAATCAAGATGGGACAATACTGCATAATTCATTAAGGCATCTTCAACTTCAGATGCTAGACTTAGGCAGCGGTTCGAAAAATCTTTATCCTGAATTACTTTTTCATATATTTCTGCCAGCTGTTTAAGAGAAGTAACGGCAAACATATTTGACGGAATTAAAAACGGATAAATAGTAGCATCGTCTGATGGACGGAAAATTGAAGCAATAAGTCCAACCGGGTTAATTGGATTTCCAAAGCCATTGCCTGGAACAGTATCTGTACTCCAGGAAGTAACTCTACCAAATGTATAAGAGCCGCGATTATCTTTGCGTTGCTGCTCAAGGAGAGTTTCTAAAACGGCCTTCATTGCCTTCTGCCAGTCTAAATCAAAACAAGACTGATCTCCAGTTTCTTTCCAGAAGCCATAAGAAAGTCTTATGCAATAGCAAAGCGAATCAAGTTCCCATTTTCTCTCATGAAGGCATGGATTCATTTTTGTAAAATCTTTTTCCCATTCACTACCTGTAGGTCCTGGGTTAAAAGAATTAGCATAGGGGTCGATCAAAATGGAGTAAGCCTGCCGGTTTATGACACCTTTTAGCATATTCTTCAGATTCTCATCTTCATTAGCAAGAGAAACATAAGGCCAAACCTGCGCTGTAGAATCTCTGAGCCACATGGCATTTATGTCACCTGTAATGACAAAAGTATCTGGTTTGTCCTCTTCGTTTTTGAAATTTACAGTAGTATCTAGTGTATTCGGGAAGCAATTTTCGAATAACGATGCGAGTCGTTTATTGTTAATTGACTGGCTGATCTTAACAATTGTTTTTTCCACAGCGTCACTAACAAATTTCCGGTCTTTTAGTTTTGGTCGTTGATTAAGCATTTTCTCTTTGCATTTTCCAATTAAAGATTTAACTTGAAGCCAACTAAAAACATTTTCAGTAAAATGTGATTTACCTAATAAACTCAGTAATGAAATTGCCTTTGGCAATGTAACTGCCTTTGGCAATGTAACTGCCTTTGGCAGTTATTTTTTAATCTGGGTTGACCAGACATATCCATCGTTTCTAATATTAATTTTTTCTATACCGTCTTCTGATTTAAGTGAAGCTTCGAACATATCAGTCGTCAGCTCTATAACAGGAGGAAAAACATAGCCTGGAACTGGCTGCTGTTTTATTCCCAATTCATCCAGGTTAGTAGTAAACTTCTGGTTCTTTTCGAAATAATTCCTTTCTTTATAATATATCTGTCGCAAAAGCCATTTAGCGGCTTCCTGTTTTTTCTGAACAAAGTCAACTTTCTTGCCGCCGACTGTTTCTTTAGAGAACTGAACATAGCCCCACATTTCGGGGTAGTGCATATTTACAACACCTTGTGGGGACCAGACCCAATTATCTTCGGGAAAAGATCTATTAGTTTCAGGGTTAATCTGTTTTTGGTATTGACCATTTTTAGTTTCAGTTTTCCATTCTACTCTGGAAAAATTCAATCTCCACTGGTCAAAGTCATTTGGAGGGGTTTGAATATCGGAGATCTCCTTAAATGATGCCCATGGGAAAGCGATCTCAACAAACCAACCTTTATCTTTATCTGAGGGGTCATTGATCGTACCGTCTATGGAAACTGCTGTCTTAAGTCCTTTGATGTCCCAACCATTAACAGCAGCTACTTTTGTATCTCTGTAGGGCATAAGAAGAAGCAGTTCCCAGACAGTATTAAGCGCGTTCATTTCAAATTCTGCATAAGCATGAGTATTTGCATCAGGATCGATGAAGATCTCAAAATCGTTATCCTGGAAAATAACCTCATCGTGGTTTTTAACTGTGCCCCAAATATCGGGCTCTTCAATCTGAGCAGCTATATAGAAGTAATTATCATCCCAGAGCATTTTAGCCCTTGTTCTGAATCGTGGTGTAGGCCTAACTGAGCCTTCAATGTCCACAAAATCATCTGTCCACTCAGCTTTGGCCCAAGCAGCCTCATCAAGCTTACCATCTATCTTAATTGGCCCGCCAGAATTATAGCAGATATATTTTTTAGGAGAATACTCAATCTGCGGAATGGGCAATTCCTGAGCTAAGCAAACTGAACCAACAAGAGCAAGTGAGAGTAAGTGTTTTATCATAGCTATTTTCTGGATAATACTTATTTCTGAATAATTATTTCTTAATTAAAATTTATATAGATAATATTTATTTCTAGATCAAAGTTTATTGTTTTGAAGCCTTAATTAATTCTTCTATTGTAGAATATGCCAATCCAACTGAAGTATCAGCAGCTCCATAATATACGCGAACTTTACTCTCTGGGCGTGCAAATCCTTCCTCATCATATTCTTCAACGACCATTCCACACGGGAATACTACATTTTGTACTTGTCCTGTCAGCTCATAGATCTCTCTAGGTTCGAGTATATTATATCTTCCTCTTGAGAGGACAATTGATGGATCATTAAGATCATGAAGTGAAACACCTGCCTGATAAATATTAGAGCTTGAAAAGTGAGTAGCTACTCCATGATAAATATGCAGCCAGCCTTCTCTTGTTTTAACAGGTGTTGGGCCTGAGCCAATGTTTTCATCCCAATAGTGAAATCTGCCACTCATAACGGGTTTAACCATTTCCCAGTGCAGAAGGTCATCAGATGCAGATAAGCAGATTGTATTACCAGAGGAAGGGCCGCCTTCAAGCTGAACTTTATTAGGACGGTCAAAGCGCATGTATTTGCCGTTAATCTTTTCCGGGAAGAGGACCCCATTTCTAATATCGCCGCTAGAAACAATTCCTAGGAATTCAAAGTCTTCAAAGTTATCAGTCTTTGCTAAGCCAAGCTGACAGCCTGCGTCCATATCCATTGCAAACATAACAAAATGATCTTTTCCAATCTTTGTAATTCTAGCGTCATAGATGTGATAGATCTTTTCTTTTATTTTCTCCATTCCCTTAAAATCAACGCTGCAATTAGCAACAGTAAAGTCTTCCCCATTGCTGCTTTCGGCTTTAACAATAAAGGTTTCTCTTCCGCGGTTCTGAACACGCAGAAGAAGAATATATTTATCGTTGAATTTTATGGCTCCCGGATTAAATACGGAAGAAACATCTACCAGATGAGGAAAAATATCCGGAACATCTGAACGACTAATGATCGGATTTTTTTTACTTCTCTTTAGTACACACATAATTCTACTTTTATTCCTAAGATTAAGTTTTTAACCAATTAATTAATCGAACATCCACGAACATAGACGCCATAATATAGTTTAGGGCCCTATTTTTATCTAGGTCAATATTCTTTGACCAGGGGAATTGGAATCCCCCCACTATTTTATAAAGATTTTTTCATTGTAACTGTTACTCTGCAAACTTCCTTATCTACAACAGGAAGTATATTACCTTCAATTTTTTGTCCATCTATGCATATTTCTACAATACCATGTTCCAGAGCATCAGGGTTCTCAACATCAATAATATATCTAGTACCTCTAAAGAGGCGTTCAACGTGGAATTTATCCCACTGTGAAGGAATTGCAGGATCAATCAGTAAACCAGAATAAGTAGGTCTAATACCTAATATATAATCGAAAGAAATTCTATACATCCAGGCTGCAGTACCAGTCTGCCATGAATGGCTAGCCTTTCCTGCCGTTGTAGCATGTTCGTCACTTGTAATATATTGTGAATAAACATAAGGTTCTGCCTGATAAATATCTGAATCAACCCTATTTGGAAGAAGAGTCTTATAATAATGGAAAGCATTATTGCCTCTTCCCAACATACATTCTGCCTGAATAAGCCAGGTTGTAGGGTGGTTAAAAACAGCAGCATTTTCTTTTTTACCAGCAACGCACCTTGTTATTAAACCAATATTAGGATCAATTTCTCTATAAGCTGGAGCGCAGATCTTAGGTCCAAATTCGGAATCAAGATATTTTTTTGCGCTATCAAGTGAGGAGATCAATCTCTCCTTATTAGGCAAATTTGCTATTACAGGCCAGCTTTGTGTATTAATAAATATTTTTCCATATTTATTTTCTTTGGAGCCGACTTTTCTATCTTTAGCTCCGAAGGCTCTTATGTACCACTCTCCATCCCAGCAATACTGGTCAATGCTTGTACTTATTTTATCTCTAAGAGCAACAATATCGGTTCTAGTTATACCTATCTGCCCGAGCATTTCAATGAAACTGTTGAGCATAGCGACATAGAACATTGCACCCCAGACACTCTCTCCTCCATCATCTCCACCAATATAGTCGAGTGTATCGTTCCAGTCACCTCTACCGAAAATAGGCAGATTATGCTTTGCAAGGTTATTCTCAACGAATTTAACAACTGCAAACATATGGTCAAGAATATCGGCATCTTCTTTATCAACAAAAGGTACTTTTTCTGATAAAATTGAAAAGTCACCTGTTTCTTTTATGTATTCAGTAACTGCAAGGATAAACCAGAGAGGATCGTCACAATGTTTTGTTAATTCTCCCTGTCCTTCATTGTAGAAATGGTGGTATGCTTTACCATCTGTAAAGATCTGGTGAGCAAGGAACATGATCCTGTCAAAAGCTTTTTTAGGTTCTGCAATAGTAACAGCGATAACATCCTGTGAAGTATCCCTAAAGCCAAAGCCACGGCTTATGCCCCAATAGTAATAGCTAGCAACGCGGCCTACTTCGAAGGCAACTTTAGCCTGATATTGAATCCAGTAGTTCATGAAAGTATTTACCTGGGCATCAGGTGTTTTTACTACGGCGCAGTCGAAGAACTTATCCCATTTTTCCTTAACTGAAGTTAGTGCTTTTTCAACAGTCCTAATGTCATTAAACAAGGCAGGGACAGTATTTTTCTTTTCTTCAAATTCTATCTTTGGAATAACGCCTAAAGAAAAAATAACATCTTTAGATTCGCCCGGCTCAAGTTCAATATCTATCTGAAGAGCACCAACAGTATTACCAAAGTCTGTATCTGCCGAGGATAAGTTACCTGTTTCAATTGCCTCGGGGTTATTTTCATTTCTATAAAGACCAATGAAACGTTCGCGCATGGTTTCATATTTGACGACAGGGTGGTTTACAGTAAAATAAGCCCACTGGTCCCATTCCTGATTTTCCTGCTGCTGTGTTCCGCTTGTATTTGTAACCCAATAGGTTTTAGTTGCAAAGAGAGTATTTATATTTTTGTCAAAATGTACGCGGTTAAAGTGCTGATCATCGCACTGATTTATTATATCTATAAGACCATGGCCAAGAGCAAACTCAACATAACCAAATATTGAAAGTTTTCTTTTCTTTCCTGATGTATTTTTTAGTACAGATTTCCAGATCTCTCTATTATCATTTTCCGGAACAAAATAAAGGACTGAAGACTCAATATCTTCAATTTTTGATTCAATCCTGGTATATCCAAAACCATGGATTGCCTTATAAGCTTCTGGATTTTTTCCAACGGGCTGCCAGGAAAGGCTCCAGATCTGGCCAGTTTCATTGTCTTTAACATAGATATATTTACCAGGTCTGTCTGAAGGGATGTCATTTATTCTGTATCTAGTGATTCTTCCATGCAGGGGATTCTTAAAATAGCTTATGCCTCCACCATTATTAGATATCGTAGCAAAATAATTTCCATTATAAATATAATTGATCCAGGGGGTGGGAGTTTTAACGTTACTGATTACAAATTCTTTTCCATCATCTGAGAAGCTGCCGTAATTCATTTAAATTCTCCTGAAAAAAATCAAATCCCGCCTTTTCCCTTTTATCTTGGCATATAAAGAACTGGCCTAATAAAAATACTAGGCCAGAATTTCATGCAAAGGAGTTGTTATGAAAAGGTGAGATAATTTCTATTTATTTTTTCTAAAAATTAACTCAAACGAAAATTAGAGTATATTTTTTTAAAAAGCAAATTATTTTTGTGATATCGGCCTGTTTTCGCTCGTTTTTCTTAAAGTAATTTTTCGGTTTATTCCTTTAAGAAATTATCTATCCATTTTTCTAATTTGGGGGCTGGTTTTAAGGCAGTTTGATGCATATTTTAAGGGAAGTTTGGCTAAAACAAGTCTTTGAAGCACAAAAAGACAGGCAAAAGACGGATTTCACATGATTTTACGAGATATAAATTGGATGGGATGCTCACTTCAGAGGAGAATTATGGTAATATATTTCATTTAAGTATTTTTCGGCAAAAAATATATTGCCATAATTCTTCATTAAAAACACTAAATTTTAGAAAGACTATTATTTTACTGTTGGAAGTCTGAAATAATCCTCGAGTATCAAAGCAGCAGCGCCCACAGCAACAGAATAATGGTGGTATTTATCAGCAGTGACTGTAAGTGCATCGCTTGCAAGAGAAAGGACACTCATCTCAATTGCCTTCTTAATTGAGTCAACCACAACATCTTCGACTTCAGAGATGACACCTGCAACTATGAGTGTATCCGGATTTAGAAGTCCAACAGCAGGAGCAATAGTTTGGCCAACGATGTTTCCAATCATCGAGAGGACTAATTTTGCAATCTCATCCCCCTGGTGAGCGGCTTCAATTAAAAATTCTA
Source organism: Bacteroidota bacterium (assembly GCA_030706145.1). Classification (GTDB taxonomy): domain Bacteria; phylum Bacteroidota; class Ignavibacteria; order Ignavibacteriales; family SURF-24; genus JAUZPB01. The sequence goes on from JAUZPB010000051.1 coordinate 8,800, forward strand.
TATCAACCGATTCCAAAGAAGAGACATAATTAGATAATATCGGACTTTCAAAGAACCTGTTTCTCACAGAAGTCAGAATTTCCTTTAGAGTAGGCAGGTGAGGATATAATTCACCAGCGCAGAAAGAAGCACCATGATAAAGCTCACCGTCGATAACAATACCAATTCCAAGACCACTTACATTCTTATCAATTTCAACAAGAACCATTATATAATTATTAATCGACTTATCCTTACCACTCCACTTTAGTCCGATAGCAGCAGCATTAGCATTGTTTTCAATAAGAACAGGGAAAGGCAGGCAGTTTAATTTTTCAAGTAGTGGGAAATTCATCTCAGGAATGACGCTCGACATTATGACAATACCATTTTTATAGTCGACTACGCCGGCAAATGCAATACCAAGTCCAAGGATTTTGTCCCGGTCAATGTTATATTTTTCTATTATTCCATCGACAACTTTAATTATATTCTGAGCCAGGTCATCCAGAGTAAGTCCAGTCTGCAGTTTAACAATCTTCTTCGCTATTATACCACCAGAGAAGTCCATTACAACATAGGAGATTTCATTAACCTCAACGTCAAGTCCAATTACGTAAGCAGCCTCTTTGTTCAGAGCCCAGATATAGGGTTTTTTCCCACCCTTTTCTGTTGAATTACCTTTACCATAAAAAGAGACCAGAGATTTTGCCGAGAGCTCCTTTAGGATATTAAATATGGTTGATGGGCGCATCCCCGTAATCTTAGCCAAATCCGAACTTGAAATTACTTCATGCTCATGGATAAGCCTCAGGACCAATTGTTCATTTATATCTTTGACCACTCTAGCGTGGAAAGAAAGTATTTTATCATTCATGTTGCAAGTATATAATTATTTTTTATATTAAACAATCTTAAATAAGATTTTTTATCTCTCGCTCTGAATTATCTGACTGTAATTTCATCGACAAAAAGCCAAGCCTTATTGCCTGAGGCAACGTGCCATTCAGGGCATACACCGATATTCTTAGCATAAACTCTAACGTATCTAGCTTCTATTCCATTTAGAGATTTGTCAAAATCCTTAATGGCCTGCGGACTATCGTTTTTATCAGAATTATTTTCAGTCTCGTAAACCTTAGTGAAATTAACATTATCGTTTGATACATAGTATTCGATCTGTTTTGGGAAAAAGATCCAAGAACCGGTATTCTGAAGGAAGGAAGCACTTATAAAGGAGATTTTCTGCTGTTTTCCCAGATCAATAACAGCATCAAGGTCATTTCCCTCGTAACCCTGCCATGCATCGGTATGGAAATTCGATGTACCGTGAACGCTATCAATTAATCCATATGCACCACCACCAGTATAGGAGTGATGAAACTGAGTGTTTAATTTAATAGTTCTTCCTTCAGTTATTTTATTAAATTTTGCGGTTACGACTTTACTATAAATACCATTTTCAAAACTAACAGCTTTAAGGGTAGTGCTGTTTTTAATAACAAGTGGTTGACTATACAAATTTTTACCGTCAATTGGATCAGAGCCATCCAAAGAATAGAATATCTTAGCTGTAGAAGAGACGCTAGCTAAGCCAATTGAAGCAGAATCAGAAAAGACTCTTTCTCCGGAGATCAGATAAGGAACTATAACGAATGGTTCGTTAATGCTTGTAACTGGCCAGGAAGACATAGCTGTAGCCCAGAGGCTAGGTTTTGGACCCATTTCAAAGACAAGCTCTCCACCTTTCATTATATCAGATTGGTCGATATATGAATAGTCATATTTCTTTCCATTAAGAGTAGCCGATTGAATATAGAAATTCTTATCAGACAAGTTGTTTGCCTTTATAACAAAGTTTTTGTTTCCAGCTTTGATTGTAACACTATTAAATAAAGGAGTCCCAATAGCGTAGTTGGTTTCTCCCGGGCAAACAGGATAGAATCCCATAGCGCTAAGAACATACCAGGCTGACATTTGGCCGCAATCTTCATTTCCGCAGAGTCCATCAGGTTTAGAATTATACATAGTAGTCAAAATCTGATGAATTCTTTCCTGGGTTTTCCATGGCTGTCCAGCATAGTTATACAGATAAGCCATATGATGGCTAGGTTCATTGCCTTGAGCATACTGCCCAATAAGTCCTGTAATATCTGCCTGAAAGTGACCAGTTAGTTTAGGATCATTAGTAAATAGCTCATCGAGCTTATTGCGGAATTGTTCTACACCACCCATAAGCTTCATAAGGCCGCTAATATCCTGAGGGACAAAAAAGCTATACTGCCATGCATTTGCCTCTGTATAATTACCGCTTACGGAAAATGGATCAAAAGGTTCAAACCACTTTCCATTTTTTTTAGCTCTCATAAGACTAGTAGATTTATCAAAGAGGTTTTTATAGTACTGTGCTCTTTCGATAAAGTATTTATAGTCATCATCCTTACCAAGAGCCTTAGCCATTTTAGCTATGCACCAGTCGTCATAAGCATATTCAAGAGTCTTAGAAACACTTTCATTCTCAAGGTCAGAAGTAATATATCCCATCTGTTTATATGAGTCGAGTCCAAGATGGTCCTGCATTGCACTTTTCTTCATTGCTTCAAGTGCTTTATTTGCATCGAAGCCAGTTATCCCCTTAGAATAAGCATCGGCTATCATTGGATTAGCGTGATAGCCAGGCATTGTTCCTGTTTCATTAGCCATCAGTTCCCAGACAGGGAGCAAACCACTTTCGTCATATTTTGCAATAAGTGTTTTAACTATATCAAGTTCTTTATCCCTTTCAATAATTGAAAAAAGTGGATTAAGTCCCCTGAAAATATCCCACAGAGAAAACGTAGTATACATTGTAAAATTATTATTAGGATGAATCTTTCTATCCATGCCCATATAACTTCCATTTTCATCTGAGAATGTATTTGGGTTAAGAAGCGAGTGGTATAATGCTGTATAGAAAACAGTCTTAGTCTCTTTATCCTTACTTTCAGTCTTAATTAAAGAAAGTTGTTTTTCCCATTCATTATCAGCCTTCTTTTTTACGGCTTCAAAATTCCAGTCTGGAATTTCTGATTTGAGGTTTAATTTGGCTCCTTCAATGCTTGTGTGCGAGATGCCGACTTTAATTAAGATAGCCTGATTATTAGAAGTAGCATATTGTACAAAAGCTTTAACTAGTTTTCCTTTAGCAGTATTCTTTCCATTTTGGATCTGGCCATTATCAACAATGCCAAAGCTCTTAAATGGTTTTGAAAACTCAGCATAAAAATAAACGCAGTGATCTCTTGCCCAGCCTGTAGAGCGCCTATAGCCTTCAATAGTTTTGTTATCAACAATTCTGATCTCAGAATCAGTTGTTTTATCTTCAATACCATGAACAAGGTCAATAATAATATTAGAGCTGATATTCTTTGGGAAAGTATACTTATGAAAACCTGCTCTAAGAGTAGAAGTAAGTTCAGCTTTAATATTATAGTCATCAAGCATAACCGAATAATATCCAGCCTTAGCAATTTCAGTCTTATGACTAAAGGATGAGCGATAACCAGAACCTGGTTTATCCTTTTGACCAGGTTCAGTTTTCAGCTTACCCGTTGTAGGCATAATCAGAATATCGCCTAAGTCAGCACACCCTGTTCCACTAAGGTGTGTATGACTAAAACCAATAATAGAACTATCAGAATAATGGTAACCAGAACACCAGTCCCATCCTTTATCATCGGTATCAGGGCTGAGTTGAACAAGGCCAAATGGAAGTGCAGCACCCGGATAAGTGTGTCCATGACCGGAGGTACCTACCATTGGGTTAACATATTGTGTTAACTTTGTCTGAGCCTGGGCATTTAAGATCAGAAGAAAGACAAAGAAAATACTCATACAAAATTTCTTATAAAGCAATTTTTTTATGTCAATCATATAGCCCCTTATTGCAGATCTGGTTTTATTATACATATAGTTATTTATTAATATTCTTTTTGAAAAAGCCTTATAATTGTCCGTTTACAAAAAAGTCGCCCTTATCTACACTCCAGTCGTTTCCGAAATAGCCAGTAAAAACAACGCCCTGTTCATCAGATTTTACAATATCTGAGTTATAAACAACGACGTCAGGCAAGTTTACTGAAGCGCTATAGTAAGGAGCAACATTAGAGAGCTGCATACCTTTAAGGCCTGTGCCAGAGATAGCAGCCACGCTGGCAAACTTGCTATCGCTTCTTGGTCTTATAAAGAGGCAAGAAAGATCTTTCCCCTTAAATTCTTTTGAACCTGCTTTAATTTTTCCATTGTTAACTTGAATAGGAGAATCCTTCAGAAGGAGATTCCAAGCAGAATTTGTTTTTGAATTACCAAAGAGGACAACATTTCTATCTTTATATTTTGCGAGATCAAATTCACTATCTTTAATTACTTCGATAGTACCATTTCCCTGGTACCACAATTTTTCTGCATCGGCTCTGGCCTTTTCAAAAGCCCATTTATTTTCCTCTTTATCGCCGTGAGTACCAAAAACAAAGACAGGTCTATAGTTAAGAACCTCGCGGAAATTACCGCAGCGAACCGGATACTTATTTTTTTCGTCAGGCTTTTGTGATAAAGTCCATTTCCCATTATCTCTAAAGAAATAAAGTTTTCCATCTTCTGGCAGTTTTATAGATGAGATCAACTGTCCGTCTAGTTCAACTGAAGCAGTATCTCGAAGCATTGATGCATCGATTGAGAAAAGTTCAACATTGCTTGTTGTTCCAATAAATTTTCTTTTTCCAAACTGGAGCTGAACTGAGACTTTACTTAGCTTTTGCTGCTGAATCTGGTTAATAACTTCGACCCAGTAGTTTTTAGAAGAGACAGCGGGGTTAGCAGTAACAAAATCGACCATTCTTACATCTTCTTTCGGAGCCACGGAATGGTGTGAGAAGAAATCAAAGATTGGCATCCAATCTACAACATCTGCTCCGTCCTCATCAGAGTTATCCCACCAGTGACCAGCACCAGGCTGCTCATAATAGATATAGTCTTTGTGGAATTTTGAAAGATTTGCAACCATTGATCTAGCCTGATCAGGTGGTACGTTATCATCAGCGTCGCCTTGAAGAATATATATGCCATTTGGTTTTAGGTTAGTACTAAAGGCATAAGTATCGCTCTGTTTAGTTGAGCGGGTAAGCATTTTATTAACATCAGAAGAATCAGCTATAGGTTTAACTCTATAGGACCAGAAACTAATCCAGCCAGCACTCGGAGCAATAGCGCCAAACTGATCAGCATAATTAACACCAAGCTGCCAGGTTCCATGTCCACCCATTGAATGACCAGTAAGATAAACGCGGTTTGGATCAATATTAAATTTCTTTTTTGCAATATTCAGGACTTCAAGACCATCTAGTCTTCCCCAGTTCTCCCAGTTAAAGCCATAAGGGCGGCGGTTAGTTGGGGCAACAATATAACCCCAGTTCTTATGTCCATATGATCCAGCCTGATCAATAGCCTCTACACCGGCGCCATGAAGGCTTAAGAAAAGAGCCGGTTTTTGTTTCAGCTCGACAGGCGGATTGACTGCATAATACTGAACGCTGCCATCGACCTGGCTAATAAAAGTTTCTTTATGAGTATCGCTGTTTTTACGGACATTAAGTTCAATTTCATCAGAAGCAAGAACAGATTCTTTTTTATTATCCTTTCTTACAATTGCAATATGGAGTTTAACCTTACCAGCTGCATTTTCTTTTGGAAGGACAATCTTAAAAGGAGTCTTAACAACAGAAAGAGAATTAATTTCAGTTACAGGATAATACTGGGCAGCATTTATATCTTCTCCCCAGGTTTTCAAAGACAACCCTGTATAACTTTCTTCTGTTGTATTGATTATAGGAAGAGCTCCATAAGTATCAGAAGCTTCGTTTAGAATCAGATCCGGAATAGTAAGGTCCAGTGTATTAAGTATAAGAGCTTTATCTAAAGACTTGTGCAGTTTAATTTTAAGGACACCTTCCCTGTTACATTCAAAAAGAAGTTCATTTACTCCTTTATGAAGTTTAACGGGGACCAAGGAATAGTCGAATCTAGGGCCCCATGAGCCATAAGTATCCTGAGTGCGGTAAGGATTGCCAGAGCGAGCAGAACCATTAATGTAAGCCAAGCTATGCCCCATAGCTTCCATAATAACAACCTCATCTTTGTCCGATTTATATTGGAAGTAGACATAGGCATTCAGTAACGAATCGTCTTTAATCCATCCATTATCATCAGCTTTAACTTTTCTCCATGTGCCAACAGTCTTACCATTGAACTCAAGAGTTTCACCATCTGATGGAGTCTTCCACTGACCGGTTTCCACTTGAGCTATAACTGCATTAGGTGAAATAATCTTAGTAAAGTTAGGTCTGCCAAGTTTAATGACCAATCCTTCTTTAAGTACAACAGTATCTTTGAGAGCTGTCTGGCATTGAGCTTGACCAGCTAGAACAAAGGATACACATAAAACAAAAACTACAAATGAATAATTAAACAAGAAATTTAGTTTCTTAAGCATCATTTACCCCTTAACTGATTCGGATGGATCAACTTTAATTTGTACTTTTTCAGCTTCATCAGCTTCTGTTTTTACTCTACCGTCATCTTTATGGTCGCGTACCATGGTTTTAAGCCTGTAGAGCATATCTTTGAAATCTTTGATACCACCTATAGCAAACCATACAATAACAATAAGAGAGACAAAGAGATTGATCATTACAAATGTTTTCCAGAATAGCATCCAGGAAGAATCAGGCACATTTCCTGAGAAACTCATTATTGTACCAATAATAAAGACAATTACCCACAAGAAAGTCCAGGAATAAGCAGCAAGATAAATAATCTTATCTCCCTTTGTAAACTCCTTACCCATGCCCAGCATCTTAAGTCCTTTTACTGGCACCTTATCGACAACTACAGATTCTTCTTTAATAGCATACTGTCCTCTGTGGAGCATCTTATCCATATTAAAGTCTTCTTTTCCACTTAGAAGTGAAACAATGATATAAACCAAAGTGGAGACACCCATCGAGATTCCCCAGAAATACTGCCCATTAATTGGGAAATTAGGATAAATTTGCTGAAGAATAATTCCAGTAACAGAAATAACACAGCCAACGATCAAAGCGCTCCAAGCAGCTGCAGTAGTTCCTTTCTTCCAATAAAGTCCTCCAATAATAACAGCTCCAGAGCCACCGACAAATATAGCAGCAGTGATAGCAAAATAAAGGAAGATATAGTCTGTCATTGGGAAGAAGAGACTAAAGAGGAAAATAAAAATGCATACGCCCAGGATAGAATATCTAAGAACTTTTAAGTGTTGTTGAGGTTCAAAAGGTTTCTTACGGAAAGGCATTATGATATCCTGAATAAAAATACTACCCCAGGAATGCATATAAGAGTTGTGAGTTCCAATTGTTGCCATAACCATGACAGCAAGAAAAGCTCCCATAACACCAACCGGCAAGATCTTTGAAAGGACCAGTGGAATTCTAAGCTGGCTTTGAATGGCCTTCGTCCCTACTCCCCCCAGGGTCTGATTAACCTGGCCAGCAATTCCAGCGAAATGCGGATGATGTAAAACGGTATAGGCAACAATTGGAATAAATACTAAAAAGAGCCATTTTGGTATATCGCGTAAATTGCCGAGTACTTCCCCCATTTTGGCTTCATGAGCACTCTTGGCAGAGGAATTAAATCCTTGTGAGCCCTGCCATGACAACTTAACATAGATAACACCAATGACATTGATAAGAAAGTACCAAAAATTAAAATCCGGTACAGCACTAGTTTTATATGGGTTAATTAGCGATTGGTCCTTAGGAGCTGTAATAACAGCCTGGAAGACCTGATCCCAATTAACGACAAAAAGGCAGATGACGATAATAATAAGAAATGTAAAATTTGAAAAGACACCCTGAATGAACTCAGTAATAATAACTGCAATTTGGCCGCCTGAGAATACAAAGTACAAAGAAATAATCAAAAAGCTAGCCATTACGACAGGAAATGTAGAGACTGTAATACCCAATAGTTTGAAGTATAAAGGAAAGCCACAAAAATAGATAATAAATCTTGCACTTACAGCCGGGAAAATTCCGAAATTAAGTAATCCTGAAACAAATGCCATAATACCGGCAAAAATTCTGAAATTTCTACTATAGCGCACTTCCAGGAACTGGGCGATGGTCAAGGCTCTAGTTTGTCTGAAGCGATAAATAACCCAGCCAGAGACTGTCATTATCAGCAGAACAACTGCCATAGTAAATTCCCACCATCTTAAAGCAAAACCAGCTACATAATTCATTTCCCACTGCCCGACAATTGTAATTGCCCCTATGGCAGCCATGCCCTGAGAGACTGTAATCATATACCTTCCGGCGGTTCTTCCGGCTGAAAGAAAGTCTACTACACTCTTTACGAAACTTTTACTCAGCCTTACACCGAAAAACAATACACTAAGACAAATTACAACAATTGCCCAATCAATTAGCGTCAGATTCATATTATTCCTTAAACTAAATGGTAAATTTGATTCAGTTTATTAACGACATCACTGTCCGAAGGAAGTATTTTTCTCTAATTTTTTTATTCTGCAGCACAACATCACTTACACATGCCTTTCAAAGAAATATAGGTTGATTTTCAGGCAAAAAAGACAAAAATTTACAAATACTGAAAGGACGAGACTATAGTTTGTTTTTATTATATAAAAATATACTTCCAAATCTACATTCTAAAGATAGTAAATATTTTAAAGAAAAAAAGAAATTATTTGGTTCTATTTCAACGTATTGCAGCTTTCATTGTCAATTAGAGAAAAATCTTGTATCTTCACACAGCAAAGATTATTTTATTAAAAAAATTATTAATTCTTTAAATCCATAATATTCTTGTTTCCCAGGATTACAAAAAAACTCTAAGAAACCCAGAAATTTCTATTAAGCCATGAGAAAATAAAGACCTTGTTATCATAAAAAAAAGGCAAAATTTAGTTTATAGGTTTTTTGGCGCAAAACAACAGAAGGATCAAAACATGAAGATAATACCCATGAAGGTTACATCATCGTTTCTTTTATTTTTTTCTATTTTTATTTTCTTTTCGGACTTTTCTTTCTCAAAAGTCCTTAGTCAGGATAATAAGCCCTCGTTTATTCCAATGCCAGACAAAATTGAATGGATTAAGGGAGAGTTTTTGCTATCTAATAATATATACGTTAGCAGTTCTAATGCCGATTTAGAAAAATATTTGATCTCACAGACAAAATCGCTGACGGGTATAGAGCTAAAGCATGCGACAAAGACATTTTCCGGAAAGAAAATAGTCTTAAAGACCGGGAAGCTAAAAAACGGAACAAACAAAGAAGCCTACAGCTTATCTGTTTCAGAGAAGCAGATAGAGATAACGGGCAATACTGAAGAGGGCGTATTCCGGGGAATTCAGACATTTTTCCAATTAATTCCCCCTTTAGCAAAGTCAGAAAATGCTTCAGCTTCAGTGGCTATTCCCCTTTGCAAGATAAGTGACAGTCCTGCCTTCAGCTGGCGTGGACTTATGCTTGATTGCAGCCGTCATTTTATGACGAAAGACTTTATCAAAAGATACATTGATATTCTTGCCTATTACAAATTCAATACACTACATTGGCATTTAACAGATGATCAAGGTTTCAGGATAGAAATCAAGAAGTATCCAAAGCTTACACAGGTAGGAGGATTCAGAAAAGAGGCTGACGGGACTACATATGGCGGATATTATAGCCAGGAAGATATTAAAGAGATTGTTTCTTATGCAAAAAGCAGGTTTATAAATATTGTCCCCGAGATTGATATGCCAGGTCATTCACTTGCAGCTTTAGCCTCCTATCCGGAGAATTCCTGCACAGGAGGCCCATTTGAAGTGACTAATATTTGGGGAGTAATGAAAGATATCTACTGTCCAGGCAGAGATTCGACATTTACTTTTGTAGAAGGTATTTTAGATGAAATAGTTAACTTATTCCCAGGAAAGTACATTCACATTGGAGGAGATGAAGCACCGAAAGACAGATGGAAGGAATGTCCAAAATGCCAGGCCAGAATAAAATCCGAAGGCCTTAAAGATGAGCATGAACTTCAAAGTTACTTTGTTAAGAGAATTGCATCTTACCTTGCCTCTAAAGGAAAGAAGGTCATTGGTTGGGATGAAGTTCTTCAGGGCGGACTTGCTCCAGGAATATTTGTTCAATCATGGCAAAGCTTTCAAGGAGCAATTGATGCTGCAAAACAAAAACACTATGTAATATGCTCTCCTGCTTCACATACCTATTTAAATGGAGATCCTTCAGACCTTGACTTAAGAATTGCATACTCATTCCAGCCAATTCCGAGAGATTTAACAAAAGAGGAAGGGAAATTTGTCCTTGGAGGAGAAGCATGCCTTTGGACAGAACAGGCTCCTCAGGAGACAGTCGATAGCAAGCTCTTTCCACGAATTCTTGCCCTTTCGGAAGTATTCTGGAAAAATCCGCAGAACAAGGACTATGATGGATTTTACAGTCGTTTACAAAAATCATATGAAGATCTTTCTGCTCTTGGGATAAAATATGGCAGGGAATCAAAAATATTCACTAGCAGTACAGCTTATGATGAAAGCAAAAAGGAGTTCTCTGTAAGTATACAACAGGGTCAAAAGGATATTGATATTAGATATACCCTTGATGGAACCGAACCCAAAGAAACATCTCCAAGATACGAAAGCCCAATAATAATAAATAAAACATCATCGTTAAAAATTGCAGCCTTTAAGAAGGATCATCAGTTAAGTAAGAGCAATACGCTTGCTTTCAACTTTCATAAAGCACTTAATTCCCATATTACACTAAAAACCCCATATGATGAAAGGTACAGAGCAAGCGGAGAAAATGGTTTGATTGATGGTGTAAGAGCAAGTGTAAATGCTCATGACGGCCTATGGCAAGGATTTGAAGGGATTGATTTTGAAGCCACAATTGATCTTGGGAAAATTGAAGACATATCTAAAGTCGCACCAAGGTTTCTTTTAGATGAAAACTCATGGATCTTTCTACCATCAAAGGTTGAAATATCTGTTTCTACAGATAACATAAACTTTACTGATGCAAAAACAATAATTAACGATATACCTCTTAAGAATTCAGAAATCCTATTAAAGGATTTCCAGGCTGATTATAATAATGTTTCAGCCCGTTATATAAAAGTAAAAGCTACAACCATAAAGAAATGCCCTAGCTGGCATCCTGGTTTTGGATCTAATGCCTGGATGTTTATTGATGAAATAGTAGTTGAATAAAATTTCTTAAGCTCTGCTGCATTTTCTTTGTGGTTCATAGAGTGTGCAGCAGAGATCTTTTTTTTACAGTCAATCAGAATTTAATTTTAAGGTTTTAAAGCGTAAGATATGAAGATAAAAATTTTTCTTATTCTAACAATTGCTCTTAGTGCCCTAAAGGCCGAGGTGCAAAAGATAAATCTTGTCGAGAAACATAAAAGTAAGTATTGTATTGTACTTTCAAGTAATGCATCAAAGTGGGATTCACTGGCCTCAAAAGAATTGCAGAATTATATAAAACTAATTTCAGGAGCTTATCTTCCAATAATAAGTGACTCCTCCCCTGTTTCGGAGTATGAAATTATACTAGGGCAAAATAAACATTCAAAGGATCCTGATCTTTCAAAGTTAAACAGCGATGACAGTTACATAATTGAGTCAGAGAAAGGGAATATCTATCTAACAGGCAGAAAAGGTAAAGGGACACTATATGCTGTATATACTTTTTTAGAAAAGTATCTGGGATGCAGAGCTTATTCATCAAAGGTTATAGTAACACCTAAAAAAAGTTCAATAGTTCTTTCAAAATTGGACCTGATTGAAAATCCAGCTTTCGACTATAGGGATGTACATTATTTTGAACAAAGTAGTGATGATTATTGTCACTGGCAGAAGCTGTTAGATTCTGAAGGAAAAAAAACATGGGGACTTTATGTACACACATTTCAGACACTACTTCCGGTTGATAAATATTTCAAAAGTCATCCTGAGTACTTTGCATTACGAAATGGAATTAGGGTACCTGATGAGCCATGCTTAAGCAATCCAGATGTTCTAAAGATCATGACAGAAGAATTAAGAAAAAGGATCAAAGATAATCCCAATGCCAAGATCTGGTCAGTCTCCCAAAACGATAATTATGGCTATTGTCAGTGTCCAGAATGCAGCAGACTTGATAGTATTGAAGGCTCACCATCGGCATCTGTTATAAATTTCGTTAACAAGATTGCAAGAGAATTTCCAGATAGAACAATTTCGACCCTAGCTTATCAGTACTCACGTAAGGCTCCAAAGACAGTTAAACCAGAGAAGAATGTAAACATAATGTTATGTACAATTGAATGCTACAGGACAAAGCCCCTGGAAACTGACTCATCGAGTTCTTCTTTTACAAGCGATCTGAAAGAATGGGCAGCAGTGACAAATAATATTATGATTTGGGATTATGTTGTTCAGTTTACAAACCTTATGAGTCCTTTTCCAAACTTTCAAGTACTTCAGCCAAACATTCAGCTTTTCAAAAAATATAATGCAAAGATGATATTTGAACAGGGTGCAGGTCCTGGCAGTGAGGCATCTGAATTTGAAGAGTTACGGTGTTATATCCTGGCTAAGTTATTATGGAATCCAAAACTAAATGTTGATTCGCTAATGAACGATTTCCTTACAGGCTATTATGGTAAAGCTGGAAAATATATCAAGCAGTATATCACACTTATGAAAGATGAGCTTCTTAAGTCTAAGGCAAATCTTTGGATATATGCAAATCCAGTAGAGTCGATGCAGAATTATTTAAGACCAGAGCTAATGGAAAAATATAACGGCCTTTTTGACAAAGCTGAAAGAGCAGTAAGCACTCAGGCAGAATTTCTTTCAAGAGTAAAGGCTGCGCGTCTTCCCATTAAATATGCAATGCTTGAGCAGGCAAAAGTAATTGGCACAGGTAAAAATGGGACATTCATAAAAGATAATTCAGGCAATTTTGTTGTAAGTCCTAAAATAAAAAAACTATTAGAAGAGTTCTCAAAGGAAAGCAAGCTAGCAGGCAAGCAAACAATTGTAAACGAAAAGGCTTTATCAACAGATACATATGTATCTCGCTATAATGCAATACTTGAGAAGTCAATGAAAAATCCTCTTGCTTTATTTAAGCCCGTTAAATTTATTACTACGCCATCAAGTAAATATGCAGCAAATGGAACACAAAGTTTAACTGATGGACTTTGCGGAGATGAAGATCATCATTTTAACTGGCTTGGTTTTGAGGGAGAAGATATGGAAGTGATAATTGATCTTCAGAAACAAGTTGAAATAAAAAAAGTAAGTACAGATTTTCTTGAATTAATTTACTCATGGATTTTCCCCCCTGAGCAGATTGACATTAGTGTTTCTGAAGATGGGAGCAGTTTCAAAACCGTAGCAACTCAGAAGATATCTCTTCCGCAAAGTGTTGAGGAGGCACCAAAAGGTGAAAGATCCATAATACATAATTACTCATTTAACTTAGCTCCTGTCAAAGCGCGTTATGTTAAAGTTTTGGCTAAGAGTATAAAGAATTGTCCAATCTGGCATGCAGGTTATCCATACAAGGCCTGGATATTCACAGATGAAATTGTAGTTGAATAATCTGTTAAATTTAATAAAGTTTTACATTCTATAATTAAATACCTATTACCATGAAAACAAAAATTATATTTCTGCTTTTTATTTTATCTATGCTTTCTATAATTTCAAAAGCACAAGATAAGATTGAACTTAGTGGCAAGTGGCAGTTTGCAGCTGATCCTTTAGATAAAGGTGTCGGTGAAAAGTGGTTTGAAAAATCTCTTAAAGAATCAGTAAAACTCCCCGGGTCAATGGCCGAAAATGGCAAGGGTGAAGATATAACACTTCAGACCCGCTGGACAGGAGATATTCTGGATTCATCATACTTTAAGTTGCCCTCATACGAGAAATACCGCCAGGCAGGCAACATAAAAGTTCCTTTCTGGCTTCAGCCTGAAAAACACTACTTAGGAGCAGCCTGGTATAGGCGCGAAGTAAAAATTCCTTCAGAGTGGAAAAACAAATCGATAGAGCTACTCTTTGAACGATGCCACTGGCAGACAATGCTGTGGGTAGATAATGCTTTTATAGGGACACAAAACTCACTCGGGGCTCCACATATTTTTGATCTGACAGGAAAACTAACACCGGGAAAGCATTTCATAACAGTATGCGTTGATAACAGAATTAAGGATATAAACCCAGGAGTAAACTCAAGCAGTTTAACAGATCATTCGCAGACAAATTGGAATGGAATTGTAGGCAAGATGTTTCTTGCTGCAAAGAGTAAAACTCACTTAGGTGATATAAGGATCTTTACTGATATAGATAAAAAGAAACTTAGTGTAGAGCTTCACATAATAAATGACAGTAAAGCAAGCAATGAAAGTGCTGATATTTCTCTTCAGGCAACTCCAGATGGAATAAGCCCAAAAGAAATTTCATTTAACAAAGAAGTAAAAAAAGTCGAATTAGCACCTGGAGAAAATACAATTACATTAGATTATGAAATGGGTGAAAAAGCCTTATTATGGGACGAATTCTCGCCAAACATCTATAGACTAAGTTGCACAATTAGTGGGAAAAATATTGAGGATAAAAGAGAGGATATGTTCGGCTTTCGTAAGTTAGGTACTAAAGGCACAGAGTTCACACTAAATGGAAAGCCAATACAATTAAGAGGTACACTAGAATGCGCAATATTTCCAAAGACAGGATATCCATCAGTAGATGAGAATGAATGGGCAAGAATATTTAAGGTATGTAAGAGTTATGGACTAAATCATATGCGCTTTCACTCCTGGTGCCCACCTGAGGCTGCCTTCTTAGCAGCAGACAAAGCAGGTATGTACCTGTATGTTGAGTGCTCATCCTGGGCAAATCAAGGGGCATCAATTGGAGATGGTAAACCTCTTGATAAATACATACAGGATGAAAGTGAAAGAATGATTAGAGAGTATGGCAATCATCCATCATTTTGCTTCATGGTCTACGGCAATGAGCCAAATGGTGAAAACCATCAGAAATATCTTTCAAAATTTGTTTCTTACTGGAAGGCAAAGGACAACCGAAGGCTCTATTCAAGTGCTTCTGGCTGGCCAGCTTTAGAGGAAAATGATTTTCATAGTATGTATGAGCCACGTATTCAGCTTTGGGGAGCTGGTCTTAGCAGCATAATAAATCATGATGCTCCAAGTACAAACTATGACTGGAGAAACATTATTTCATGGAGAGGAAAGCCTGTCATAAGTCACGAGATTGGACAGTGGTGTGTATATCCAAACTTCAAAGAAATAAAGAAGTATGATGGAGTTTTGCATGCAAAGAACTTTGAGATATTCAAAGAAAGCCTTAGTGAAAATGGCATGGCTGAATATGCTGACAGTTTCCTTACAGCATCAGGAAAGCTTCAGGTGCTTTGTTATAAAGCTGAGATTGAAGCAGCTTTAAGGACAAAAGCAATGGGCGGTTTCCAGCTTCTTGACCTTCATGATTTTCCAGGACAAGGAACTGCACTAGTTGGGGTGCTTGATCCGTTCTGGCAAGAAAAGGGATATGTTACCTCGTCCGAATACACCCAGTTTTGCAATTCGACAGTGCCTTTAGCAAGAATGACAAAAGTAATTTTTAACTCAGCAGAAGACTTTACTGCTTCGGTTGAAATCTCACATTATGGCCCCTCTGAATTAAAAGGTATTACTCCGTTGTGGACAATTATAAATACAAAGGGGGAAATAGTATGTCAGGGTAAACTTGCAAAGACAGATATTCCACTTGGCAATGGATTTTCTTTAGGTGAGATAAGAGAGCCCCTTGTAAACTTTCAGACGCCTGCTATGTATTCACTTATAGTTAAAGTTGGAGAATTTACAAATAAATGGGATTTCTGGGTATATCCATACCGGATAAATGAAAGTAAAATTCCAGAAGATATAAAAATAGTTCGCTCTTTGGATGATGAAACTGTCAAATTTTTGAACGATGGTGGAAAGGTTATTTTAACACCAGTAAAGGGAACATTAAAGAAAGAAAAAGGTGGAGATATTGCAGTTGGCTTTTCCAGCATTTTCTGGAATACAGCATGGACACAAAAGCAAGCTCCTCACACGCTTGGCATATTATGCAACCCTGATCATCCGATGCTAAAAGACTTTCCTACAGAATTTCACAGCAACTATCAGTGGTGGGATGCTATGAGTCATTCGAATGCAATAATACTAAATGAACTAGGGAAAGATATTAAACCAGTTGTAAGAGTAATTGATGATTGGTTTACAAATCGTCCCTTAGGACTTATAATTGAAGGTCAGGTTGGTAAAGGCAAGATAATCTTATCTGGAATTGATCTTCTTACAGATGCAGAGAAAAGGCCTGAAGCAAGGCAGCTAACATATAGTATGATAAAGTACATGGAAAGTAATTCATTTACCCCAAAGCAAGAGCTAAAGATAGAGGACATAAAGGGGTTATATAATGTTAAGTAAAATCTAAAGGACAATTTAAGCACAGAAATAATTAAATTAAGAATACTTAAAACAATAGGGATTAATAAAGATATGAGCGAGACAGAAAAAAAAGAATCCTTGCATGCTGGTGCAGTGGAAATAGAGAAAGCTATAAGAGAATACTACCCTGTAGAAGATCCACTTGTAGAGAAAAACCTTGAGAAGTGGCAATCACTGAAGTTTGGGCTTTTAATGCACTGGGCACCATCGAGCCAGTGGGGTATTGTTGAATCATGGTCACTTTGCTCAGAAGATGAGGACTGGTGCAGAAGAAAGATCGAAAACTACACGGATTACAAAAAAGAATATGAAGGTCTGCAGAAAACTTTTAATCCCGAAAAATTCAATCCTGCAAAGTGGGCAGAGGCTGCCAGGAAAGCAGGTATGAAGTATGTAGTTTTCACTACAAAGCATCACGATGGCTTTTGTATGTATGATTCCAAGTATACAGATTATAAAGTTACAGATCCAAAGTGTCCTTTCCACAGTAATCCCAAAGCAAACATTGCAAAAGAAGTATTTAATGAGTTCAGAGAGAAAGGTTTTATGACGGGAGTTTATTTCTCAAAACCAGACTGGCACTCAGATTATTTTTGGTGGCAGAGGTTTGCAACACCGGACCGCAATGCAAACTATAATATAAGTAAGCATCCAGAGCGCTGGCAGAAATTTGTTGAATTTACTCACAACCAGATAGATGAACTTATGAGCGATTATGGAAAGATAGATATCCTCTGGTTTGATGGCTGCTGGGTAAGGAATTATTCGGAGAAAGAACTGGAAGAAGAAAGGAAGAATGTAAACTACAATAATTACAGGGTCCAGAATCAGGATATAAACATGCCGCTTATCGCCCAGAATTCACGCAAAAAGCAGCCTGGGATAATAGTTGTTGACCGTGCAGTACCAGGGCCACAGCAAAATTATCTTACACCCGAAAATCAGATACCAGAAAAGACACTTCCCTACCCTTGGGAAACATGCATGCCTATGACACCAAGCTGGTCATATGAGCCAGGACTGCAGTATAAGCCTTCAATACAATTAATACATCTGCTTGTTGAGATTGTTTCAAAGGGAGGGAACTTCCTATTAAATGTCGCTCCAAAGTCAGATGGCGATTATGAGGAAGAGGCATATGAGCGCCTAAATGAAATCGGAGAATGGATGGATATAAACAGCCAGGCAATCTATGACTCTCATCCATTTGCTCCATATAAGGAAGATAAGGTTTGCTTTACACAGTTAAACGACGGGACCATATATGCTATTTACCTTGCCGGAGAAGATGAGACAACAATGCCTGAAAAGCTCAGCCTAAAGAGTTTTTCACCCTCATCAGAATCAAGTATTGAATTACTTGGAAGTTCAGCAAAGTTAGTATGGAATAAAACAAATAACGGATTTGAAATTGAGATTCCGGAATCTTTAAGACTGAATCCCCCGTGTAAATATGCATGGACAATCAAAATAAGTTCTTCAAAGAAATAAACAATAATTTAGGAAAAACTCGTACGATGAAGCAAGCAAATAAAAAAGTAGTCTCGGTATTTGCAGCAGCAATAACATTCATCTCACTTACAACTTGTCCATTGCATGCGCAAAAGGCAGAGTCAGGTTCAAATTTCGCAATAATAAAAAAAGGTCTTAAGAGTGAAGAAATAATCAAAAAGGCGGCCCAAGTTACTCCATCAAAAAAGCAATACGAATGGCAGAAGATGGAGATGACAGGATTCATTCATTTTGGTATAAACACATTTGATGAAGTTGAATGGGGCCAGAAAGCAATTGACATTTCGAAGTTCAATCCAGTAAAGCTTGATGTAAAGCAGTGGGTAAAAACATTTAAGGATGCGGGTATAAAGCTAATAATACTAACTGCAAAGCATCATGATGGTTTCTGTCTTTGGCCCAGTAAATACACAGATCTAAATATTTCAAAGACACCATTTCGAAGTGGTAAAGGTGATGTTGTAGCTGAACTCTCAAAAGCCTGCAAAGAAGCAGGGATAAAGTTCGGTATTTATTTATCCCCATGGGATATGCATGAAAAGTCATATGGGACTCCAGCTTACAATGAACATTTTAGAAATCAGCTTACAGAATTGTTGACAAATTACGGTGAAATATCAGAGGTCTGGTTTGATGGTGCAAATGGAGAAGGGCCTAATGGAAAGAAACAGGTTTATGACTGGCAGTCATATTACAAACTAATAAGAAAGCTTCAACCAAATGCAGTAATTGCCGTCTCAGGTCCGGATGTCCGGTGGGTAGGCACTGAATCGGGTTATGGCAGGCAGACTGAGTGGAGTGTCTTACCAGGCAATAGCAACAGTGAAGAAGAAGTTGCAGCAAACTCACAGCAAAAGTCATTAGATGGAGCTTTCATACCGCATGATCTTATGAATGAAGATCTTGGAAGCCGCAGTAAGATCATGAATACTTCAGCACTTATTTGGTATCCTGCTGAAATAGATGTTTCAATCCGTCCAGGATGGTTCTATCATCAGGAGGAAGATAACCGTGTTAAAACTCCAAATAAGCTTGTTGATATTTATTACAATTCAGTTGGGTTAAATGGAGTATTGTTACTTAATGTTCCCCCAAATAAAGACGGATTAATTTCACCTGAGGATATAAAAAGCCTTAAGGGAATGCGCTATATTCTAGATGAGACATTCAAGACAAACCTGGCAAAGAACTCCTTTATAAAAGCTTCAAGTCAGAGGAAAGGTTTCGATGCAAAAAATATTCTAGATAACAAGTTAGATACATACTGGACAACTAAAGATACAATAAGCACAGCATCAATTGAACTTAAATTACAAAAGGAACAAACTTTCAATCGTGCAATGCTTCAGGAAAATATTTTAAAAGGACAGAGAATTGAAAAATTCCATTTAGAATATTGGGATGGAAAAAGTTGGACACAGTTTGCACAAGCTACTACAGTTGGCTACAAAAGGCTGCTAAGTTTTCCAGAAGTAAAGGCAAGCCGGATAAAAATAGTCATCGACCAGTGCCGCACAAATCCAACACTATCTTCATTTGGTTTGTTTATGGCGCCTCCAGAAATAAGTTTTTCAAAAGACGAAGCATCCTTTGGCGATACTGTCTCTTTTAGTATAAACTGTGATACAAAGGAAGCTAAGATTTACTATACAACAGATGGCAGCCTTCCTACAGAAAGATCAAGTGAGTATAAAGGTGATCCTGTTCAGCTTAATAACACAACAACAGTCACTGCAATTGCAATTGGTGCAGATGGAAAGAAAAGCATTCCCATTACTGCCAGTTTTAATAAGGCACTCTACAAGATAGAATACAAGACAAAACTAGATGAAAGGTATCCAGGGACAGGGATCTATAATATTGTTGATGGAGTAAAAGGCAGCAA
>JAUZPB010000052.1 GCA_030706145.1 Bacteroidota bacterium
CTTTATGACAATATGTCAAAGAAATGGATTCTCTTTGAAGGAAATTAATTCTTTGGGAATTATTTTAATCAGTGCTTTTCCCGCATTGAACGAGAGTAGTTTATGCCTGTGCAAGACTCCCAACAATATCTTCCATCTGATTGGATTTGCTTTCAGCGCTCTGCAGGAGCGCTAACTGATTTTTTGCCCTATCGAGATTCTGACAGGAATATGATGTATGATAGTACTTGTCACCCATTATATAATCGGTAAGAAATCTGATAAACTGTTCGTATATTATCATTTTTGCACCATAGACAAGATTATCTGTTTCCTGCTTAGTCAGAGTTTCTTTTAACTCATTAAGATATCCTTTTGAAAGAGCACTGAATATATTAAGGCGGATATAAACTTTTGACAGATCTTTTTCATCTTCACTTGCTGGATTTGTAAATGTCCTTACCATATCTCCGAAATCCGTAAGAACTGTTCCTGGCATTACAGTATCAAGATCTATTACAGCTAACCCTCTGTTTGTAGATTTGTCCAGAAGTACATTGCTTATTTTTGTATCATTATGAATGACTCTTCTGGGGAGGAGTTTATTTCTGATCATACTGTCCATCTTTTCTGAGAGATATCTATATTCATCTGCCAAATCAATTTCTTTTAATATCTGCTCTTTTCTTCCAAGAGGATCAAGCATAATAGCTTTTTCGAATGACTCAAGTCTGAAGGAAAGATTATGGAAATCCTTTATTGTTTCCTCATACTCATTCATATCTGCATCAATAAGATATTTTTGAAACCTTCCAAATGACTTTGCTGCTTCAAAAGCCTGCTCTTCTGTCTGAACTATATCAACAGTGTAAGATCCGCTAAAGTATAGATTTACGCACCAGTAATCTCCATTTTCATCCAGATAGTAGTATTTATTATCTCTGGCCTTAATAAAAGTCATAACTTTGCGGCTTATATCCTTTTCTTCATGTTCTATAAGTTTTCCCTTTATATGATTAACAGCATTTACCGAGTTCTTAACGACAATTTCTGGCTCTTTAAAGACAAAACTGTTTATTCTTCTTATTATATATGGGACAATCAGGCCGGCTTGATTAAACGTTATAAGAAAAGTATCATTTATATGTCCATTGCCTAAAGGCTTAGCCTGAAGATAATCACCATATATACTAAAGTGCTTAGCAATTAGCCCAGGCTCAGGCAGTTTCTGTTTCCAAAGCCTTTGGGGATATTTGCCTTCATATACAAGCTTTTGGACCTTCTTTGTTGTTATGAATTTGTCTTCCGGATATGTCAGGCCAAACCAATTTCCATTTGTTTCCAGTACTTTTACTTTTACTTTATCTTCTTTGACTAATCTATCTATTACAGCTGGTAGAAAGAATTCAGCTTTAGAGTTCATTGAATTGTGTTTTAAAAATTCATAAAAAAAATCTCTGCAATAGCTAAATATTGAAGGGAATAGGATAAACATATTCATTGATACAATTTCGTCACCAGTAAGATTACTCCAGGTATTATCGTCATCTTTATATTTTATCTCTCTTAAATCCTTTTTTATTTCTGTTCGTTCAGTGACAGATATAAGATTATTATTTTTGTCTACCTGACATATTCCTCTTGAAACTGATCCATAGTCCGAAAGCGTATTATAAAGTTTATAACCAATTAGAGCATATTCAGGATTATGAGAATTCTGCGCTGACTTAAGGTAGTCAGCCGCAATCCTGAATGATTCGCTACCATAGAAATCATCAGCATTTATTACAATAAATGGTTCATCTATTACTGATGAAGCCGTCAGTAATGCATGACCTGTGCCCCATGGTTTTGCTCTTCCATTTACTTTATAACCATTTAATGGAATAGACCCAATTTCCTGACAGACAGTTTCTATCTTTAAGTTTAGAGGGATTTTTTTTATGATTAATTTTTCAAATTCGTCTTTTATACTTTCACGAATGACGTAAACTACTTTATTAAATCCGGCTCTTTGTGCATCATAAATGGAGTAATCAATTATTCTTTCTCCAGAAGGGCCAATTGAGTCAATTTGTTTCAGGCTGCCATATCTGGAGCCTAAACCAGCAGCAAGAACAAGTAAGGTTAGATCCATAACTGTTTTCTATTTATAAATGGTGAATAATATTTGCAGGCTTCAAATAGTGTAAGACATTTATTTTAGGGGTTGCCTATTGGTTAATTATCTAAAGTGCGCTCTAAAAAGTTTTCATTTATATAAGTCTTTAATACCTCAAAAAGCGTAGCTAAAGACTGAATTTCTACATATTCATCACTCCTGTGATGATTTTTTCCTTGGGGACCATAGTTAAGGCAGGGAATACCTTTCTCAGAAAAGAACCTTAGATCACTTGCCCCTGAGCTCGCTTTAAGTGGGACTTCTTTTCCTTCAATCTTATCTGCAACTATCTTGAACTTTTGTAATAGCTCATTACTATCTGGCGTAAAGCAGATTGGGGCAGTATTGTTAAAACAAACATTGTTACCGCACCCATATTTTTGCGCAATCTGCAAAATGTGCTCTTTTATTTCTTCTGCATTCTGCTTTTCAGTATAGCGTATGTCAAAACGGCATCTGACAAGATCAGAGACTGAAGTTGAATTATCCTCACTGAGTGTTTTATCGGGATTTATGCGCATTCTCTTAATATCAAGAATGCATGCGCTGCTTTCCCAATCTTCTTCATTTTGCGAAAGATTATATTCTTTTGAGATCTCATCCCATAAGTTCATAGCTTTTGTTATTGCACAGTCACCAAGCCATGGCCTTGATGGGTGAGAGCTTTTGCCGTGTATATCAACCGTAAACCAGATAAATCCTTTCTCTTTTGTTATTATACAATGCTCCTCACCAGGATCAGGAGTGATCACAAGTTTAGGATGATAATTCATAAGAGATGCAATTTTGCCTGCTCCATTAAATCCTCCGCTTTCTTCATCGCTTACAATGGCAAGAGCTATGTTAGGCCTTTTAGCTAACTTTGCATAATAGTTCATTATTTCGACCATGACTGCTACTCCTGACTTCATATCTTTTGAACCGCGGCCAAATAATTTCCCACTTTCCTGAAAGGGAACAAACTGCGGGCTCTCGGCAGGTACAACATCAATGTGACCTAAAAGCAATAGATCAGGTTTGTTTGTGTTATAGAACTTTGCAATAAGTATGGGACAGGAAATTTCTCCAATAAAACATTCATTTTTCTCTATCATAATAGAACTATCAAGCTCTTTTATTATATGATCCATACAAAGATCAATTTCTTTGTTAAAAGCAGAATAACTTTTGTCATTTTTATTTTCGCAATTTGGACCTATTAAAACTGGCCTTACAGTTCTGAATTTTATTAGATCTTCTGTAAGCTTTACTAATTTTTTCGTATTCATTTATGTCTTTTGTTTTTCTTATATGTAAAAGCTACCCTCTTCGCTTTTAAGAATTTAACCTCAGGTAATCAAATTCAGGAAGAGGGTAGGCGAGGTGGAGTTGTTATGAAAAAAATATCTGGATCATAAAAAGGGAGATCATAGTGCCGATCTCCCCAAATATTCTATATATAAAGATTATACGTTGCTATTTGATTAACATAAGTTTCTTAACTGACGAAAAACTACCGGATTCAAGCCTGTAGAAGTAGATGCCGCTTGGCAAGCTTGCAGCATTAAACGTTACCATATTTGATCCTTCCGGCATTTCTTTATTAATTAAAGTGGCAACTACTTTTCCTAATATGTCATATACTTTCAATGTGGTCATTCCTGCCTTAGAAAGCTGGAATTTGATAATAGTTGATGGATTGAATGGATTTGGATAATTCTGCTCAAGTGAATAGTTATTTGGAACCTTTGCAGGTGTTTTCTCAACATCTGTTATCCATGTTTTCCACAGAGCTTTCTTCTCAGGATACCAGTTCAGATCTCCAAGAGGGAAACCGCCTTCAGCAGCTGTTTGTAATGCAGTATTCGTGTAATTTAATTTCTCAGGTACTGGATAACGGCAGGGGAATATTGTCTCTCCTGATGGATTAAAGAAATAATAATGTGTTTTTCCACCGCTTCTCAGGGTCATTATATTTGTCAAAGCACTGTCAACCATAACCATTACATTACTGTTAAAGCCCGGATCTGCTTCTATGTTGTTATTTGCAGTTAAATGTGGGTAGTGTACCTTGTCGTTGAACATTGCTTTAGTTCTTTCGTTCATCCATACAGGCGGAGTAAGTGAATCTATTGTTTTCCAGTAGTCTTTAATTTTCTGCGGCCAGAAATATGCATTGTTTGAGAAATTAATACTTCTGTCTGACTCAGATATCTTGAACTGTGTTGCCATATCTGTTGGAATTGTATCAATACTGAAAACAGCCAGGTGTTCATTATCCCAGTCATAATATCCGTCTCTTCTTTCAGATGGGAGCTCTCCACAGATTGCAGGGGTGTATAGAATATTGTTCTTTATTACAGCTTTACTTAAGAATGGAACATAAAAAGGATTATCCTGATTAATAAAGAGTGTATTATGCTCAAACCTTACAAAATTTGTAAACTGTTTTGAACAGCACAGAAAATACGATGCGGCATTAAAGAAGGTACAGTTGACAATAGAAACTGTATCCATATTCTGCCCACCATTATAGAAGAAGTTACCATTAAACTGCGATTTATTGTTGATGTTTCTCAATTCACAGTTTGTCATAAAGAGTGAATTATTTGATCCTGCATTTGATGGCCCGCCGGATAGAAAAGCTTCTACTATTATATTATCAGCTTCTACTCTCATATTGTTGCCAGCCAAAACAAATGGCCTGTCACCCGAATTTCTTGTCGTAGCAGGTGACATTCCCTGGAAGTAAATATTCTTTAACTTTGAGTTCTGATATAAATACAAGGATATACGGGCAACACTTCCATCGGCTAATGGGAAAGCTGCAATAACTGGCAGCTGCTTTGTATTGTCATCATCAGCTATTAAAGTCAACGGGAACTGGCAGTATACTCTTCCTGTGAGCAGATAAATCTCACCTCTGGTCAACTTGTATACACGGTTGATGTTGTTTCTTGCACCAGTTGCTGTAGTATCGCCAAGTATAAATCTGGCTAAAGCATCTGCATTACCCTTTGAATCTGAACTTGGAACAACCACGGTATCGGCTACCTGCGACAGTATAGGTACCTGAAGCAGTAAGCAAAACAAAGATAAGAACAGTACTAATTTCTTTTTCATTTTTAGTAACTCCTTTTGTTTAATTTTTTAGCTTACCAAGATCTTTTATTTCCGAATTTATTTATAGTTAGAACGAGAGTTTCTAGTTTGATCTTATTTAATTCTGTACCTGATTCCCATATTAGCTCCCAACCCATAAAATCCTTCTGAAGTAGGGAACCCATTTCCTGAATTTATATTTCTGTCTGTTGCTCTTGAGAGATTTGTAAGGTTAACATATACTTGAGCGCCTTCGTACGGAAGTTCCTGCTTGACAGATAAGTCCCACCTCCAGCTGTCATCTGTATTTGCCCTGAGCTCCGGCCAGAAATTAGTTGCCATAAATATATTTGACTGGTAGATAAGTGATCCTCTTATTGAAAATCCTTTGTAATCCCAGCCTAAGGCAACGTTTGCTATGTTATCAGGCTGCGAGATCATTCTTGCTGTGTAAAAGGTATCGATAACTGTTTGTATTATCCATGGGGCATGGTTTACAAACTGGTTGTTTACTACTGTCCTTGGATAATCAGCTTCTGAATAGATGTGCGTATAATTGGCATCAAGAACTAATCCACTAAGCAGGCCTGGAAGATACCAGAAGTGAGTCTGCCAGTTTATTTCAAATCCCCAAAGGTCTACAGGATTAGGATTATTTAAGTAAGTATATAACGTGTGTCCTTTCTGGTCATTGTCCAACCCTAACTCGGCTGGATTCACAATTATTTTTCCATTAGCTGCAAAGATCAGATCCTTTATATTCTTTTTGAATACTCCTGCTGTAAATAAACCTATCGTATTTTCATGTATTGAAAGATATAGGTCAAAGTTTTCTGAGTGGGCTGGCTTTAACTGATAATTGTTCAATATAACTGATTCTGTTCCGATATTGATCCTTGGAATAACAGTAGAAAAATCAGGCCTTGAGAGTGTATTGGTATATGCAAAACGCAGGTCAAGCCATTCTGTTGGCCTTACTTTAATGTGAAACATCGGCAGCCAGTTTGAATTTGTAACTGTTGTGGTTGTATCGCCGTGAACATATTTGTTTTCGGCTATTCCGTAATTTGAGTTACCGCTGGTTGCTGTGTATCTTCTCTTTTCATTTTCATACCTTACACCTGCTATAACCTGAACAAGATTGCTGTAATGCAGGTCAGTCATTATATATTCAGCATTATGATATTCATAACCATGATAATCATTAGTCGTTGATGAATAATCCATATGTCTGTATGCTTCACTATCACCATAACGTTTTAATACATCTACAATCTGGTGCATAAGATCAACGCTTGCAGATGGTCCCATTGAGTAATCACCTTTCAGGAATGTCCCGGAACTATAGTTGTGGTCAACAAAAACAGAATAGACCATATTAAGACTTCCGTTTGCAATTGAACTTTTCATCCACGGAAAAGCATTTAAGATAGCATCCCTTGCACCTTGTCCACTACCATAGTTCAGAAAGCCGCCATCGGAGTTGTAATCATAGGATCTTTCCATATATCCGTACTTACCACCAATCTTAAAGTTCGCTGTGATCTCATCGAATAAATTGAATTCTCTATTTATATCAGTAGATCCTGTGAATTCTCTATCTTTATTTAGTTTATCATAACGTGATATATCAGCCAGAACGGTATTATTTAGGTTATCTAATGCATATTTGGGAAGAAGGTTTGGGGCGATTGTCCTGCTGAAATCTTTGAATGCTGAGTTTTCCAGGAAATCGAAATATATGCTGTTTGGTGACTGCTGTTCAGAATATGAATGCGACAGATCAGCCTTTATGTTAAACAATGAAAGATCCTGATTATATTCGATTGAATTTGTCATTACATTCAGTTTTGTTTCTGCATCTGTTACATCATATGTATGTGTACGAAGATCAACCCCGTAGGATTCACCGCGGTCTATTGAATTTGTTTTTCCTGAGCTAATGAAATTGTTAAATATGATACTTCCTGTAGGGAGCTGGTAGTCTAAAACAAGTGTACCGCCATAACGATTTCTGTCTCTTCTTATATCATCAAGGTTTAGACTAGATATATATACCTGGTTTACTTTGTTAACTACAGGAGAGTTTAGTATATAACCTGCACCCATGGCATTTGCATTCAGATTCTTCTTCTCAATATCTATCTGTGCGAAAACTCCAAGCTTATCGTCAAAGAAACGATTGCTTCCGTTTCCAACTATTTTATAATCTGAATAGGTGTTTTTAAGATCATTATATCCACCTTGTAAAAGAAAATCATATTTTAATCCTGAAGGAGCTTGCCTTAGCTTAAAATTAACTGTGCCGCCAATTGCATTTGCATCCATATCCGGTGTAATGGCTTTTGTAACTTCAATTCCTTCTAGCATATAAGAGGAGATCATACTAAGATCGACGCTTCGGTCACTTGGATCTGTTGCGGCCATCTTTACTCCTGCAACAAGTACATTGTTGTATTTTGGTGCAAGCCCGCGTACAACTACTTTGTTGCCTTCTCCTTCACTCCTTAAAACAGAAACTCCGGGAAGCCTTCCAACTGACTCGGCTGCGTTTGCATCAGGAACTTCCTGTATTCTGGCAGCAGAGACAACATTAACAATTGTGTTGGAGGATAGCTGCTGATTTATTGCCTGTGCTTGCCCCTGAGCCTGTGCTGTGACTACTACTTCCTTTGAAAGTATGGTCTCAGGATTCAATTTAAAGTCAAGAATGGTTATCTTATCTGAAGCAGCCTGAATTTGAGTCTCAAGTGTCTTATAGCTTACATAACTGATCTTTAGGTGTACATTGCCAGCTGGAAGCTCTTTTATTAAATAGTTGCCGTGAATATCGGATACTGCACCAAGAGCTGTTCCTGTTACAATTATTGTTGCCCCTGGAAGAGCATCTCCTGTTGTGGCATCGATTACTTTGCCTTTGAGCGATGCAGCGCCTTTTTGTGCTAATAAAGTTGAATTCCCCAAAATCAGTATAATTAGAAATAATCGGCTTAATAAACCCAAAACTGTTTTTTTTGATGCCATATTTACCTCATTATAGTTGTGAGTTAGCTCCTAAAACCGCATAACCAATACCGGAAGCTAAAATCGTTTAATTAACTTATCTGCTGAAAATAATTTGTCGTTTGTCTCCCATTGCCATCTTTCGGGTGGATAATGAGAAAAGATTATTGAATCTGAACCACTTGACAAAGCATATATTATTGATTGTTTTATTTCCAGGGATGTATTAAAGTTACCTTGATCATCTAGCGTCTGTATCTCTGCCCATATCTTACAGCTGGGTACAACATTATTCAGGTAGTAGGGGATTATCATTCCCATCCAGGCAGGCGATAAATTGTAACGATGAGCATTAACTACAGGAATGATAAAATTAAGATATTGGCTTAGTTTATTTATTTGTGAACTGTATAATGGATAAGTAGAATCTCCTGCTGAACTTATTGAGGCGCTTAAAAGTAAATGATTTTCAGAATTGGCATCTAAGTATTTACGCGCAATGCTGCAGCTTAAAGCAGCAAGATCATCGCCCGAGGCATTACCTGCAGGTCTGTATGACCTGTCATGAAAATCAAGACTTATTCCGTCAATATTTAATTTTAACAAAGGTTTAATTTTATTGATGACTATATTTTCTATGGCCGTTGAGTCTGTGTCTAATTTGTCTTTTCTATTTAATTTCTGATGAGAGGGGGGGAGGGGAATTTCATCGTCACTGAGAACATTCAAATTAAGATGAACTTTGATCTCTTTCTTATGCGCGGCTTCAATAATGTCCGTAAGTAGCCATATGGGAACAGCCTTATCATTATTGCCGCTTGATAGAAATAGATCCGTTATTCCATGCGATGCTAAATTATTTATTGTCTGTTCTGCGTTTTCATTTTTTATAGGTAAGCCTGTAATTCTTATGCCCTTTGCCTTTGCCTTTGTCTCTATTTGCGGAAGGTTAAACAGGGAGAGTTTAAAGGCTAACATTGTTCCGTTCTTTAGCTGATCTTTAAAGATCTTATTTAACGTCGAGTCGGTTATCTTATATGTTGAAATGGTTTTTGCCGTACCTATATTTGCTTTGTTACCTGCATACTCTATGGTCTTTATATATTCTGAAGTATCTAAGCCGCATGGCTTTTTCCAGCCGTCCCATATATAGTAGTAGTGTCCATTGCTGCCAGAAGAAATATAATCCCATCCGCCTATCAAAATATAATGGCCGCCTTCTTGTTTTGAGTTCATTACAATCAGATAGCCTTTGTCCAGGAATTCGCAGATCTGATCTCTTCTTATATAGTTAGTCATTAAAGAATAGGTATTAAGCTCCGATGCAATTCCCTTCAGGATCTTTTCCAGTTCACTATAACTGCAGCCTGTTTTACTTATGTGCCGGCCTATATATCTGTGTCCAAGCAGGTCTTCAAATGTATATGTATAATAAGGATCGTAGCAATATGGGTCAGAGGATTTTAAGCCTCCACGCTTATCGCTATGAAAACTTATTGACCCATAAATTTTGTAGAGAAGAGAATGTATGTTTGGAATAAAATAATGAAGTGCCATTGTAACAGCCGTTGGTCCGCAGAAGCCTTCAAACCTTTCTGAACCGCCATAAAAACTATTGCTGTCTGTTTCTATTGTTGGTTGCTGATGATACCATAAACCATAATTTATTGTCTGCGCATCTGTTCTAAGTGTAAGTATGTTTATTAGGACAATGATTGGGACAAAAAGAAAAAGCTCACTTTGTTGAGAGTGGATATTAATTCCTTTTAAAGAAGGAGCGGTACTTTTATGTCTAGTAAACCATTTCATAGCGAGATTTTAATTGATGTAGAAGACTTTTTTTGTACAGACGATAAATAATGAATTGAAAAGTTAATGTCAACGAAAAAATGAAACAAAATTTCACAAATCAATAAAAAATGGAAAAATAGTACCATTTGAGGGAAAAATTAGTGAACTTTGGTGAGTTTAAAGGAATTTTTGTGTTTTGAAAAGCTATGAAGGATAAAATGAAATAAATGTTTCTAAAATGAAGCCTATGTGGATATATGCCTTTTTAAGGTTTTAATTGAGTTGGTTTTATAGAAACTCTTTTATTTTAATGAACCTTTTTATTTAAAGAATTCAGAATGAATGTCAAATCCGTACTCAGATTCAACCTTCTCCAAGAGTGAAAGTGATGTAAGTGAGGTTGTTCTGTCACTTAAACCGATCCCGGTTGTAAGTACATAGATTAAAGATAATATGGAACTGACTGTATTAACAAAGACAATATTATTTGTATCGGCTACAAAAACAACATCTGAGTATTGTGAGACCGGTGAAGTGAGCTGATCTGTAATAGAAACGATCTTAATTCCCCTGTAGCGTGCTGCTTCTGCTGCAATTGTTGTCGAATATGAATAGGGAGGAAGACTAATAATAAGAATAGCGTCATTTCTCTTAAGCGATATTATCTGCTCTTCAAAATTCACACTCCCGTGTGTAAAAGCCCTTGTCTTCATATTTAGCCTGTTGAAGTAATATGCTGCAATTTCGGACAAAAATGAGGCTAAACCCGAGCCTATTGTATAAATATTGGGAGCAGCTATGAAGATCTGTACAGCTTTGTTAAACATATCTTTGTCTATTTTCTGTACTGTCGACTGTATATTGCTAATCTCATTATTACTTATTATAGAGATAAAATCGGTCCTGGGCGAAAGATTCTTTAACGTGTCTGTGAATTTCTTTGTTTGACTTAAATCGTCTCTTAATATATTAGACAGCTCTGATTTTAATTCCAGAAAGCCGTCATAACCAAGTACTTTTGCAAGCCTTACTATTGTGGATTTACCAACGTTTAGCTCTTTTGCTATACTATCTATTGAGGAGAAAGCGAATTCTTCGGGGTGATCAATAAAATATTGCGCAATTTTCTTTTGATTCTTTGTCAGATCATTAAACTTCTCAATGATCAACTGCTTGTACCTGACTAAATCTGCCATAGATAAGTACCTATTTTCTTTAATTACAGACATTATAAATATTAAATCCACTCTCAAATGTCAAGAACCAAAAACAGCAAAATTTAAGTTTCTTTTATGCCCATAACTCCAATTGGTAAATAATTTTCATAAAAAATAAAAAATGAAACAAAATAATTCATTATTTTCTTGTAATAATAAAATTTATGTCTTAGATTAGCGTCGGGAAATAATAAAGCTAAATAATCTCTCAAAAATTTTATTCTGGCTTAAAAATTTCACAAATGAAACTTCAGGTATATAGAAAAACACAAAATGAAATTAATTTTTCTTTTTTCTTGTTTTTAATTCTCAAAAATAAGCGGGTATGCTATATGAGAAAGCTTGGTTTTCAAATCATTACATTTTTTCTACTCTTTGCTTACAGCTCATTGTTTCCACAAAACGGGAAAGGAGTTTATATATGGCCTTCTTCCTTTTATGAATCCGGCGGAATAGATAAGGTCCTTGATACACTCAAACAAAATAAGATAACTGATATCTTCTTATTAGTAAAAGGAGAGGAAGGATATTCCCTTTTTCCTTCTGATTATACAATACATGACTTTTACTATAAGCTTTCACAAAAAGAAAATAATCAGACCTTAAAGGACAAATATTCAAAATTAAGCAGCTTTTTCTCTGACCCTAATTTGCTCTCAGATATAATTGATAAGTCACACAAGAACAATATAAAGGTCCATGCCTGGTTTATTATCTCTGGAGACAAAAATTATATAAGGCTGCACCCGGGCTCCGAAGTAGTCAAGATACCAAAGACCGATTCGGCAAAATACCCGATGCCTGTAATTGACAAAGGACATATTAACCTTGCCTATCCACCTTACAAACCCTATATATTTTCTTTAATTAATAAAGCCCTTGAGTATCCTTTTGACGGACTTATGCTGGACAAAATCAGGTATACTAATCTGGCTTATTCGTGGGATGAAATTCATATTTCAAAAGCTTTGCGTTTGGGTGTAGATATAAATAAGGTAATTGACTGTGCAATTAAGACCTGCTATGGAAGCACAGATGATAAAGATCTTTTCTTTTCCAAATACAGGGAAGGGGATAAGGATATTCGCCAGTGGATAGAAATAAAGAAATATGATATTGAAGATTATGTAAAAGAAGCCCGTAAAATTACTAGCAAAAAGAATATTGCACTTTCGGCTTCTTTTATGCCCGAGGGAGCATATAATACTGAGTTCCAGGATGTTCACTATGCTCAGAACTATAGTGAGCTTTCAAAGTACCTGGATTATATAGTCATTATGGCCTATGCCCGTGATTTTAATGAGCCTGCTACCTGGCTTAAAATGGTTACTGCAAATGCAAAGGTCAGAAGCTCATGCAAGATATGGACTGCTATTCAAGGTTTTAACACTGCAGATGATCAGTTCATATTTGATCAGGTAAAAAATGCAAGAATAGCTAACTCAGATGGAATTGCAGTCTTTCGCTTTGGGCCTATGACGCAGGGAATGTGGAGATCTTTTAACAAAGGCATGGAGCTGGATGTTAAACCATTTAGTTCTACTCAAATAAAGGGGATCATTTATTCTGGTAATGGCACAATTATGAATTGTGTTGCAAAATCCTCAGACGCTCTTGTCCGCTCAGAGAACATTATCCCATTTTCCCTTGATGAATACTCTCTTAAAGACTATAAGTCATTTAGTGATAAGAAGTTCATATTAGTCCCTGGCGGCGGCGGTAGCTTAGAGGCAAGTGCTCTTGGAACTGAAGGCCTAAAGAATATTGATAAATTTGTTTCTTCAGGCGGCGGTTATATTGGAGTCTGCGCAGGATCATATCTTCCTGTAAAAGGCTACAATAAAAACTTGACCTCTGAACTCCAAATTGTAAATGCACAGATTGTTGATCTGGAACATTGGAACAGGGGAAGCGGAAAAGTTAAACTTGAAATAAAATCTGATAACCCGGTCTTTTCAGGTATTAACACTAAGGATTTTGAAATGAATTATTTCTCGGGTCCTGTACTTGAACCATCCGATCTTAATTTACCTAAATATAAAGAATTAGCCCAATTTAAGAGTGAGATCCATGAAAATGGAGCTCCAGGCGGTGTAATGCTGGGGAAAACTGCAATACTTGAGTCCCAGTATAAGAAAGGTAAAATAATTCTATTTAGCCCTCACCCTGAGCTTACTAAGGGAATGGAAGATATGCTTTCAAGGGCTGTAGAATACGTTTCACATAAATAATTTTTTTAGGAGTATAAAATGGCCTTAGCCGGAGCTTATTCTATAGATATTACACCTGAAGAACAGGTGGATCTTAATGGTTACATCTTGAGGTTCGGAAAGTCAGAGGGTATACACGACAGGCTTACAGCAAATATTCTATATATTGAAAGCAGCAATAAGAAAATGCTTCTACTGAGCCTTGATATTCTGACAATAAGCACTGAAATAGCTAAAAAGCTGAAAGACCAGTTGTCACGTCTTCTGAAAATTGAAAAAGAAGCTGTCATTCTTGCTGCTATTCATACGCATTCTGCTGTAGGCAGTCCGTACTTAAGAAATGTCGGTAAGGAAAGCGAGCTCTGGAGGGAAGACTTTGAAAAGAAAATTCTTGAGGGATGCACTTATGCCCAAAAGGCTGCAAAAGAATGCGAGATCTTCTCATACGAGGCACATTCATCTGTTGGCATTAACAGGCGTAATCCTTCACGCGGTATAGATCCTAATGCCCCTTTCATCGTTATTAAAAATGGTGATAAGATCATTGCATGGATCATAAATTATAATTGCCATGCTGTTAGCCTTACAGAAAAGAATCTTTTGATCTCTGCAGACTATGTCCACTACTTAAGGTTAGCACTGTATGAAAAACTTCAGCAGCAATTCCCCGTTCTTTTCTTTAACGGCGGAAGTGGTGATGTCGATCCAGTAAAACGCGGATCATTTGAGGATGCCAAATATATTGGTGAAAAGCTAGCCCAGGAATTATTTCTTGTTTATCAGGCTTATAAAGGTGAGATGGTCAGTGATGAAATTAAATGTAAAGCTCTAGACTTATGTATTCCTTATTCCTGGCAGCCTGGAATTGAAGAAGCAAAGGAAAACCTGAAGGTATATCTTAAGCGCTTTGATAACTCAATAACAAAAGAAGAAAAGAAAATTAGTGGAGCTTTCAAAAAGTGGGCAGAGGATATACTGGAAAAGGTTGAAAGATCTGATCTCCCTGAAGCCTTAAATATTAAGATCAGTTTCATATCCCTTGGCGACATACTCTTTATTGCTGTCCCAATTGAAATATTCTCCTCTATTTCGCTAAAGCTTAGAAGGATATTTGGACGCTATAAAGTATTTGTCGTAAGCTATGCAAATGGATATTCCGGCTACCTGGCAGATAAAGCTGCACATTTTGAAGGTGGATATGAAATTGAAGATTGGCATAAATATGCCGGTATACTTCCTCAGGATAAAAATGCCGAGGAGTATTTTTGGAAGGTTATCTCGACCTTTGAAAAATAACCCGCAAAAAACAAATGAGAACCATTATTATTGGAAAAATAAAAAATGTCTAAACTAGCAATAAATGGTGGTATTCCTGTCAGGGAAAAACCTATAGCATCCTGGCCCATATTTGATAATAAGGAAAAGGAATATCTCCTAAAGGCCTTTGAAAGCGGTGAATGGGGTAAGCTTTCAGGAAAAATGAATGATGAATTTGAAAGGCAATATTCAAAGTTTCAGCAGGCTAAACATACTATCACTGTTTGCAATGGAACAGTTGCCCTTCGAATAGCGCTTTTTGCTTCAGGTATTGGTCCTGGAGATGAAGTGATTGTCCCTTCTTATACATTTATAGCTACAGCAACTTCCGTAATTGAGGCAAATGCAATTCCGGTTTTTGCAGATATTGAATATGACAGTTTTAATATTGATCCAGAAAGTATTGAAAAACAAATTACTCCAAGGACAAAAGCCATAATACCTGTACATTTTGGAGGTGCACCCTGCAATATGACAAAGATCATGGAGATTGCAAACCGTTATAAACTGCGTGTAATTGAAGATGGAGCTCAGGCACAGGGAAGTATGTGGGATGGACACTGCATAGGAACATTCGGTGATAGCGGCACTTTCAGTTTTCAGTCAAGTAAGAATATGACTTCCGGTGAGGGGGGAGCTATTGTTACGAACATTGATTCAATAGCTGAAGCAATCTATTCATTTCATAACTGCGGACGTCGGCAGGGTAGTCCTTGGTATTTTCATTTTAATATGGGGAGTAATTATCGTCTTTCTGAATTTCAGGCTGCCATCTTATTAGCTCAGCTCGAAAGAGAAGAAAATAATATTGCCCTAAGGAGAGAAAATGCTTCTTATCTTCTTCAGCTTCTTTCAGATATAGAGGGCATAGAGCCATTGGTCTATTCTAAAGAGGTCATGAGCTCAAATTATCTTTTTATAGCTAAATATGACAGTGATAAGTTTTGTGGACTCCCAAAAGCAAAATTCATTTCAGCGCTGAATGCCGAAGGAATTCCTGCAATGGAGGGCTACCCATTTCCTTTATACAAGCAGCCAGTTTTTTCTGAAAAAAACTTTTTGGCAAAAGATTGCTCACCTAAAGAGCGCTCACTTTATTTGCCTGAAATGAATTATAAGGACTTGTACCACCCCAATGCCGAAAAAGCATGCAAAAATGGATTCTGGTTCCCTAATTATTTGCTCCATGGAAGTAAAAAGGATATTGAAACTGTAGCTGAAGCGATCAATAAGATCAAATGCCATTTGCCGGAGATAAAATGAAAGATAAAACAATAAAAGTTGGTATTGCAGGTGCAGGCTTTATGGGTGGGACGCACGCTGAGAATTATTTAATGTTGCCTAATGTTGAACTCTACGCTTTGGCAGAACAAAATCAGCATAAGCAAAAGGAGTTTTTGAACCAGTATAAAGTAAAGAAAATCTATGATGATGTCTTTGAGATGATAAACGATGAAGATATAGATGTAGTAGATATTTGCCTGCCTACTCCCTTGCATGCAAAGACAGCAGTTGCTGCGCTTCATAAAAACAAAAATGTTTTGCTTGAAAAGCCGGTTGCTCTTAATCTTGAGGATGCTCTTTTAATTAAAGAGGCAGCCTGTCAAAGCAGCGGTAAATTCATGGTTGCTCATGTCTTGCGCTTTTGGCCCGAATATTTGACTGTCCGTCAGGTAATTAATGGATATGTTGAGGGTAGTAAGATAAGGGAGGTCTTTGCAACAAGATTCAATGAGCTTCCTCTTTGGAGCGATGGAACATGGATCATGAGTGAGGATAAAAGTGGTGGCATTATTGTCGATTTGATGATACATGACATAGATTATATCCTTTGGAATTGGGGCGAAGTTAAAAGAGTGTTCTGCAATTCTATTTCAAATGGGCAGAATTTCCCTATTCAAGCCCTAGCAATACTTGAAATGAAAAACGGAACTGTAGCCTATATAGAAGGTGGATACTTAAATCCAAAGGGATGCGGACTATCTACTCAAATGAAGCTTTATGCTGAAAATACCCTGATCGAAACTCAGCCTTTAAAGAAGACTATTAAACTAACCCGCACAGACAATAATACTTTAGAAATTCCTGTTTCAGGAAATGACGGGTATTTTGAAGAAATAAATTATTTTATTGACTGCGTGAGAAACAATAGGCAGGTAAAAGTCATAACAACAGATGATGCAATTGAAAGTCTGAAGGTGTGCCTGTCACTTAAAAAGTCTCTTAAAGAAAACCGGTGGATCCAATTATAGATCTGGAGATAAAACAAAAAAATGGAAATAGAAAATACATTTTCTATTAGAACTTTTTCTATAGAAAAATATCATGAACTTGCCTTAGATTCAGGAGCTGAGATATTTACAATTGGTTATTCAAATGAAAACAGACCAATTGAAGTATTAAAAAAAGGATCTGGAAAACTGAAGGTCCTCTTTATTGCAAGAATCCATGGCAATGAGCCCGCAACAACACAGGCTTTACTCGAATTTTTCAAGGACAATGATTTTGATGGAATTGAGGCCTATGGCATATTCCTTGCAAACCCTGATGGAGCTGCACTTTATGAGCAGCTGTGGCTCAAAAATCCTGAGCCTTTTTGGGGAAATAACTTCAGTGATGCACGCCTGAACTTCAACAAGGTTGATATTAATCGTGACTGGCTGGAATTAAGTCAAAATGAAACCCGCGCAATACAGGAATTCATTATATCTTTAAGACCTGACTATGCCGTAGATATGCACGAATATTATTGGGGCGAATCAGGCTATCCACCCAAATATCCAACTGACGATGCTGATGGATTTATGGTTACAATGACCGATGCCCCTTTTTTTGGGGCCGATGAGTTTGTTAAATATATAACAGAAGAATCGATGAACTATCTTATTCCCAAATTAGAGAGGGAGTTCAACTGGAAGATTAAACCAAGGCATTTTCTTGGGACATCCAGAGACAGCTATGAGAACCCATCTTTCCTCGGTATTTATTTATCGCTAAGGGGAATTCCCAAACTATTGATTGAAACCTGGGGAGTAGGCTGTTCAACTTTATTTCTTGAAAAAAGAATTGAATTCCATAAAAAAGCATTGTCTTATCTTATAAGCTGGATTGAGGATAATAAGAAAGCGTTTCTATTAAGGGTAGACAAACCTGTAGAAATGGAATTTAATTACATAGATATGGACCTTGAAAAATTCAACTCATTTTCCGGACTTTTAATTCAGCATGGTATAAAAGGGGAGATAGTTGGAGATAAGTTCATTGTACATACCATATCATCAGAAAAAGGATTTATTAATACTATATATTTTTTAATTTTTGAAAGGACAGATAACTAAAAATGAAAAAATATGAAATGATATTTTCAGAATTGTCTATCGAAGAAAAGATCGGACAAATGTTCATGATTGGTTTTCCGGGCTTAACTTTGCCGCCAGATGTTCAGAAGTTTATCAATGATAAGAACATTGGTTTTATAGATATCTTTGCCCGTAATGTTGAATCTGTTGAACAAACAACTACGCTTATGAATGATCTGCATGCCCAAGCTAAGATCCAACCAATGATCTTTACCGATCAGGAGGGGGGTGTTGTCTGTCAGTTTTCGGAGCTAGCTTCAACGTTTCCAAGCCAAATGGGAATGGCTGCTACAGCAAATCCTGCTTTTATTGAGCTTGCTGGTGAAGTAATGGCAGAAGATATGGACCTGCTTGGAATTGACGGTTTTATTGCTCCTTCACTCGATGTTAATAATGAACCCGATAACCCAATCATCGGACTTAGGTCTTATTCCGATGATGCTAAAACTGTCCTTGACTTTGGTAAAGCCTTCATAAGAGGAGTCCACAGTTGTGGCCTTGTTGCAATTCCAAAGCACTTCCCGGGGCATGGCGGAAGCAGACTCGATTCTCATCTTGTACTTCCAACATTTGATGCAAGTGAGGAATATTATCGCCTTTGCGATATGTTCCCATTTAAGTCAGTGGCTAAAGAAATTGACTTTATGATGACAGCCCACATTTCTATTCCGCAGATAGATCCATCGGTAATGCCTGCTACTTTTTCCAAAAAGTTTCTGGTCGATATCTTGAGGGATGAGTTTGGCTTTAATGGTGTGCTCATTACAGACTGCCTGGAAATGGATGTAATAAAAAATAATTACTCGGCTGAGGAGATAATTGATAATATAATTGAAGCAGGCATAGATGTAATGCTTCTAAGTCATAGCATTGATTTTCAGCAGGAATTATACAACGTGTTTATAGAAAAAGTTAAAAGCGGAATTATACCTGTTGAAAGAATAGATTCATCCGTAAAAAGAATTCTTGCTATGAAAGAAAAGTATAGAGCTTTGGATGAACATAAGTACCGTGATGTGCCACGAGCAGTTAAACTTATTAGAAACAAACGCCCGATTGAAGATCTTGTTACAAGACACAGCATTGTAATGCTAAGAAATAAACTAAATAAGATCCCATTAGAAACTAATCAGAAAATTGGAATAATTGAGTGGGAAAAGACAAGATCAACCGTAGAACTCCATACTCCAACTCATACAAGTTACCTTGAAAAATTTGCAAAGAAATATTTTGATGAAGTAAATGTTTTAATCCTTCCTCTTAAGAAACCTGATCCAGCCGTAATAAAGGAATTCTTAAATTCCTATGAAAACGTTATTGTTGCTCCATTTTCAAGAACTCCTGAAGTTGAAATGCTGCAGGCAGATATGATTCGCGAGATAATTAGGGTAAGAGATGATGTAATTATTGTGGCAACAGGAAATCCTTATGATATAAGGCACTTCCAGGATGCAAAGACCTATTTAGCTACTTTTGGTTTCAGAGATTCTCAGATGATCGCGCTCATGGATAACCTTACAGGCAAATTCACTCCTCAGGGCAAGCTGCCTGTTGAGATAAAGGGAATTTTCCCCAGATGGTATAACAGCAATTCATGTCTATAAAGACATGAATTGCCTGCCTTAAGTCTGATCCTACAAAAATGGTCCTTAAATAAAACAGGAGCTTGAAATGAGAAGGTTTATCATACTAGCGGCCTTACTGGCTGCCTTTCTATCGTC
Source organism: Bacteroidota bacterium (assembly GCA_030706145.1). Classification (GTDB taxonomy): domain Bacteria; phylum Bacteroidota; class Ignavibacteria; order Ignavibacteriales; family SURF-24; genus JAUZPB01. The sequence goes on from JAUZPB010000052.1 coordinate 19,840, forward strand.
ATGTTCTAAAAAAGATGAAACGACAGTTGATCCCTCAGATCAGAAGACCAGTAGTAATGTTTCTACAAGGGGAGTATGGATCTATGGCAGTACTCTCTTAAAGGAAAAGAGCGATTCTATTGCAGCAAAACTTGCTAATAATAATGTAAATGCAGTATATCTTCTAGTAAAAGGTACTTCAGGTCAAAAGACTCCAGCTGCAAACCTTACAGATTTTATTACTGCAGCTCATGCCAAAAAAATTAAAGTCCACCTCTGGATTGCAATAGCACAGGATGATAACTTCCTGGCTTCTAATCCTGATGCTCACGTCTATCACTGCCCAAAACCATCTTTAGGTTATACATCTCCATACCGTGATAATGGCTCGGGTGTTAACCTTCTTTATCCTGGCTATAAACAGTATGTCCTTGATAATATAAAATATTTTCTGACAAACTTTGACTGTGACGGGATACACCTGGATTATATAAGGTATTCTCACCTTGTTTATTCATTTGATAAGTATCAGCTTCACAGGGCAGATTCTCTGGGTTGCAATACACAGAGACTTATCAAACTCTTTAATGATAATTATGATAACTATGCCTCAGGAGATGGATTTGTAAATCTATACTCATCGGGCGATTCAGACGTGGTTAAATGGGTCAACATGAGAAAAAATATTATCTATGATTATATAAAATCCATTAAAGATCTGATTACGCAGACAAAACCTAACGTTGAACTGAATGCTGCATTTATGCCTGAAGGAGCTATCGATCCTGTCTATGCAGATGTTTACTATTCTCAGAACTATTCGCTCAATTCACCGCTGCTTAGCATGATAAGTCCAATGGCCTACTTTAAGGATTATAATAAAACTACAGACTGGTTGACTACTGTAACAGAAAAAGCAAAACAGGCGGTTGATCCAAAATGCAATATTACTATGGGAATACAAGCTTATAATGGTGTTACATCGGCTCAAATCTCTGAACAAATTTCCAATTCTCTCAAAGCTGGAGCTTTTGGACTTATTGCATTCCGTTATGAAACTATAACGGCTGATCAGTGGCCTGTTATTAAAGAAAAATTTAAGCTCTAGAGAGGGAATTTATGAATTTAACTTTAATTGACTGGTTAATTGTTCTTGTTTGTACACTCCTTCTTCTTTTCGGAGGCAGGATAAGCAGAAAACTCGTTCGCAGTGTTGCTGACTTCCTTTCTGCAGGCAGAAGTGCAGGCAGATATATGATGACCGTATCTTATGGAATGGCTGCCTTTGGTGCTATTACAATTGTTGGACAGTGGGAGGTTAATTATGTGGCCGGGTTTTCTGTCCGTTGGTGGGAATTTACAATGGCTGTGGTATTGCTAGCCATGACAGCATCGGGCTGGGTTATTTACAGATTCAGACAGACAAGGGCGCTTACAATTGCTCAGTTTCTTGAAATACGCTATAGCAGAAGCTTTAGAATTTTTGCAGGCATTCTTGCCTTTATCTCCGGCATTCTGAATTTTGGAATTTTCCCTGCCGTTAGCGCAAGGTTTATTATCTACTTCTGCGGCATTCCGCTTTATTTTAGCCTGGCTGGTATTACTGTTTCTACTTATCCTGTCGTAATGGCCGTCTTTTTGCTTATTTCTCTCTATTTTGTCTTTACTGGTGGACAGATAGCCGTTATTATTACAGAATTTGTACTTGGGATCTTCTCAAACTTTACATTCCTTGTGATGATTGTATTTGGACTTCTTTTTGTGAACTGGGATCAGATATTCCAGGCATTATCTACAGCACCAAAAGATGCTTCACTTATAAATCCATATAAAACTGGTAAAGTACACGACTTTAATTTCTGGTTCTTTCTTATTAACATAATTGGCATAGCTTATGGAAAGCTTTCGTGGCAGGGCTCACAGGGATATAACTCATCTGCAAAAAGTGCACACGAAGCAAAGATGGGCGAGGTCCTTGGAAATTTGCGCTCTATACCAAGATATCTCTTCCTGGTCTTTATACCAATAATTGCTTATACAATTCTTCACCATCCGAACTTTATTGGTATTGCCAATAATGTCAATGCAACGCTCTCTACTATTGGCTCTACTACAATTCAGAATCAGCTTAGGATCCCTTTGGTGCTCTCAAAGATCCTGCCTGTAGGTGTTATGGGCTCATTTATGGCTGTTATGCTTATGGCTACGATCGGTACAAATAATTCTTATATGCATTCCTGGGGCAGCATCTTTATTCAGGATGTAATTATGCCCTTTAGGAAGAATCCTTTTACACCAGAGCAGCACCTAAAAATTCTAAGAATTTCTGTTACAGGTGTGACAATCTTCATTTTTCTTTTTAGTTTGCTATTCCCAATGACAGATTATATAATGCTTTACTTTGCAATTACAGCTGCAATCTTTGTTGGCGGATCGGGTGCCGTTATTATTGGCGGCCTGTATTGGAAAAGAGGTACTACAGCTGCTGCATGGTCTGCCTTAATTACAGGTTCTGTAATATCTGTTGCTGGAATTGTTCTTCAGCAGATCATTCCTCATTTCCCGATCAATGGCCAGTATTGCTGGGCAATCGCAATGGGGGCTTCATCTCTTGTATATATTATTGTTTCGCTTTTGGGTAAGAGGCAATCCTTCAATATGGATAAAATGCTTCACCGCGGGCAGTATGAAATTAAAGATGAATCAATTGTTGTAAACAAAGCTCCGCAAAGAGGTCTTAAGATCCTGGGTATGGGGAAAGAATTTACAAAGGGAGATAAATTCATCTACTGGGCTACTTATTCATGGACCTTCCTCTGGGTTGTTGTCTTTGTAATTGGTACGGTTTGTAATTTGTCTTATGATGTACCTGACTCATCATGGATGCTTTTCTGGAAGGACTTTGTCATAATCAATCTGGCTGCTTCATTTATTGTTATGGTATGGTTTACTATTGGCGGAATAAAAGATTGCCGTGATATGCTAAGCCGTCTTAAAACTATGGTAAGAGATCATAGTGACGATGGTACTGTTAAAGAGGAAATATCTAATAAAGAAGAAGTATCTAAAGATGAATTAACTTTGCAGCCTGAAAATATTTCCGAAAAAGTAAGATCTGAAGAAGAGAAATCTGAAGAAGCAAAAGAAATATAAAATGAATAAATAAAACTGGTTATTTCCAGGGGGAGCTACTAAGGGAAAAGATGAAAAAATATTTTATGATATGTGATTATTTAATATTCTTTTTATTGCTGAATTCGTTTTGCCTGTCACAGACACTTCGAATTCCGCAAATTAGGTTTGCTCCTCCAAAATATATTTGTTACCGTACAGAAGTTGGCGGCAAAATAAATATTGATGGGAAACTTGATGAATTTGCCTGGAAGAAAGCCCCCTGGACTGAAAACTTTTCAGATGTAAAAGGTTCTTTGGGAAATCAGCCAATGTTCTGGACAAGGGCAAAGATGCTCTGGGATGATAATTATTTATATATTGCCGCTGAGCTTCAGGAAACAGATATCTCCGGCAGCCTGAAAAATCATGATGATACGCTTTTCCAGGATAATAATTTTGAAATTTTCATTGACCCCGATAATGATACTCATAACTACTGTGAGATAGAAGTAAACGCTCTTAACACTGTTTGGGACCTTTTGCTATTAAAGCCATATAGGGATATGAAAAAGCCTGCAATAAGTGCCTGGGATATGAAAGGCTTAAAGACAGCAGTCTTATTAAATGGTACTCTTAACAATTCTAATGACAATGACAGTTCCTGGATCGTTGAAGCCGCACTGCCCTGGAAGTCTTTTGTTGAACTAACGCAAGTGCATCTTCCTCCTTTAGATGGTGACCAGTGGAGAGTAAACTTAGCTAGAACTGAATGGAAGAAAGATCTCATAAATGGAAAGCACAATAAACAGCTCAATCCTGCTGTAAAAAGCCTGAGAGGGACAGACTACTATTGGGCCTGGGCCCCTCAGGGTATTGTAAATTTTCATTATCCCGAGATGTGGGGCTTTGTGCAGTTCTCATCTGATACAGTTGGAAGTAGTGCAAAAGTTGAATTTAATAACAAAAACTCAGATGCTGCAAAGTGGTTCCTTAGACAGATCTATTATAAAGAAAAACTATATTTTGCAAAGATGGGGAAGTATAGTAGCGATTTGAATGAGCTTGGAGTTGAAGATCAAATAATAGATGGTTACGTGAGCAGACCTGTAATTGAATGTACACAGAGTATGTTCGAAGCTTATCTGGATTCAAAAGATCATTCAGAAAGAGTTCATATTGCAAATGATGGATTAGTCTGGATCTCTTTAAGTGCTAGGGAAAATAAGATATAAATTACTTTGCTCTATGGGCATATTCAACAATGGTGTTCTAGCAAATTGATCAATGGACATATTGATTTATGGACAACACTCTCGGTTCATTTGCCTGGAGTAAGCTATGAAAATATTGATAGATAGACTTATTTCCCGTGTGTGTATTTTATTATATTTGCTCTTTCTTCAGTAATTAAGGCTCCGCACCTGGAGTCTTCGATCATTTTGCAGGCTATTTCCTTAAATTGGTCGATCTTTTCGGCTGTATCAACTATTTCAACAATCAGTGGCAAGTCTTCCGAGAGCACAAGTATTTTTGCAGTATGTATAAGGCTCTTTGCCCCAAAACCTGCAATGCCTCTTAAGACAGTTGTTCCTGACATTCCGGTTTCTCTTGCTTTTAACATAAGTGCCTCATAAAGCATTTTATGCTCTATCTTATCTGACTCTCCGCAGAATATCCTGAGCAGTTTTCCTTCACCTTCAAGCTTCATGGCACATCTCCTGTTTATGTTTTTTTAGATCAGTTTACCAATTAATATCCCAATCCAGGTTGAACATAGACACGTAAAAGTTGTTCCAAGTATGTTCATAAATCCACTAAAGTAGTTACCTTCCTGCAATAAGGCCACAGTCTCAAAACTAAAGGTTGAATAGGTTGTTAAGCCTCCCAAAAAACCTACTGTCAGAAGCAGCCTTAATGCCGGCTGAACAATAAATCTATCTTCAAATATAGTCATTAATAATCCAATAATTAAACAGCCAAGAATGTTGACCGTTAGAGTGCCGAATGGAAATCCTGGTGAAAATGCCTTCTGAATATATGAAGATAATAAATACCTGGTTACTGCTCCAATTCCACCACCAACAAAGACTATTGCTGCGTATTTCAAATGTTCTCCAATTTTGAGTAGTTACAAAAAAAACGACGAAAAATATTGTCGAACAAATATAATTAAAATAAAACAGGGCTGCACATATTGATAAAAGATCAATACGCTCACAGCCCATTTAATTTATTCCAATACGCAATCAGAGCCCATAGAAATTATTTCAGGAAATTCATCTTTCGGGTCTCAGTATAGTTTCCTGCAGTTAGTTTGTAGAGGTATATACCACTAGAGACAGTCTGTCCAAAGTTATCTTTGCCATTCCAGTATACAATGTGGCTTCCTGCTTGCCTTTCTTCATTAATAAGAGTAGCAACTTCTCTTCCAAGATTGTCATATATCTTAATAGTTACAAAGCTATTTTGAGGCAACTGATATTTAATAGCTGTAGTTGGATTAAACGGATTAGGAGTATTCTGAAGGAGTTTAAACTGCAAAGGAGAATTAAACTGAACAGATACTGCATCATAGTACTTAAAGGCTCCATCATTATCCAGCTGTTTTAATCTGTAAAAAAGCTTACCAGAAATAGGGTTTTGGTCAGTAAAAGAGTATGTGTGGGATATGTTAGAACTGCCACTTCCTTTAACAAAGCCTATTTTCTCCCAATTATCAGATCCACTTTTTCTTTCAATGTCAAATCCATAGTTGTTTACTTCATTTTCTGTTTTCCATGATAAAATAACATTGTCTCCTGTAGACTTTGCACTAATAGAGCTTAATTCAACAGGAAGAGGATTGCTATTATCTGTGAAACTGGCTACGTAGCATGCTGTTTTATTATTACCGACAGACATAAAATTTCCACCTACATACATTTTGCCTGCTTCTGTATTAATTGCAAGGGAACTTACAAGTGAGTTAACACCAAAGGAAGCTCCGTCAGCTAATTGCACAAAATTACTGCCATTCCATTTTGTAATGTTGTTTACAGCTGTACCGTCACTAAGCTGTGTAAACGCTCCACCAATATATACATCTGTACCATATGCCGCTAATGCATAAACTGGGCCATTTAAGCCAACACTGCTACCGCAAGCAAGAGGAGACCATTGGGTACCGTTCCATTTGGCAATGCCGTTTACAGTTGTACCATCACCAAGTGTGGAAAAAGGCCCTCCTGCATATAAATCTGAGCCACATACAGCTAGTGAAAGTACAACATTATTTACTCCAACAGCACCATTAAAAGTAAGAGGTGACCATTGGCTTCCATCCCATTTGGCAATATATTTTACAGAAGTTCCATTTCCAAGTGAAGAAAAAAGTCCTCCTACATATACCACTGTACCTTTAATCGCGATAGAATAGACAATATTATTTACCCCAACACTTGTACTGCAGGGAAGATTTGACCAGGTAGTTCCGTCCCATTTGGCAATACGATTTACAACAGTATAGTCTCCAAGCTTAGAAAAATTTCCCCCTATATATATTCCTGAGCTGGAAGGAGCAATTGTATATACATTACCTGAAACACCATTACTACTTCCGCATGGAAGATTTGACCAGGTAGCTCCATCCCATTTAGCTATGTATTTTGCAGATGTTGTTCCGTCTCCAAGCTTTGTAAAACTGCCTCCAACATATAAAGCGTTATTCCATACAGCTAATACATAAACATCACCTAAAACACCATTACCGCTTCCGCATGGAAGATTTGACCAAGTGCTTCCATTCCACTTTGCAATGCGGTATGCAGATGTACCATCTCCAAGCTGTAAAAAACTTCCTCCGACGTATATGTCTGAGCCCATTATTGCTACTGCGTTAACAGAACTAGGAGTGCCATTAAGGGAGCCGCCAGCTAGTATGGACCAGGTACTTCCATTCCACTTTGCAACGTGATTTGCAAGTCCGCCATCGTTATAAGAAGTAAAACCTCCGCCTATGTATATACTTCCAGAATCTACTGCAATTGCAGAGATTGAACCACCTACACCATTTATGCTTGCATTTTCAAGAGGTAACCATTGGCTTCCGTTCCATTTGGCAATGCGATTTGCAGATGTTGTTCCATCTCCAAGAGTGGTAAAGCTTCCTCCTACATATATATCTGTATTATCTACTGCAATTGCAAATACAACATTGTTAACTCCAGAGCTGCTTCCGCTTGGGAGAGGCGACCAGCTAGTGCCATTCCATTTGGCAATATAATTTACAACTGTACCATCACCAAGCGAAGTAAAATACCCACCTGCATATAAATCATTATTACATACAGCTAAGGCACTAACATAAGCATTAACACCATTACTGCTACCGCAAGGAAGAGTTGACCATGTAGTTCCATTCCATTTAGCGATGCGGTTGACAGAAGTCCCATCACCAAATGTGGTGAAATTCCCTGCAGCATAAATATCTGAGCCGCATACTGCAATAGAATTAACGAGGCCGCCAAGACCATTACTGCTATTGCAAGCAAGAGAAGACCAGCTGCCATTCCACCTGGCTATGTAATTTGCTGAAGTAGTGCCGTCACCTAGTTTAGTAAAATCTCCACCAAAATAAACGTCCGTTACGCTTACGGCTATAGCATAAACATAGCTATTAAGACCTACACTGCCACCGCCGCAAGGAAGGGCCGACCATTGGCTTCCATTCCATTTGGCTGCATAATTTACGAGTGTGCCATCGCCAAGTCTCTGAAAACATCCACCGACATATAATTCATTATTACAAACAGCTAAAGCTCTAACATAATTGTCGACACCATTACTATTTCCACAAGGAAGAGTTGACCATTTAGTTCCATCCCATTTTGCAATATTGTTTGCAGGTGTGCCATCGCCAATTGATGTAAAATTTCCTCCGAAATATATATCTGAACCATATATTGCAATGGCATATATTGTACCGTTAATACCATTACTAGGTCCACCTAAAAGGCTGTTCCAAGTAACAACTGAATTTGTATTTGAAGTTGCTTTATTTAGAACAGGCTCACCATTTTTTCCATAGGTAAGGTTATATCCTTTTGCACTAAATGAGCCGTTTATTCCCTTCTTAAGTGTTCCATCTGAATTTAAGACTTTTTCAACAGCTTCCTGCTGAGAAAAGATTGTTGTGTTTAAGAAGAGGTTTAGAATGAAAAAAAGAAGAGAAAAAATCCCCCAGATTTTACCAGGTCCATTTTTTTTCTGTGTAACTATTTTCATAAATTTTCCCCTTATAAAAAAGAAATGAGTAGTTATTGAAATGAGATATTTTTCTTTTTTA
>JAUZPB010000053.1 GCA_030706145.1 Bacteroidota bacterium
GTTATTTCTTCGGCGGCAGCTTCAATGAATCCGAATGTATCGCCGGTTATCCAACGGTCTAGAATTGCTTTTTCTTTTGCAATTATTATCTCTTGTGGTGTCATTTGTGTTGAATCTCCATTTGAATAATAGAAATCAGAATTATTCGCTCGAAGTATTGTTGATGATATTACGACTATAAAAATTATTATAGACTTTTTTTCAATAAGCATAAATACCCCCAGTTTTTAACAGATGTCACATTAACTCTTCAGATATTTTCTTATTGATTTGACATCGTATCGAAATGTACGCATCAGTATATCATGGAAGATATCTGACTCCCCTCTGCATAAAATCAATGGCTAAAATTGTTATAATTTAATTGATTGTCAACCATTTATTGCAAAAGTAAAATCTCATGTTTTAGCTTGATAAAAATGTCCATATGTAGAACTCTATTATTATTTCGAATTTGAGCTGAGTTTTATTAGTGTCATCTTTTTTGGATGTTACACAGATTTTTGTTTACTTATTTCTATAGTACCCTTTCTTAATATGAGGATTTATATATGAGCAAATTAAAAGTATTGTGCTTTGGAATTTCTGTTGATGGATTTGGAGCAGGAGCAGATCAAAGTCTGGAGAGCCCTCTTGGGAAAAATGGAATGGCACTGCACGAATGGTTTTTTCCTACAAATACGTTCCAGAAGATGCACAACCAAATGCAGAATGGAGATAAGACTGAAGGGACTTTTGGAATAGACAATGACTTTGCTTATAAAAGTTTCCAAAATATTGGGGCTTGGATTATGGGACGAAATATGTTTACGCCGGAAAGAGGTCCATGGAAAGATTTTTCCTGGAAAGGATGGTGGGGAGAGAATCCTCCTTATCATACTTCCGTTTATGTTTTGACACACTATGCACGACCTCCTATTGAAATGGAAGGCGGAACTACTTTTTATTTTGTTACTGATGGAATAGAAACTGCACTGAAAATGGCAAAAGAAAAAGCTGACGGAAAAGACATTCGTCTGGGTGGAGGTGTTGAAACCGTTAGACAATATTTGAAAGCAAAACTGTTGGATGAAATGCATATAGCAATAGCACCAGTTCTTCTGAACTCAGGTGAGAACTTATTTAAAGATATTAATTTAAACGAGCTTGGCTATAAGTGTGTCGAGTTTACTCCTTCGAGTAAAGCTGTACATCTTGTTTTCAAAAAATATTTAATTACGACAGGTGGTAATTTATAAGAAGTTACCATCTGTTTTGTACCATAATTCTTAAAGTCTTTTTATAAATGCCGCTTATTTATAGTTATTCAAAAATACCCATAGGCACATATTTACAATAAAACAGAAAAGAATTACTTTTAGCGACACAATAAATTAATAACAGCCTAAAATGAGAAAGATTTTTATATTATTCCTTTTATTTCTTTATGTAAATATTTTTCCACAGCCAGAAACCGCCTTAAAGGTCTCGGAACCCGCAACGGCAGAGTTGTCCTCAGAAGGCTTTCACCTGATTAATACATTGATGCAAAAGTATGTAGATGAGAAGAAACTTCCTGGAATGGTCACCATGATAGCTCAGCATGGGAAGGTTATTAGCTTTATGAAATTCGGATGGATGTATTCTGGAAAGCCCATGCAGTTAAATTCATTTTTCCGTATAGCATCAATGACTAAACCAATTACAAGTGTTGCTGTAATGATATTATATGATGAAGGCAGTCTCAAATTGGACGATCCTGTGTCAAAATATATTCCTGAATTTAAAGATTTAAAAGTATTATCAGGAATGGATAAAGACGGGATAAAGCTGGAAGAGCAGATCAGACCCATGACAATTCGCAACCTTCTCATGCATACTTCGGGATTAGCACTTGGTGGACAGAATACCCTGGTTGATTCCATGTATAGTGCTGCCGGTCTTTCCGATGGGAACTTAAAAGATATGATCCAAAAGCTTGCGAAAATTCCCTTATTATATCAGCCAGGTACAAGGTGGAATTACAGCAGATCATCAGATGTGCTTGCTTACCTGGTAGAAGTAGTTTCAGGAAAACCATTTAATGTATTTATAAAAGAAAAGATCTTTGATCCTTTGCAGATGAATGAAACAGGATATAATGTCCCTACCGAAAAGCTAAACCGTGTTGCTGCTGTTTACAGTCCTGAAGATTCGTGCGGGATTAAAGTTTTATCGAATCCTGAAATAAATAATGTGTCGGCAGAAGTAAAATTCTTTTCCGGAAATGGCGGACTTATCTCTACAGCAAAGGATTATATGATATTTTCACAAATGCTTCTTAATAAAGGACAAATTAATGGGGTAAGGATTCTGAAAACAAAAACCGTAGAGCTGATGACTTCAGACCAAATATCAAACGAGATAATGCCACAGGATGGTTTCTTCGGATCACTTTTATGCGGTATGGGATTTGGACTTGGATTTGCAGTAGTAAAAGAAAATAATCCATCTGTTTTTATTGGTTCTGCCGGTTCATACTGGTGGTCCGGTTCTGCAAATACTTATTTTTATATTGATCCCCAAAAAGATCTAATTCTGATATTTATGTCGCAATTTGTTCCTAATTTTTATTATCCGGTTTGTAAAGAATTCAGAGAATTAGTGTACAAGTATATTATTAAATAAACCATAAGAATTCATTTGGGATTCTCAATTTTTGTTTCCGCAATAATATCACTTCTTCGGGTTATTATAGGAGGCTTCGTATAAAAGTTTTGTTAATAATGCAGCCTACTGCCTATTGAATGCGCTTCTTAAATAACCCTTGCGAAAAGCCGAAGAGGTTATTTCTTTTGAATCGCATATATAGGTTTTGAATAGTGACAGATTTTTCTTTTGCCTTTGGGTTTTAGGCTTTTTAACTTTGGACTATTAATTCCATTGGAACTCACAAAAAATCTAATTTTCGAAAGAATCTGCCTCCTTGTTCATAATTATAAATGACGCTACTGATTATTCCCTCTTATTCGGATGATCACATTTTTAGCCATACCTGTAAGGGTTTGCATAGCGAACCTTGAAATATTTCCTTCTACATTTCTCCCCATCTCCCCTATCGTAGATGCATTGTCAAATAATAATTTATCCTTGGCATAAGGCCTAAGAATCCATTTTGGGCCTCCTTTTCTTCTGATAAGTTAGATTACCCTGGTCCATTGAAACTGCAATAGTATCGTTATTTAAATTCCTATAGAGCCCTGTATAATCCTGAAGTTATTTGACCGGCATCTGGACAGCTGGACAGGCTGGATATTCAATGGTGCGTCAATCGTCATGGATGCAAGGTCAGCAGCCAAAAGTTCAGGAAGTTTTCCGCGAAAATTAAACAGTACAACAACAAATACATCTTCGAGTCTTTTTCTTTCCGGGTGGAAATTTCTTTCCTGATCAATTTTTCCCAAAGTAATAAAATTGTTCAAGCGATATCATTAAAGATACTGTTGTCATTCTTCCTAAATAATTATTATTCTATGGAATCAAAAATATTATCTACCAAGAAGAAGGTCGCATATAGAATATGCAAAATCAGCAATATATTTTACTTTAGTCAATTATTAACAGAGCAACATTTTCCGAATATCAATACACGAATGAAACAAAATAAGGATGATGTATAATATTGCCTATCTGGTTGTATCTTTTTTAGGTCATCACTGCACAAATAAAATAGAATTATTGATAATTTTACATTATATTTTTGGCACAAAGAATGCTCTTGATATAAAATCAGACTAACATAAGTTGAGAAAGAAAAATGAGAACCCTATTCGACACGGCTCAATTCATATTAGTTTTAAGCTGCATCCTTTCAGTTTCAATCAATCCGCAATCGCAGTCTTCAAAATTCAAATACCAGATCGAGGCTTCAATTCCAAGTTCATCTGATCTCGGACTCTTAGGATTTGATTTGTCAGAAAGTATTTTTATGAAAAGTAAACTATTCTCCATTAAGGCAATAAATTTGGGAGAGAAATGAAAAGCAAAAAAGTTGAAAGCTACCTGCAAAAAATAATACTGATTTTAATAGCAATAATCCCTCTTCTCTATTTCAATCAAATTGAGAATGTACCACTAAAGGCTTTTGTTTTAGGAGCCGGATCCTGGGGTATTGGATGTATTTTCAAACTCCTTGCCTATCAAATTATTTTGTCTCCTTTACACAAAACTAATAAGTCTTTACTTTTCATTTCATTGTTAAATGGCTTTTTATCCGGCATTGTTGAACTACTTGCCGCATATGTTATCATTTTGCTAATGAAGGATAAATTTGCTTTTGACTTTAATGCAATAATCAGCTTTGGCCTTGCAATCGGCTCATTTGAAATATTTATTGCAGTAAAGACAAATGCCGACAAGATTATGAAAGGAACTGCACTGGAAGCACAATTTGGAAAGATGGTTGCTTTCTTAAATAATATGCAGGGCATTAGGAGTTACGTATTTAATGTTATCTTTCCTGTCGTCGAAAGAATAGCTTGTACTTTTATACATATTTCCACAAGAGGGTTAGTCTTTATTACTATTATCACAGGCAGTAACATACCATTGTTTATAGCTCTAGCGGTTTTTGTCATTGCAGATGGATGTCTGGGTTATTATTATCATATTTCAGGCAAACTGGCAACCAGTAAAGGGTATATTCAGGTAAATTTATATTTGCTTGTTTTATCGGTTATTAATACTATTGTCTTTTTGATTATGATAAATCCATATAGGAACTTTATATTATAAAGCCCTGCTTGGCCATTGTTTCAGTGCTTAAATTGTAATATAGAAAAACAAAACATCAATTTGAATAGGAAATGGAATACTGAATGGATGGAAAACACCGAAAGGATATATCTCCTGGCCTCAGAGTGGCAATCGTATTAAAACAGGACCAGAGGAGCGGAAAAAGGACTGAAGGCATTGTCAAGACTATACTTACTTCATCTTCTTTTCATCCTCATGGCATTAAGGTGCGTCTTGAAGATGGGCAAGTTGGGAGAGTTCAGGAAATTTTGGATGATATGTAATGGGCCCCATTACTTTTTTTCTTGAAGAAGGACAAAAAGGAAGTATATTCATATACTTACTATCCAGATGATGCATCAAAGGAAATAAAGAGATTTAGCGAATTTATGAAGTATTTCATTAGCAGAACAAAATTTGAACTCACAGAAGATAAAAGTCAGTAAAATAAAATTGGACTAAAGTTCAACTTCCACTCCAACTACAGGCATCAGAGAATATTGAGTAGAAGTCTCCCTTGTGCCGTCTGAATTATATTGGTATGACGCAACATTCTTTCTGTTGTATAGATTCTCAATTGAAAGATATATCGAAAGGCTCCAGCTTGTAAAATTGTAGCGGCTGCTGAAGGATATATCAAGCCTATGATAATCGGGATAACGTTCTGAATTCCTTTCATCACCCGAGACCCAGCTGCCACGGCTCCATCTGGAATCACCTTCGAAAAACTGTTCGGTTGTTACAAAAACTCTAGGAGTATACCCCCTTCCGCTTGCATAACGCCAGCGCGCACTTATTTCCATATCGTTTGAAAAAGGCAGAAGATAGCTTGGATATTTAATATAAAACGGAGCCCTGTCAAGATAGTCTCTAAGTGAAGAAAATCTCCTGCCTAAAACAATCGTAAAGATATGAGGATACTCATAGTCTGATGGATAACTCTTCCCTTCTTTCCCGATTCGCGGATCATCCATTCTACTCCACATCCTTGAATATGATACTGTACCATAAAAGTCTTTAACCAACTTCTGCTGTATGAGCAGATCTATCCCGTAAATTGCCTGATGGCCTGCATTAAGATATTTCTCTGAGCGGAAGGTCCTGTCATTGGAATGAATAAAATCTTCTCTTACTGGGATGTCATAATATTTTTTTAGGTATCCTTCTATGGTAAGTTTCAGTCCCTCGTCCAGGATCTGGTTGTATCCCATTACAAAATGACGCGCGTGAGTATTATTTAGATATCTGTTGACTTCTGATCTATAGCGGTCGGTATACGTTGGATAGCTCTGGGTCTGGTAGTATTCCCCATATGCAAAATTAAGATCACTTAAACCGGAGAAAAAATTCCAGGTGGCTGAAGCTCTCGGGCTCAGATTCCCTTTTTTGCTGTATGAGAAATAGTCATAACGCAATCCCAGGTTGAAAATTAAGCTGCCTTCGAACAAGCTGATCTTGTCATTAAAAAACGCATAGCTCTTCTGATTCTCAAAAAGACGGATCCTGTATCTTGCATCCGATGCAGGCCGTCTGATGTAAATATCATCCGGTGTATTCCATCCATCTGACAGAATGTCATACCTTGAAGAATCGCCGCACATATACACATCATGCTTAAAATCATCACTCTTAAGTGCAGCGCCGAAACTTAGTTCATTAGTCTTTGCAGTATTCCAGACAAATTCACACTTAAGCCCCAAAGAACCGACTCTGCTTTTGTCCTCATAATCCAGTTTATTCTTCAGTATAAATGACTGGTAAACATCGCCATGGCTATCATAACTCCGTGCAGTAAATTGTTCGGTTTCACTGTTGTTGAAATTATAGCTGCTGTAATAAAGTGTCAGAAGTGAGAAAAGGTTTTTCGACCAGATACTCCTGAGCGTTGAGCCCACAGCATACTGATATTGCTTAATGTCTTCAACAAAAAGGCTGACCGAGTCCATCCCGCCTGCAAGAGAAATGTTTGTATTTTCACTCTCTCCTTCTGTGAAGTTTTTATCGTTGCCGTAAATGCCTGATAAGGTAAGTTTATGCTTCTGTGATATATCGTAGGCCAGCTTGAACTGTATGTCATAATATTCGGGAACAGAGCTCAAGCCCACAGGGCCTTTAAGAAGGTCCATATAACTCTTGCGCAGTGAGACTATCCACGAGCCCCGGCCCTCATCCAGGGCTCCTTCTGCAATGGCGCCAAGTCCGGCTATTGAGAGATTTAGATTTGCCTTAAAGGGTTTTATCCTGCTGCCTTCACGCGTGGTGATGTTCATAACAGATGAAAGCTTATCTCCATACTTCGAAATAAACCCACCGGTGGAAAAGCGTATATCTTCAATAAGATCAACATTAATCATATTGATCGGACCGCCGGAGTTGCGTTCATTGGGAAAATGATTCGTTGAGTGGATCTCCATATTGTCAAGGACTGTAAGGTTTTCATCCGGGGAGCCTCCGCGAACGAGAAGTTCATTTGTCTTATCCTTCGAGAAGGAAACTCCGGCCAGGGACTGAAGTATGCGCTGAAAGTCCTGCAGTGAGCCGGGCGAACGCTTGACCTCTTCAACTCCGAGGGAAATTGTCGAAAGGCTGTTCTCCATAACCGACCTGTCGAAGTAATCGGCCTTAATGGAAACTTCGCCCAGTTGAAGACTGCCTTCTGAGAGCTGGATGTTAAGACTGGCTTCTTTGCCTGTTTTAACGATTACATCTGTCTTTATGGTTGTGGTATATCCAATTAGTGAGGCTTTTACCGAATAGCTGCCAACCGGTACTTTAATGAGGAAGTCTCCTTCAATGCTGCTTACTGCCCCGGTATTCTTTAATTCGTTTACCACGATGTTAGCCCCCACAAGAGGTTCATTAGTCCCCGACTCAGTTACTTTGCCTGTGATAAAGCCCGTCTGGGGAAAAAGTCTTACCGGAAATAAGATCAGTGCGACAAAAAGATAAAAAAGATATTTAATCACTGTCATTGCAGGGTTCCTTAACTAACTCACATTACTCAAAATGCCTTTCGAAGAGCAGTCATTCGATCATGGCTGTTTTAATAACTGTATAAAAATAGTTGATTTATGCAGCTGGATCGTCCGGAAGTACACATCCGTACATCAAAAGGATCACTTTGAAGCTTTTATAGATAGAAGAGGATATGAATTTATTTTCGGAGTTGACTTTTATACTGAGAGGGAGTAAGTCCAGTCTGTTTTTTGAATGCGCTGTTAAAGGAGGATTTGGAATTAAAACCTGCCTCAAAACCGATAGCAGATATAGTAAGCAACTCGCCTTCGGGCCCTGAAAGCAGTCTTTGAGCTGTTTTAATGCGGTATGAATTAATAAAATCGAAAAAGTTCTGCCCTGTTCTGTCATTTATCACCTGCGAGAGATGATTAGGTAAAACCGACATGCGTTCAGCTATCATTTGGAGAGTAAGGTCTCCATGAAGATAAAGCTTCTCTGTTTCCATTAAAGTAAGGAGCTTCCCGAGGTATTCATCCGCTTTATCTTCTTTGAGTGTCGATGTCTCATATTTTTTGCCTTTAAGCTCATCCTGATACTGTGGAAATATAATGGGCTCTCTTAAGCCTGTAAAGCCCATAGTAAGTATTGTAAGAGAGATTAGAACTGGGATAACTGCCGAATAGACAGAGTGCAGGTTCAGCCCCACAAAAGTGAGAGCGTAAGCAGGAAGGATAAAAACAAATATAAGCGACAGGAAAGTCAGGCATCTTCTGATCCATACCAAATTTATTCTTTCCCTTTCAGCTATGCTGCTGTTAAACTGAGATGCATATGCAGAAACAGATCTTTTAATAAAGACAAGATAGATTACGGCATGTGCAGCCTGGATAAGAATAATAATTTTATGCTCACTTTTGAAAAAAGGGTCGTTTTGGTAAATATCCATTTTTGCTTCAGCAGAATGGAAGAAAAAAGGAAGCCGGTAAAGAATAAGCAAAATAAAAGGGATAAAGTGAAGGATATCTTTTCTTCTTAGATCAGTCTTATGACCAGTTAGTGTTCCTATATAAAAATAGAATAACGGTCCTATAAGAAACAGCAAAGTTGGCGCTATACCGATGGCATGGGGTAGAATATTGTAAAGGCCGAGTTTGGAGAGCGCAAAATCGCTTAAGCATACAGATGATATGATCATAAGAATTCCAAGCAAGCGGTTTGCTTTTCTTTTACCACGATCAAGTGTTAGCAGAAGAATGCCGAGAAATATTCCCAGCACAATGCCAGCCGTCATTAAAATTGGTATAAGTATCATGCCTTTGGAAGTTCTGTTGCTTTAATAATCTGGTAGAATAAAGTTATTAAAAAGGGGCGAGCTTAACAAGAAAAGATTTCCTGCATTGATGCCTCCAAGAGTGACTAGTTCGATATTATTTCAGGATCCATTTTTTTGCTGCTTCAAGTACTGTATCATAATTCCTGGCCATATCCTCCGCACTCTGCCTAACTTTAATATCAGGAAGTACACCATGACCATTTTTTTCATTTCCGTTTGCACGGACAAAATAGGCAGAGGATATTCCCCCTTCAATTTTCGTATTGGGCAGCACGAAATTGTATACTTCCCCATAAGAATTTGGAATACCACCTGTTTCCTCTCCGATCAATTCCGCCAGTCTGTAGTCTCCAACTGCATTTGCCAGGTCTACGGCTGCAGAAAAAGTACCCGGACCGATGAGAAAACAAACTCTGCCATTGAATCTTAATGGATTTTCCCCTGGTATTTCTTCTTCTCTAATCAGTTCAATGCATTCACCATCAGATGCAGTAAACATTCCAGTTTCATCAGTAAAAAGCCCGGCAATCCATATTACTGGCGGGTATGTGGCCCATCCTGCCCACCAGGGAATTTGCTTTCTCATATATTTTTTATATTGAGTACTTGATCTCCAGATCTTCTTTGCTGATGTTCTGAATGGTTTATCTGTAATATATTTGAGAAGTTCTTTACCAAAATCGGAATTTCCGCCTCCGTTTTTTCTCAAATCAACGATCAGTCCCTTTGCATGTTTGGTCTTCAATTCTGAAAAGGTATTTTTCAGAAATTCTGAAAAGGGATTTTCTTTATCGTTTCTCATTAACCTATAATTAAGATAACCTATATTTTCAGGAAGAATTTCAAAAGAATAGTTATTGAACGATGGAGCAGGCTGAATTACTTCTGATGATTTGAATGATAACACTCTCCCTTCAGACTTAAAAGAACTAATTTGATCAGATTTGGACTGGCAGATAATTTCATATGGGGGATTTATATTATGAAGCCAGAGATACACATCAAAGATACCAGAGACCATTTTGAATTTGAAGTCTTCTCTTTCGGCACCGTGATACTTCGCAAATTCAATAAATATTGAATCAGCCGAATAGCCGTTAATTTTCAATATACGGGTTCCGGGCATAAGCATGTTCACACTATCCCTGCTTGCACGAACAATAAGACCGAATGTACTTTCAAATGTGATACTGTAAGGGAAAAAGCGCCCGCTGTTATATATATATAATGGAGCCATTCATCTTCAGGATAATATATCCCACTGTGTCCGTCATTTAGCATAGTTAAAAGCGGAGCGGCCAGTTTAAACAGCTCAATTCTAGAAATAGGTATGGTCAGACTTGACCTTATTTTTCTTTCTTTATCTATAAATGCAACTGAATCGACAACTTTGAATAGTTTAGGATGAACTTCATTTATGGTTTTGACAAGAAAGTCCAGATCGGACTTTAATTCATCGGGTGAATATAACTTCGTTTTCAGAATTGAATTATTAGCTGACGATGGTATTTCTTTTAAAGTAGAAGAACACGAAGAAAGTATAAACGACGTAACAATACAGAATGCACTCAGAAAATATTTCATCTATGCCTCCTTTTTGTAATAACATATTCTGAAAATTACTTCGAATAATAGGAATATTCCTGTAATTACACAAAATTTACTTTTAGGCATCTACTTTGTTATGTGCTGTCCTTATTCAAAAGTTCATCCAAACTAAATTTATTTGGCTAACGCATTTTGATACTTCTCTTTTCAACTATTTCAGTCGTTTTTCAGTTGGAATCTTTTCAATTGTACCTGCTATCTGAACTTGGCTTCCTTAATTAACTAAGCTTTGCTTTGAAGGAATTCATAAAGAATAGTAATAGAGATTTAAGCATCTGGTCTAGTTATTTGTTATAAATCACCCAATAAAGATAAGTAAAGAAAGCTTTTGAATGGTTTATAAATTGATTTAACTCTCACTAATGGGTTATAAACAGAGACACAGGGCTCATCCGGTATATAATCCCGATCACCTGAATTTCTACTGGTAATATTTACTATCTGTATTGTTCCTACCTATAAAATATTTAGAAATCTAAATTTAAAATTCGCTTAAAATGGGAATATTTACTTGTGATTCACTTTAATTTTGTGTATAGGAGCCCTTTATTACAACTTGTGATAAAAAAACGGAATGGCATTAATATTGACGGTTATGCAGTGCATTTAAGTAAAATGTTGTCACGCTTTTGATATGATGCACCTAAAAATGATTCCCCGTATTTAAAGTTCTGCCTTTGGGCTGTAAGACGCAATTTGATTCATTTCTTACTCTGATCTGTTTCCATTTGGATAAAAACGGAAATATAAACATAGCAGTCAATTTAAATAATATTCCACATTGAGAAAGAGGAATTGATGAAATTCGGAAAAACTTCAAAAGTCAATCTCCATAACATTAATCTTACTGTTTTAGGTTCGATAGTTGCATTTATTTCGGTACTTAACAGTCCAACATTTTCACAGACGAGAATCAAAGAGAGGATTGAACTAATCCCTCAGAAAGATACTACAGAAGTATTTTCAAACGTTAACTGTTCGTTTTATAACTGGATAGAGATTGAGCTTGTAAATTCCATTCTACCACCAGATGAATACGGTGAACCAACTACATTTTTTGGTCAGATCTACGATGTTAAGTTGATATCAGTTCATTCTTATTGTGTTACTAATAATGGCGAGACTACCCGAGAAATTACCAAGTTTGATTTTGATTCCTCTCAAACCTTTACTGTATATACAAGTATGATGGGATTTGACACATATATTATCACAGGCAAAGACACAATAAATTCCAGTAACGGAATTAGTGGCATTAGGCAGAACTTCAGGATCTTTACTAAAGAAGATGCGAGATTCGATTCACTGGAAACCACATTGTGTATAACAACTTCTAAAGGTACTCTTAGCTATGACGGAAGATTATCATTTAAGATTAAACACTCTCCTCTGAAAGTATCGCTCAATCCGGAGAATATTTCTCCAGGAGATACGGCCCTAATTAAACTCGAAATCTGGGACAATAATAGTAAGACTTACACCCCTCTGTCAGCCGGGCAGGATTTTGAAATAGGATTGCAGGAGGGCTGCGGCAACGGAGATGTACTTACATGTGATGGAGTCAGGAATCATTATTACAGAGGCAATTATGGCAATGATTGTTATTTGAAATTTATTGCTGCAGATTCGTTGAGCACTGACAGTACATCCGCACTACTCAGAGTAGGAATACCTGAGCCCGCGCCACGTCAAATGATTGTACCCGAAACAAAGCAGAAAGCTAGTCTAATGAAACAGAACATGTTAAACCACTACAAATCATTACTTAAAATGTTTAATAACGATAAGAAGTTCTTAGGACTGGCCGATTCATTAAAAAAGACAATATTAAGCCAAGTTAAACTGAAAGAAGCAAAGGTTTTAACATCAGGCGGCACATGCAGTCAGTTCAATTTTTATTTTTACAGCTTATGTCCATTGATTATCCAAAGTAAACCTGAAATAATACTTATTTCTCCAACAAAAGATAAGAATGAAACAATAACAGCCGAGCCTAAGATGCCCACCGTTATTTGTAGTGCGCGACTTAAGAATTATACAGGGGGGCAAGTTAACTATTATTGGGAATACTGCGTTAGTTATAATTTCCCTAGATTTAAGGATAATATAGACAAAAAAACGAAAAAACCTTATAGAACTTATTATCCTCCCCGAACAGGCAAGAGTATTTTTAAGGGAGTATCAACTGCTTATAATTGCGGAACTACTGTTTGGGAAGTTCCTTTCAAAAAAAGTAACAATGAATTCGCTTTCCAGGGCAGATACTATAAAACAGTCAAAGGAACGACTTATGGTCCTTATGAAAGAATTGACGATTGGACCGAAGGAGAAGATGTCTTTACAGGTGGTTATGTTTACTTAAAACTTACAGTAAGAAGTTTAGATGGTAAGGTCATTGCATCTTATCAGCAAAATATAAATCAGCTTTTAGGGGAAAATCCCCCAAATTCGAATATTGTTTTTGAAATGGTTTCAAAAGAATTCCAGGCAATATTAATGAAAGAGAGTAAAACTAATCAGTTTAACAATTCTAATTGGAGAATTATTAATGGAATTACTTATAATAAAAAAGGATTTTCAATTTGGGGACCACCTACTGGATTTGGACTAGTACAGTTAGATTTTCCTCCCGCAACAGAATTACAATTATGGAATTGGAAGATGAATATTATTGGAGGAATTTCACTTTATAAAAAAAAGGAAATAATGGCTAATAATTATTTAAATCAATATGCCCCAACAAGGGAACAATTACAAATGGATATCTTCCAGTTGTATAATGGATTTCATTACTGGATATGGGATGAAAAAAATGAGACTTTAAAAGTTAATCCCCAAATAATACCTAACGACAAAACAAAAAGTCCGTATGCCGAAGAAGTTTGGAATATTTATACTACTATTATCAATTAACAGGAGAAAGAATGTTTAGCAAATATTACTTATCTAAATGTATTATCCTAATAATAGGAATTCTGTTTGTAAATAGTCCTGTTAAAGCACAACCATATATTTGCTACTATAAAGAGAAACCAGATACTACAGGTAACTATAACTATGACAGCGATATACATTCTATTAATTTATCTGACAATAGTGTTGCAGTCCTTCTTAGAGATCAAGGAGAAACAAACTTGGTGAAGTGTGATCCTACACAAACCTGGCTACTAATAAATAGTAAATTGGGCAGCTCTATTATCAATTTATCAGATACATCAAAGTTTTATGTGCTGTTTGATGACCAGGTAGATATAGGAGGTTTTTTATTCTCTAAGAAGAATAATAAAATATATGTGTTTTGGGCTCCATTGGATTCTTTAATTGAATATTTAAGTATTTATAAATTCGATGGTTCTGGAATGACTTTAGAAGGAGAGATCCAGCTTCCCTATTTTTATGAAGATAGGAACCAGCTAAATGAGGAAAGCTTCTTTTCAGACGATGAAAAAATGATATATTTTACCGAAAGAGATGAATTAACAAGAAAAAAACAAATATTAGGGTTCTCCACAACAACAAATAGTATAGAGTATAGAAGGAATTTACTTGAAATTGCACAGGAGTCGAAATTTCAGATATTAGAGGGCGGGAGCAAAGGGAAGGCGATAATATCATTTCGATATCCAACGCAAAAAAAGAGTATTATTAATTATATAGTGTATGATATAAATTTGGATAAGAGCTCACCCATAATTATTGCACCTGTAAACACTCAGGCCCATTTATCATCAGATGCAAATTACTTAATAACTGAGCAAGTAAATACAGATGGGAAAAATGAGACTAGGCCGGGTAATATTTCAGTTTATAGGGTATCTTCCGGGAAACTTATTAAACAATTGACATATCCGCCAGAAGGGAAAGTTTATATGTTTGATGAATTTCCTGCAATGTTTTATTACTATTTACCAACAGAAAAAAGTATTAACCCGGTCAATATATCGAAGTTAATACCAAATTATAATCTAAATATAACCATTTCAGGTAATGGAATAGTTAAAAGAATACCTGAACTGGCAAGCTATGACAGCTCAACAGTTGTAACGTTAGAAGCTTTAGCTGATCAGGGCAGCATATTAAGAGACTGGAGCGGAGATATTAAAAACACCGACAATACATTAAATGTCCTTATGGATTCAGATAAAAACATAACCGCCACATTTGTACTTAAACCTCACATTACAGCCTTATCGCCTGCTTATGCTGTAGTAGGAACAGATGATATACAGATTAATATTAAAGGAAGAGGTTTTACTGGAAATTCATCTGTTATATGGAATAAACAGACAAGAACAACTGGTTTTATATCGGATTCTCTCCTTCAGACAACGGTTCTGAAATCAGACTTACAGACTAAAGAAGATATTGAGGTTAAAACAGAAGACTATAATGGAATAAATTCAAACTCTGTTACATTCAGTGTTATTTCGAAAGCTGAGGCACTTGACAGTTTATCTCTTGTGTTAAATTCGTCCTGTGGTAAAAACTTAATAAAGAGTAAAGGGATATGCAATAGTCTCCAGACGAAGCTTGATAATATGAGAAAAGACCTAGAGAAAGGAAATATGCGAAGCGCTAAAGGAACATTGCAGGCATTTTCACATGAAATTGATGTCCAAAAAAATAAAAGCGTTTCACTTGAAATATATTACAGGCTGAATTATTATGTTCAACTGATACTAAAGAGCTTTTAACTGGGAGGAGATTAAATGAAGTTAGTTTTTATAATTCTTATGCTTTTCCAAATGTGCCTCTATTCACAGGAGCTGCAACAGCAAGCACATAAGATCCAATTTTCTTCAAAAGGCAACAAAATTGAACTTACTGTTATGAATCCATCTGAGTTAACTCTTAAGGATGTTGAGGTAAAGATTAACTGCTCTCCTGAATGGCTGAAGTTTACTTCCAATAAAGTAGATATAGCAGAAATAAACAGCAGAGAAGAAAAGGAAGCCTTGTTTGAGTTCTTAATTGATAAAAATTCTCCAGTTGGAAAAGAATCTGCAATTGAGTTCCAGATCACAAACAACAAAGGAGAAATATGGATAAAACAGATAAAAGTAATTGTCTCTGCTCCAGAATACTTTGAGCTTTATCAGAATTATCCCAATCCCTTCAATCCAAATACAACAATAAGCTATCAACTCTCAAAAAGCAGTAAAGTATCTTTATATGTATATAACATGCTGGGTGAAAAGGTTGCCTCAATTGTGGATGGTATTCAGGAAGCAGGCTATTACAGCCCCAACTGGAATGCGGCTGGTTATTCAAGCGGAATGTATGTTTATCAATTAGTTGCAAACAGTATAGATGGGCAGCGGTTCATTCTGAGAAAAAAGATGAGTCTTATAAAATGATTATTGGGGCAGACAACCGCTGCCCTATTCTTTCTCTCTTCAAAAATATTTTTTACAGACTTTATGACAAGCCCTTTATATAAATCCACCTAAGATTCCAATATTAATTGCAATTTCGCATGTCACGTTTTCTGTGACTGACCAAAACGGAGCAGAGAGGTAATGCTTAATATTTAAGTACTTATGTTAGTGCTTTCGTTTCAGATAGCGGAAACAGAAGAATCAAGCTTGAAAAAAAACAAATACTCTGAATTATCGGTTCTTAAGTTGATCTCAACTTTTTATGACTTTATCCACCCTTAAAATATTCCTTTTCTGGCTCAATCCAATCGTTAAAAGAGTGGCCATTCTGAAATGCGTCGTCCATTTTATAATGGATTTACTCCTGATTTTATTAGTCAGGATTCACATATTTCAGTCTTTAATATGAATTAATTACATTAGACTTACAACTTAAGCTTAAAAAATAGTCAGTTTGAGATACAAATAGCACACTATTTTTTGCCGTACCATCAAGAGGCTTAACAAACCCCACTTAGATAAGAAAAGATTGTTTTAGAATAATTCGAAGTTTAGCTCGCATGGGCTTATTTTTGAATAAGACAACTCTGTTTCGCCTCTTTTTTATCTTATCTCGGAAAAATATTTTTTATCTTGCAGCAACATTTTTCTTTTTGATGGCGTCTATAAAATAATTAATCGGAAAGGACTTGACTACTACTCAACCTAAAGGCAGAATGGAATTTAAGTTTTATTATGCGAAACATAAGTCCAAATTGTACTTTTATGTATTCAGAATGCTGAATGATAAGATGCTTACCGATGATATAGTGCAGAATGTTTTTATTAAGCTTTATGAGAATATGAATAATATACGTAACACAGAGTTTATTGCAGCATGGATCTATAAAACTGCAAGAAATGAGGTCTATAGCTATTTAAGGCAAAGAAAAAGAAAAGCTGAAGATCTGATTGATGACGAAGAGCTGTTTTGTACTGAAGCGCTGACTGATGAAATGGATAATGTGGAGTTAAGGGCATTGATTATGTCTGCACTCGAAACTATTCCCGAAGAACAGAGGGAAGCATATCTATTGAAAGAATATTCGGGCTTTAGCTACAAAGAAATTGCATCTCTGCAAGACATTGATGAAGAACTGGTCAAAAGCCGACTTTTCCATGCTAGGAAAAAACTAATAGCTAAAATATCAAAGGTCATTTTACAATATCAGGAATGATCATATGAAATGCGAAGAAATTCAAGGAATGATAAGTCAATTTAATGACGGCTCACTGGATACAGAAAAAGAAGCCTTCATATTTACACATATGTCTGAATGTCCTGAGTGCAGAGCTTTTTTAAGATCTATTAACTTGCTCAGCTTTTCAGCCCAGACAGAGGATTTCTATTTTCCCGCGGAGTTGGATGAAAAGATCATCAGCAGGACTGAAAAAAGAAAAGAGAAAAAGCACATTAACATTTTTACTGTGAAATATCCTGCATATGTCTCCTTTTCGTTTGGGGCAATTGTGATATTATTGCTCGTTCTGCTTTTTAAGTCGACACTGGAATACAAGCAGGAACTTCATGAAGCTATGGAAAACATGCAGCAGCAGAATAAGCAGATCCAGATGATTCTGAACAGCTACCCTGAAATTCAGGTCTATCCTAAACAGGCAAATGAAATAATGGTTAATACAAAATTGTGAGGCAGCAAAATGAAATCTAAGTATAGATATTTAATCGCAATAAGCATCGTTGTTCTGGTATTTATAATGGGATTTGTGTCAGCGTTTATCATGATTAAACATCCTTTTTCAAAATTTTCGTCTATGAAAGAACATGAAACTTACATCACTTGTGATTGGGCAAGGTCATATTATTCCATTTCGTTGCCTAAAGATTATTATGATAGAAGATTCCTAAACCAAACGTCACAGATCGTTATAGGGGACAAGAAATTCCTTGATATAATTAATAAATCCATACCCGTAAAGACAGTTTTTGATAACTGCGGAGAAGGTATGCATGATTTTTATTTCATTTTTCAGGTTGACAAGAATGGAAATGCAATCGATTGCAATATTCGCAAGATCATTAATACACCCGATGATAGCGACATAAAAAATGCAGACTACTTAATTAAAGGCAAAACACTAATTAGTAATCTTGCCGCAAAATATCAGCCTGGTGTTTACAGAGGAAGAAATGTTAACAGTCTTTTAGTAAAAGAGCTGGTTATCTATGTTGATAAAAGCGGGAATTCCAGGACGGGCTGGAACTTTTCTGAAAAGCTGCCCGGAATATCCATGAGACCTTATAATTATGGATTAAGAACTCCCCGTGGTTTCCATCAGAAAAGAGAACTGGAAGAATACAAATCTTCAGTTGATAAATTCCCCGGATATCCCGGCGGGACACTGGCCATGGCAAAGTTCATCGAAAGGAACATCATTTATCCTGAAGCAGCTAAGCTGGCGGGTGTCGAAGGGAAAGTTATTGTGGAAGTATATATAGATGAAATCGGTAGGGTCACTTACGCAAGAATATTAAAAGGCATAGGTGGAGGCTGCGAAGCAGAAGCTGAAAGAGTACTGGGCCTCTTAAAGAATTTCCATCCGGGAATCGAAAATGGTGTGCCGGTTAAAACCAAAATCGTTATTCCTTTCAACTTTAATATAGGATAGGTTGTAAAACGCACATAATTAAAAGGAGTAGATAAATGGCAACGGGAAAAGGGTTGTCGAAAAGTAAACAGCTCTGTGGCTGTGTAAAACCCAAGCCTTGATAAACTATCTGCTCCTTTTTCCACATCATCGATCAGCAGCAAAGCCCCTTTCAACGGTTGAGACTTGGATTCAAGGTGAGCAAATGAATAGCCGAAGAAAATAATTCTTGTAATAATGATTCAAAAGATACTTGCCAGTTCTTATTTTTCTTATTAAGTTGAACTTAAGTTATTCACATTGCGGAGAAATATCGAAACAGGTTTACTTTTTTAGTTTATACATGTTAACATTTGCGGAGTATAAAATGAAAAGTAATATTTCTGTGCCCCATCTTTATTACCGACCCATAAAACTAGCATTTCTGTTTACTTACACATATCAAAGATTCAAAATATTTAAGACAATATGCAGATTCTTTTAGGGATTAAATTCTGGCACCTATTTTTTCATATTAAACTCTAAAGAAGGATAAAATAATGCGCTTAATTGGCATAATTTTACTTATTGCATGTTTTACATTCATTTCTGAAAATACTTCAGCTCAAAGTATTGGACCTCAGAAACAGACAAAAAAAGTAACCGTAATCAACAAAAGGCCAGGACATATTTATCAGACCGTAGCTGTAAAAGACAGCGTGCGTGTAATAGATGTTGATATGACGGAAATGACAGATGTAATTGTTGAATATAAAGATGAGCCGATGTTCATTCAGCAGAAAACAAAAGGCCTGAAAAAGGCAAGCATAGCATCATTCCAGACACGGCAATTACAATTCTCAAGTGACCTTGCAAGAATATACGATAATACAAACAGAGCGTTTAACACAACATTCGGCAGACCGTTGAAGAAAAAAGAATACTGCAAGGTGTTTAATGGCGCAAGTCTCACTGTGCCCAAAGCAATGATAAGCCAAATCTCTTTACTTCCTTATGTAAAAAGGGTCTATAAAGATGGAATAGTAAAGGCTGACCTAAAAGAAAGTGTAAGGATCATTGGGGCTGATTCAGTATGGAATAAATATAATGACCAGGGTGACAGTGTTATAGTTGGAGTAATTGATACAGGAATAGATTACATGCACCCTGCTTTAGGAGGGGGCTTTGGAAAAGGACACAAGGTAATTGGAGGCTATGACTTTGTAAATAAAGACAATGATCCTATGGATGACCATAGTCATGGCACACATGTAGCGGGAATAATTGCTGCTAATTCAGACAATATGAAAGGCGTTGCACCAAAGGCATTACTTGTAGCCTATAAAGTGTTAAATTCTAGAGGATCTGGGTATGATTCCGATATTATCTCAGCAATTGAGATGGCAGTTGACCCAAATGGAGACAACAATTATGATGATAAACTGGATATAGTAAATATGAGTTTGGGTAATGACAGAGGAAATCCATTTGATGCTTTGACTGAAGCTGTAAACAATGCTGTAAAGCTTGGAGTTACATTCTGCATTGCTGCTGCAAACAGTGGTGACTACGCTACAATTGGAAGTCCTGCAACAGCAGAGCTGGCTATAACTGTGGGTGCATCAAATAAGATGGATAAACTGGCTAATTTCAGTTCCAAAGGTCCAGTTAAAAAGACGTATATAATGAAGCCTGAGATACTGGCCCCCGGAGTTGATATTAATTCTACACTTCCACATAACTCCTATGGAGTCTACTCCGGTACATCAATGGCAAGCCCCATGGCAGCAGGAGTGTGTGCCCTCCTTAAACACAGGCATAAAGACTGGACCCCTGAGATGATCAAGTCTGCCCTAATCAGCTCAGCAAGAGACCTTGGGTTTGATATTATGAGTCAGGGAGCAGGTAGGATTAATGCATTAAAGGCCATGAGTATTAAAACTTTTGCTATTCCTTCACAGCTGAATTATGGACTGGACAATGCAGAAGAAACATCATGGGTTATTAAGGATACAGTAACAATACTTAACGGGTCTGGAATACTTCAGAATTACACAGTCAATATCATTGGACTATCCAATGGGATACTGCTTACCCCTAGCCTGAACAATTTTTCTCTTAATGCCGGAGAAACAAAAAGGGTCGTATTTACATTAACCGTAAATAATTCATCTGTTCCCTTCTCATCCGGAAATGGTTTTTCATATAGCGGAAAAGTAAGTATCACAAACACTTCAGACAGCCTGATAATTCCATGGTCATTTGTAAAAACTCCTGTTCTTGCAATATCATTCAAGCAGCCATTTTTAACATATGCAATTTACAAATCAGGTAAGCTCTATAATGATTTTACTGCATGGAACCAGGATGACTCATTATATTCAGAGATTATGCTGCCGCAGGGTAAATACACTGTACTTTCTTCATTTTATAACCTGAAAGATAGCGTATATAATTTCCGTTTTATGGCAAAGCCAGATATTACATTAAATGGATATAAATCTATTAACATTGATCCAGAAGAAGCAAACCTGTCATTTATCTTTAACGGGACAGATGAAACTGGCAAAAAGATAGAGGATTATTCTTCTTCATATAAACATATTCAGTTATCATTACCAGTGGATGAGCAACTTAAGAGCCCAATGGCTTTCCCGGAGGAAATGTCAATGGGATTTATGCTTGATAATAAACACATATTAAAGTCCAGCACACTTCCTTCAGATATAAAAATCTATGCAGGTCAGTTCCAGATAGATACAAAGAAGGAGAACACTGTAAGAGTGCTCCAATTCCCTGCAGTTAAAGGAATGAGCAGCAATTTGGAATTTAAGAACTCTCCCGGCAGTTTATTCAATCAGAAAATAGGGATTGATCTTTCTTGTGATACCAGTCAGGCAGCCGATATTACATTTTCATGCATGGGAAAACAGTTCAGAATTGATTATCAATTACCAGGTGAAACAATAACAGATAAGATCTGGAAAGGGCAGATATATTTAATGCCTGATGTAGACAGCACATATGGCTTTACCACAGCTATTCACTGCTACAAAAAGGGATCATATGATGATAATTGGGAGACTGGACCATTCAGAACTAGCAGCGATGGAAATATTTTAATTTTTAATGGAATGTATTCAACAAAGTCTGGCAGCGAGACTAATTTCGGTGACGGCCCGATAATATACCCGTGGAGTAAATGGAGCATATATTCTGATGATGTAAATAAATATTTTGATGTATATGGTAGAGGTAAGCTTAATGAACAAAGATTTTTTGATGATTACCATTCAACTTATACTGTATATGATAAGCAGAATAAAATAGTACTGCAGGGTACACTGCATGATAATAAACCTTTTAATATAGGTTCAGGTCCGTTCAGGGAGGAAATAGTTTCCGACTATTATACTGTTGCCGGAAGGCATGGACATGAAAAAATCAAATTTGATCTGACACTCGCTGCTAATTCATTGCCGCCTGCTATTACCCAGTTCCACATCAATAACTCATCGGGAGCCCCGGTAACTATTCTAAAAAAAGGTGAAAAAGCGCAAATAGTTTTTTCTGTCAAGAGCATTAACGGAGTTCCAATTGATACAGTAAACACAAAGATTTTTGTAAAGAGATCAGGAGCACAGACATGGAATGAAATTTCAGTTTCCGAACGGAATAATGACAATACTTATGGAATAGTAAACACTTGCGAATTAGGCAAATATACTGATTCTGATTCATCCGGCTTTGATATAAAAATTACAATTCAGGACAATGACAAACGTACTACAGAATTTACAATGGAGCCGGCTTTTGTAGTTGAGGGTTATCCCTATACTGCTATGGATCAGAATGAGCCAGGTAGTGTAGCTTTGCCAAAAGAATATAATCTCTTTAACAATTATCCAAATCCATTTAACCCAACAACTACGATCAGGTATTCATTACCAAAGCAGTCATACGTGGAACTTAAATTATTTGATATGCTAGGCCGTGAAGTAACAACTCTTGTAAATAAAGAACAGAATGCTGGCGAGTATAAGATCCAGTTTAATGCTTCTTCCCTGCCTTCAGGAATATACATCTACTCGATCCAGGCAGGAGATTATAGAGCAAGCAAGAAGATGATGATATTGAAGTAATTTCAAAAACCTCATGGCTACATTGTGACCATGAGGTTTTCATATTGTTTTGAGCAAATAGTTAAAATCAAAACTGTAAACAAATTTGCTTTTCTGTTTATTCGTTAAATTGCCTGCATAAATCTTTACTTAAGGAAATTCATTTTGTGTGTTTTAATATAGTTCCCGGCTGTTAGCTTATATAGATAAATACCGCTTGATAAAACTGATCCTTCACTGCTTTTTCCATTCCAATAGATAATATGATATCCTGCTTTTTTTTCTTCATTTACTAATGTTGCCACCTCACGTCCAAGCTGGTCGTATACTATTATTTTTACGAACGTATTTTCCGGCAGCTGGAATTTTATTGCAGTTGTTGGATTAAACGGATTGGGGTAGTTTTGTGAAAGACCGAATTCATGTGGAATTGCGGATGAAAAATTTTCAGATGAAGATATACCGTTAATTATAAAGGGACTGTTGCTAACATCAAAGATACTGAGATCTTCGGCATCGTACAGCCTTATCAGGCATTTCTCAGAGGGTGTATTTGGAACCATCCATCTGTATCTCAGACTGTCAGCCGGATATTTTTCCTGAAGAGTTATCCAATTGCTTCCATCATTTATACTGTAAACAATCTTTATTGAATCCACATTTTCAGTTATCCAGGATATGTATTCATATGATCCGCCCTTCAGTTTTTCACCTCCGTCAGGGCTTTTTACAGTTATTCCGGGAAGAGGCATAATTCTGAAGACTTTAGTGCTCTTGTCTGAAATATTTTCATCGGAGGTACTGCTGACCTGGAACCTGCATTTCCTTGAATTAACCTTTGGAACAGTCCAGGAGTATTGTGATTTTGAGGCATCGCAAGTATCGATCAGTGTCCAGTTTACACCATCATCTGATGAATATCTGATCGAGAGATAAGATACGCCCTGGCTACTCCAGGTTATATTTCGTTTTGAGCCGCAATACCACCTTTCCCCTTCACCGGGTCCGGTCAAATGTATCGACGGCTTTTTTATTGAAAAATTATACAATGACTGCTCACAAACACCAGGATCCGAAAGATCTGTAATCCTAATTCTGCATGAATCCGAAAAGACATTTGGTACTATCCAGTTATAAAATGAAGCAGAGGCATCCACACTGGCAGCAATCAGGTTCCAGGTGTTTCCATTATTTGCTGAAAACTCAAGTTTAATTTTTCTTACATTCTGGCTCGCCCACTCGATCCTGTGCGTACTGAAGGGGAACAGAAGTTCATATCCGTTAGGCGAAATGAGGGACAATGCAGCAGGAGAAAAATCTCTTATGGTGCTGCTTATCCTGAGTTCATCAATATAACCGTCGAATGGTGACCCTATCAGCAGATCCCTGAGTGATTTCATCGGGAAAACATTTGAGGGCAAATTAGGTGCTTCTGTAATATCTATAAGATTACGGTTTGAGTCATGAATTAATAGCCTGAACTTATTATTCTTTGTATCCCTTATTAAAGCGAAGTGATACCAGCTGCCCATTGAAAAAGAGCCATGATTTGAAAAAACTCTTGGTGCCGCACTGCCGTTGAAAATCTGCCCAAAGGCTTGTATGCCGCTGTTCCAAAGGGCAATCTGATAACAGGGCGCAAGAGAGGGGTTATCTGCGGGCTTCGAGATCAGGGCGCTCCATGTTACACATCCTGTTCCTGCGGAGCGGATTTTAGCCCAGAATTCAATTGTAAAATCTCCCTGAAGATCAAGACATGAAGCGTTAGGAATAGAAACACTTGAGCCGCAGTAATCCTTGTTATTTATACTCACACTCTGGCCGCCTCCCAATGGACTGTCAGTGCTGAAAGCTATTCCCCCGCCGTTAGCGTTTGCATTTGAAGTAAGAGCAGATCTGTTTTTCAGATCACCGTCAAAATGCAGAAGAGCAAGCGTATATTCATCCGGCAAATAAGGACCGAACACCTGTCGTGAAGGATAGATTACAAAGGGCTTGCTGCTTATATCTACTTGTCCTGCATCTGATGTACTGGATAGCTTAATAAGGCATTCCTCCGAAGGTCTGTCGGGCACTGTCCACAGATACTTCCCGGTACTGGCAGGGATACTCCCTTCAATTAACTGCCAGTCTTTTCCGTTATTCGTGCTATATTCAATTCTGATACTATCAATTTCCTTTGAGGACCAGGTTATTTCCTTTGTTGTTTCAACCTTCAGGAACTCACCTCCATTTGGAGAAAGGAGATCCAAAGGGAGTTCATCACACAGTTTGAGTACAAAAGGATTATTAGAGGGTGTAAGCTGAACAGACTTCCCCTGTGCATCAAGCGCTGAAATATCTGTAAGGTCAAAAGTAATATTTACTGTGCCTGAGACTTTTTGTTTAACCTTCATTGTGCAAGCAACGGCAGTTCCGCTGCCGCTATAAGGACCGGTTGAACTTGTAACTCCGGCTTCGAGCCGCTCCGGGTAATTCCTGTATAGAAAAAGCTGGTCATTTCCAAAAAAGCTTCCTCTGGAGGAGTTTAATGCTTCAATATAATCTTTGCTGTTCCAATTTAGTTTAAAAGACAAGCCTGTTAGCCCAATAACCGGATCCGGGCTCCCAATGTTAATCTGAATAACGAATAATTTTCCTGCATCCCCTTTTATGACAGAACCTTCCAGGCTGTTTATTTTTATTGAGCCCTGTTGTGAAAACAATTGGCCGCAAATGCAAATAAAAATGACCGATGTATATATTAATAAATTTTTCATAATATCCTCATTTGTTTTAATATCAGCAATATCCGGAACGACCTGTAGAACTTACTATTTTACGAGTAATATCTTTCTGGAAATAACTTTGCTGCCCGCAACAAATCTGCAGACATAAAATCCGCTTGGGAAAGCTGAGGCATTCCACTGCAGGGTATATTCACCAGACTGGTACTGATCGCCATTAATTAGCGAAGCCACTTCCCGGCCTAAAGCATTAAATATTTTAATATATACTTTACCTGCCAGAGGCATCGAGAATCTGATATTTGCTGAAGGATTAAAAGGATTCGGATAGCTTAAAAGCTCATAGTCTTTTATTTTTACTGCAACATCTGATATGTTGGTCAGTTTTCCGTCTGAAGGGAAAATGAATTTATTTCCACGGATGTCCATCCATTGTGCTTCGAGGATATCGAATTTTGCCTGAATGGCTTCCTTTTTTAACTTCATTATTAATTGAAGTACTTCGCCATCAGTTTTTACCGGATTTCCAGAAGTGTTTGTGATTCCGGTTTCATATCTGCCTTCTTCATTTATTAATTTATTGACTGCAAGTGCATCGTTCTGCCAGATGTCTCCCAGCTTCAGATCTTCCTCAGTTGAAATAACATCGAAAAGGTCTTTATCCCAATTGAGATTAAAGGAAATTCCGAGAAGATCTTTTGCATTTGTCAGTAGAACAGATACACAAAACTCATCACCTTCATGAAGCATTCTAAGGTCAGAAAATACTTGACCTTTACTGATAAATCTGATATTAAGATTTGGACTGTTCTGTGCTGCAGTAGCTGAAATATAACCAGCCCGGGCAGAAGGAGAATTTCCTGAAGAAGGAGATATTATCTTATTATAATTATAACCTATACTAAGTATATCCTTTACATCTACGAGACCGTCACCGTTGCAGTCGGCATAAGCGGATTTATAAATATCCCATGGAACCGTCATCACGGCTTTCCAGGCTGAGCCCTGTTCAGACATGGCTCTCGATGGTCCGGTTTTCCCATAGAAAAATCCCAAAGGAAGGACATCCGATGATTTGACTTTCCCATCATTATCTGCATCTCCCGGCCAGACAAAAACATTTACCTGCTGCGAACCTGTCTCAAAATCGCGTGCAACATTACTTATGCGGAGTTCATCAATAGATCCGTCAAAGTAAGTATTATAATCCATTCCTAACCAGCCTATGAAAAGGTCGTTGAAATTGAGTCTCGGCTTGCGGGCATCGGTATTTATATATGGCTGTGTCCTGCAGAAGATGAGCTGTTTATTAGTATCATGTATCAGAAGCCTGATATTCCTTGATGCCGTTTTTCTGACAAATGCCAGATGATACCACCTGCCCGGCTCTATAGTATTTTTGGTACAATAGAACTGCTCTACTTCATTGTTTACCGAGCTTAAGCCATATTCAGGAATGGGGGCACTTTCCCCGGCATTAAGTTTAAGAGAATAGTTTACGTCCCACCACGCACTGCTTCCCGGTTTTGCAATAATATATGGATACATTGTATGCGGTGCCTTCCAGGAAGAAATATAAACCCAGGCTTCTATTGTCCAATCACCCGAAAGGTTCATTTTCTGATTATATGGAACCGTCAGGTAAGCCTGTTTCGATGAAGTACTGTTATCGATCTTCAGACACTGTCCAAGACCCAGTGAATCAGAAGGGGCAAATGATATTCCACTTCCGTGCATTGAAGCATTTGCAGCTGATATTTCATCTTTAAGGCTGCCGTTAAAATGCATTAAAAGAACTGTATTGCTGTCAGCTGTGTATGGCCCGCCCAACTGGGGATTATTTTTTTCGGGCTGCAGGTTAAGCAGTACAGTATTATTATGCAGGTGTCCTCCAAGGTTATTAAGCTGGAAGTAGCCATTCATATAACCATTAAGGTCGGACCATCCGAAATTGCAGTGGAAGTAACTACCCGCCTGATAGCCGTCCACAACAAATGCATGTCCCCCCTGTCCATCAACATCAGATGAACCGGTTGTCATAAGGGGCCGCCCTTTATCAAGATCACTTTTGCAAAGTCTTAGCCATTCATCATCTGTGAAACTGCGTTTTTCTATTACATCTGCATTTGAAGAGTATTTCCAGTAGGTTGAGAATGCAGAAGCATAGTCAATAAGAGATGCACCGAAATTAATTGTCGCAAGCGCCATATTTGCAACCAGCGAGGCAGAAGGAGAATATTGCTGTTCGGGCATATTTTTATCTATTGGCATAAAGTCAGGCATATTTTTCCAGTCAAAAACGACCTTCGAAAAATCCCTTGTAAATGTACCCCAGGCCGGGTCGTTCACATTAATTTTCCATCTTCCTTTATCCGGATAGTTCCAGAATTTGGCAACCTGGACGGCAGCAAGCGGGAGGCAGCCCGTGCGGTAGAATCCGTTTTCCTCAGGGAAAAATACGGGATCCTTTGGATAATATGCATTATATGGCCACCACTGATGCCAGCTCGTGGTCATTAATGGCAGCACCTGCTCACCACTAAAGCGGCTGAAA
>JAUZPB010000054.1 GCA_030706145.1 Bacteroidota bacterium
ACTAGAGATTTAATTAGTGGTGGAAGAAATCGTGCAATCTCAACTAGTACAGTCCCCGGCCGTGACAGGCTTTATAAGACTGGAGGAACCTCTGGCTCAGATACAAGAACAGGCAGAACAACTGCAAGAACTATCGATAGGAGGCCCTCTGGCACATCTAGAGAAAGAGTAGCAACTCCAGGTAGCACAAATACTAACAGGCCAAATGTTGAAAGACGTAACCCTCGCCCAACTTATGAAAGACCAAGGGGAGAAAGGTCTAGAAGTGAAAATTCCGGATCAAATAGCGGCAGTAGACGCCAAAGAAGAGAGCAATACAGAAGCTACTATCAACAAAGATATGGCAGCCCATCTGAAAATGGCAGCAGCAGCAGCAGTAACCGCACCTATAGTAGTCCAAGGTATTCAGCCCCAAGAAGCCAAAGTTCTTCAGGCTCATCTTTAAGAAGCTATAGCGCTCCTTCTTCTAGAGGTAATAGCGGTGGCAGTAGTAGTAGTAGAAGCAGCAGCGGCGGCGGTGAAAGTAGAGGCGGTGGTGGCGAGCGTAGAGGTAGATGAGTTTTTTTAAGTGTTGATGAGTTTTGTAAGGGTAGATCTTGTGGTTTGAGAGGGAAAAACTGAGAAAGAAAAATTTGAAATTGTTTAATTACTCGAAATTTTGAATCTGTTAAATGGATTCAGATATGTAGGATATATTATGAAGACTAATTTAAGTGTTATTGCAGGAGTTCTGTTTTCATTGTCAATCTTTTCAGGATGCTATACGGTAATAAATCACCCTGATATTGAGACAAAAGATGAAAATGGATATAGTTATTCGAGAAAAGTCTATTTTTACGATGACTGTAAAAGCTGCCATAGTAATGCCGGTACTAATAATAGATATGTAAAACAGGATAATATTTCTCCAGCCAAAGCTCATCAGGATGTAGATCAAAGCGAGCAGTATAGCGATAACGATGCAGATTATAGCGATTACTACGATAGTTATCAAAGTGAATCCTATTATCCTTCCTCTTACTATACTACTCAGTATTATGGTAACTATGGCTATTACTATAGTAGACCATGGTGGTATGATTTTGCTCCTCCAGCTGATAATTCCAAGGCTGTGAGTGACTATAAGCAGGCTAATCAAAATGCTGGAAGATCAAGAAATAACGATGGCGGAAGAAATGAAACTTCTTCTAGAGGTGGCAGCGGTCTGACCATCTCGAGTCCTACTACTGCAACAAGCAGCAGTAGCAGTAGTAGCGCAAGTACTACAACAACTACTTCTTCAAGCAGTTCTTCTTCTTCAAGCAGCAGTAGTTCTTCATCTTCAAGTAGTAGTTCAAATAACTCCTCACATTCTAGTAGTTCTGGAGATAGTAGAAGCAGTTCTAGCGGTTCTAATGCAAGAAATAGCGACGGACAAAGATCCACAAATTCAGGGAGAAGATAATGTTTTCGAATTATAGAAAAATACTCAGTCTTTTAATATTCAGCCTTGCCCTTATTTCATCTTACTCATTTGCCCAAAATGCAAGTGATGCATTAAGACTTTCCGAAATAGGTTTGGGATCAAATGCCAGGGCCTTAGGAATGGGCAATGCTTATTATGCTTTAAGTGATGACTTTTCAGCCTCTTCTTTTAATCCTGCTGGATTCGCTCTTCTAAAGAGAATGGAATTTGCAGGTGGTCTGAATTATTCTAAGTTTAATAATTCAGCAACGTTTTTCGGAAATAAAACCGATTATTCAAATAGCGATACAAAACTTGATCAGATTAGCTTCGCTTTCCCATTTCCTACTATGCGTGGTAGCCTTGTCTTTGCTGTAGGTTATAACAGAGATAGAGATTTTAATGGGGCGCTTAAGTTTAATGGCTTTAACAGTTCAAATACATCTATGATACAGGCCCTGAGCGGAAAAGATGACCTTCCGTATTACCTGTTCCTTACAGATGCTAATGGTAATACACCAAGCATCAATGGACAATTAAACCAGGATGGCACTATTCTTTCAAGTGGTTCTATTGGAAGATGGGCCTTTTCGGGCGCTGTTGAAGTTGCAAGAAATGTTTTTGTAGGTGCTACAGTAAATGTGATCTCTGGAAATTTTCAAAGATCAAGAGATTACTATGAGGAGGACGTTAAGGGTATCTATAGAAATGTTCAAACTGACCCTACTGAGGCTTCAACTTTGGGCTTTAATTTGTTTTACTTAAATGATATTCTCGATTGGGATATTTCTGGATGGGATGCTAATGTCGGCGTCTTATATCAGGCAAGAACATCTGCTAATTATGCCTTAAGATTTGGCGCTGATATAAAATTCCCAACTTCTTATACAGTAAAGGAAAAATATACAGTTACCGGCAGCGCTAGATTTGCTAGCGTTAGCAGGGATCTTAATGATCCTATTGTCAGCGAAGTCGAATATGATATCTCTACTCCATATGTTTTCTCAGGCGGGGTTGCTTTTGGCTATAAAGGTTTGATCTTTAGCGG
This sequence comes from Bacteroidota bacterium, assembly GCA_030706145.1. Classification (GTDB taxonomy): domain Bacteria; phylum Bacteroidota; class Ignavibacteria; order Ignavibacteriales; family SURF-24; genus JAUZPB01. The sequence continues at coordinate 2,493 of JAUZPB010000054.1, forward strand.
TGGCCTTTCCTTTATTGATTATACGCAAATGGAGTTTTCAAGCGGCCTTAATGCTAGTGATATGAGTTATAATAACAAGGATATTAAGGAGAATTTCAGAAGTACTCTCAATTACAATCTTGGTGCAGAGTATACTATTCCTGAGATTGACCTTCGCGTTCGCGGCGGTTTTATGTTGAAACCTTCTGCCTACAAAGCTGATGAAAACACATCCGATTTTGATAAAAAGTATATTACGGGCGGAATTGGTTTTCTTGTAGATGAATCCTTTGCTTTCGATGTGGCTTATGCTTATGGATGGTGGAAGGATTTAGGCGATAATTATGGCACTAATGTTTCCCGGACTTATCAGGATATTAACACCAATAACTTGGTCTTTACATTCTCATGCCGCTTTTAATCTGAGAATATACAGTTTTAATAAAAGCCATAGCCTGATGTTAGAATAAACATCTTTCTATGGCTTTTATTTTTTATTCCATTGACCTATCTTTCTTTTTTGCAGCGAATGCCATTATTGAATTTGACAACTTTGAAAAACCGTTTTATTTTTATGAATTAAGAAAATTTTAAGGAGGATACATTAAAGGTTTAGTTTCAAAAGTCGAAAGTAAAGATTGTTATGTTTTGCTGCCTCTGGAAAATAGGATTATTAGGTGTGTAGCTAAAGGTAAGTTCAAGAATGAATATAACCTAAAAAAAGACAAGCTATTTAAAGTTAATTATGTTACCGTGAGCGATGAGGTTGAATTCGATTTTAATAATGATGGATCTGGTGTCATTTTTAAGGTCTATGAAAGAAAAAACTATTTATCTCGTAAGGCTCCTCGTATTAAAGGTGCAGGCTTCAGAGGAGAAAGACTTGAACAGGTTATTGCTGCAAATATTGATAATTTGTTCGTCGTTAGTTCTATTTCCACTCCAAAGTTCAATAACAAGGCTGTTGACCGCTTAATTGTTGTAGGTGAAAGTTCAAAAATTCAAACTACTTTGATAATAAATAAGGCTGATCTAAGTCAAGATGAGGAACTAGAGGCTTGGGCTGAGTTATATAACGAAATTGGCTATAGAGTTATTGTTACTAGCGTAAAAACAAATGAGGGCCTGGAAGAGATCAGGGAACTGGCAAAGGGAAAAAAGAATATTCTTTGGGGGCATTCAGGTGTAGGTAAATCCTCCATTATTAATGCACTTTATCCCTCTCTTAACCTTAAGACAGGTGAAATAAGTAATTTTACACAAAAAGGTAAACATACCACTGTGACAAGCCTTCTAAGCAGGGTTGAAAATGATACATATATTATTGATACCCCTGGAATTCGGGAAATTGACCCATATGGATTGACAAAAGAAAGCTTAGGTCACTATTTTGTGGAATTCCTTCCTTATTTGGAAAAGTGCAGGTTTAATACATGCACTCATCATCATGAGCCGGATTGTGGCGTTATTGAAGCTGTTGAAAATGAAGAAATTTCCCCCGAAAGATACGATAGTTATATTAATATGCTTGAAACTGTTGAAGAAGACATGGTCTACTGATTATGTATTTCCACTGTGTAGGATTCTAAAAGTGGTTTAATTTCCTCTCCGAACAAAGTTGTTTTTAGCTACTGCTTTTTTAATGGTCGCTTTCTTTGCTGCATAGAGAAAAGCAGAGTTATGAGCTCCACACATTATTGATTAGTTTTGTTTTAAGTCCTATGCTGCGCTCTTAATCTTTTGATGACCTTTATCATATTAAAGACAATTTGCCGTACAAGATTATTTGGAACCCCGTCATAGTGAAAAGATTGAAAACGCATATCACATTGGTCGTTTACATAATCTACTACTATAAATTCTTCTTTTGTCGACCATACAATTTCAGTTGAAAAAAAATCTAAACCCGTTAGTTTTGCAATTTTTCCTGTTATCTTAAATAGCTTTCCTAATTCGTGTCTTGTAACGTCTTCAGACGTTAATTCCTGATAAAGATGTGTCTGATCATCCCACCAGCATGGAATTACTTTTCCAAAAGCCCAAAAACATCTAAACCAGGCCCTCTTTCCATCTAGTATTTGCGGATAAATCTTTTCCTGTAGTAAATACTTGTCTTCATGATTTGTCATTCTTTCCTCAAGTACTTCTTTTAAGGTTTCTGCACCTGTCACAACACCTATACCGCCGCCTGTTGTATTGGCTGGCTTTATTATAAAAGGTCTGTTTAAGACAGCTAAGTCATCTAAAGAAATATATATTTCCTCTTCTTCACTAAATGGGGGAATTATTATTGAATAAGGAGTATGTATCCCGGCTGTAATAAATTCCAAATGCATATTTGCTTTATCAATAGCATGCTGAACGAGTTTATAAGGATTGAAGATCTTTGTGTTTCTTCTTGATAGTATATGCGCTGTCTCCAAAAAATTCTCGCTTGCATCAGAAGCCCTATCAAGATAGGATACAATAGCTAAATTCCGCCTTTTTAGCTTTTGGGTTATTTCTTTTATGTTTCCCTCTGTAAAAACACACGTTGAAATCTGATGCTCTTGGGCCATCTGCCTAATCAGAGCAACAAAGTCCTCATCATACTCCCAGGTATAGGCAATTGCAAGATCGTACTTTTCCATATATGCAGAAAATATTATTTTGTAATTCGTTGAAACATGGCTTATTTTATTTTTATGGAGGTATAATTTATAGAAAATTTCAAAAATCTGTAATATATAACCGCATTTATCTGACTAATACTTTCTATAAACTGGAACAATATCTCATTTTACAAATATAATGGATGTTTGATTCTTGGATTATTTGGCTTAATCCATAACTCTATTCAAAAATAGATTCTTCTTTATGAGTTTTATTATACTGTGTATTAAAAATTTTACGTAATTTTAATCAAGAAAAAAATATTTTATGATAAAAAATACAATAATAATAATTGGACTTGCTTTTTTCTTCTTCAGTTGTTCCTCTTCTGTTCCAAAAAAGAACATTAATGAGACAATTGACTCTCTGAAAAATGCTCAAAGAAAAAAAGAAGCAATGGAACATTTTGTTCAGGGAGCCATTGCTGATGCAAAAGGTGATTATTCGGGAGCTATACTTGAATATCAGGATGCGATCTCTTTGGACCCTAAGTCTGGAATTTTTTACGCTCTGGGAAAAGATTATCTTCAGCTAAATAAACTGCCACTTGCTGCCCAAAATGCCAAACTTGCTGTTGAGATGGATAGCACGAGTTCTGATTATTACAGCCTACTGGCTGAAATTTATAGTAATATGCGTCAGACTGATTCAGCTGCCTATGCCTATGAGAAGATAATTCAACTCGATTCATCAAATGTTCAGGCTTATTATAGCCTCGGAATGCTTTATGAACTCTCTAAACCTACTGAGGCCTTAAATGTCTATAATAAACTCCTTGATAGGATTGGCCCGGAATGGAATGTACTTGCAAGAATCGCTGAATTAAATGAAAGATTGGGAAATTCAGATGCGGCAATTAAAACACTAGAACAACTTCTTACAATTGACCCCTCAAATCTGGAACTTGAGAAACTGCTGATTGACACTTATACAAAATCAAAAAGATATGATGACGCTCTTAATAAACTAAATGAGGCTCTTGCTCAGCACCCGGATGATGCTTCTTTAATTGAAACTAAAGGACAGATATTCCTTTCGGAAAATGACTGGAAGAATGCTTCTAAAGAATTTTCCCAGGTACTCGATAATCCTAAAGTCTCTTATGAAACAAAGCTTAGGATTGGATCGGCTTATCTGGCACAATCAGCACAGGATAGCTCTCTTGTACCTGTTGTGAAAAATATTTTTCAGAAACTGGATAAAGATAGTACTAGCTGGCAGGTTAAAATGATCTTAGGTGAGCTGGCCCTGCAGGAGAAAAATGACTCTGCTGCTATTAGTAATTTCAAGACTGTTACTGAACTTGCTAGCTGGAATGTTGATGCATGGGTTAGACTTGGAGGCTTGTATTTTGATCATAAGGACTATAGTAATGCGGTAAATTTACTGGGAGAGGCTGTTAAGAGCTTCCCGGATAATTTCCCCATTAATTTATTGCTCGGACTTTCGTTTTCTCAAATGAATAACTATACTCAAGCTAAGGATTATCTTAAAAAAGCAATTGACTTAAATTCAAAAGATGTTACTGCTCTTTCTGCTATGGGTTTTGTGCTAAATCAATTAAAACAACCTGATGATGCTGTTAGTTATATTAAAGATGCATTAAGCGTTGACCCGAAAAATGCAGAGCTCCTTGGTACACTTGGTATGATTTATAATTCGCAGAGAAAATGGAATCAGTGCGATAGCGCTTATTCCGAAGCCTTAAAGGTTGATTCTTCCAACGTTCTACTGCTGAATAATTATGCCTATTCACTGGCTGAAAGGAGCATAAGACTCGATGAGGCCCTTAAGATGTCTAGACAAGCTGTTGATAAGGAACCTTCAAATTCCTCTTATCTGGATACTTTTGGATGGGTTTATTTCAAGTTAGGGGATTATGACAAGGCTGAAGAATATATAAGAAAAGCAATTGAACTTGACAAAAATAATTCGACTCTGCTTGAACACCTCGGCGATATTATTTATAAAAAGGGAAATAAAAACATCGCAGTGCAAATGTGGCAGAAAGCCTATGAGTTGAATTCAGATAATCCAGAACTTAAATCGAAGATTTTAAAGGGAGAATTGTGAAAAAGATTGTAGTGGTCTTTCTTTATTCAATTGTGACTTTGTTTCCACTGTTTTATGTTGGTTGCGTTCCATCTAAACCATCAGAAGAAACTGAAATTGTTCCATCGGACAGGTTGGTAAAGAAACTCGAAGCTAATAGAAGAAAAGTTAAGAATTTTGAGGGCGTTGGTAGTCTTAATATTCATACACCTGAACTTACTACTAATGCAAGTTTTAAGGTCGTCCTCCAAAAACCTGATTCAGTCTATTTGGAGGTCTACGGACCTTTCGGTATTGATTTGGCTCAGGCTTTGGTTACTGATAATACTTTTACTTTTTATGATGAAATGCATAATAAAGTTTATAAAGGAAAAAGTAATAGCGATATTCTGAAAAAAATATTCAAGGTTGACCTCTCCTTTAGCGACCTTATGGATGCTTTTACAGGAGCTGTTAATCTTACTCCTAAACTCACTAAACAACCAGATAACTATGAGATCGTTTATGACAAATATGTACTTACATTTATTGACCCTGTGAATAGTCAGAAAAATAAATATACTATTGACATCCGTGATTTGGTTATTACAGATTATCAGGTCCTTAGTTCCGAAGATAAAATGATTTTTGAAAGTGTCTATTCGAAATTTAAACTTCAAGATGGCATATCTATCCCATATACAACAAATATTTCAATTAAAAATCTGGACCAAAACCTGAAAATAGATTATAGGAAGATTGATCTTAATAAAAAAAATGTATCAATCAGCCTGAATATTCCAGATGATGCTGAAATAGTTGAATGGTAAGAAATTTGATGTTTAATTCTAGAAAATATTTATTCCTGCATCTATTTTTGTTTATTTCTTTGCAAATTCTTTGTCTTGCCCAGGAATCCAAAAAGATTTCTGATAAAAAATCAGAGCTAAAGCAGTTAAAAAATGAGATTAATCGCCTTGAAGATGACTTGAAACAAAAAACTCGCAAGGAGAAAAAATCTGTTGAGATGATAGAAAATATCAACAAACAGAACTTGATGCTCAATAAATTGATAAGCTCTTATCAGCAGCAGGAAAAGCTTAAAGATGAAGAAATAAATAATTCTGAAGATCAGATCGTAAGAATTAAACGTGACATTAGTAAATTGAAAGAATCCTATGCAAAGTATGTAGTATATGTCTATAAATATGGCAAAGATGATAAAATTAAATGGCTCTTTGGAAGTGAATCCTTTAATCAGGCTTTAATTAGAAATAAATATCTTGAGAGAATAACCCGCGAACATGAAAGTGAGATCAGCCAACTTAAAGATAAAGAAACTGAATTAAGCAGACTCCAGAATTTTCTGGTAAAAGATAGGGACGAGAAGCATAATTTAACTCTTCAGAAGCAAAGTGAAGAAAGCCAGCTGAAAAATAAATTGAATGAGAAAAAACTTTTACTTGCTTCCTTGCGAAATGATAAGGAATCTCTTAAAAAAGAGCTTGAGCTAAAAAAAAGAGCTGAAGGTGATATACGACAGTGGATTTCTAAGCTGATTGAAAATGAAAGGAAAAAAGATGAACTCAGAAGAAAAGAAGAGGCTAGAAGAAATGAGGAAGCTAGAAAAAAAGAAGAGTTAAGAAAGAAAGAAGAAGCCAGAACAACAGAGTTGGCACGGAAAAAAGATCAGGAAAAATCTAAATTTTCTGAAGCAAAGAATACTAAAAAACAAGTCGCCTTAGTTGACTTGCCTAACGAAAAACCCGAGGTTAAAAGATCAACTAAAATTGTACCTGAAAAGAAATCCCCAGAGGTTTTTGAAAGTTTTGTAGCTAAAGGATCTCTGCACTGGCCTGTCGATAATGGTAGAATTGTCCGCAGATTTGGTGAAAATAGAAATTCTAAATTAAATACTGTGACAATTAATTATGGCATTGATATAAAAACAGGCAATGATGCATCTGTTAAGGTTGCTCTTGAGGGAACTGTTTCGACTGTTAACTGGCTGCCAGGTTATGGAAGTGTCCTTATTGTAACTCATCGAAACGGCCTTCGAACTGTTTATGGACATTTAGGTGAAATTTATGTAAGTGAAGGCGCAAGAGTTAGTTCAGGAGCAGTAATTGGTAAGGTCGGTGAAAGCCTCGAAGGAAATATACTTCACTTTGAGGTCTGGAATGAGAGATCAAACCAAAATCCTGAGATCTGGCTTGGCCGAAAATAATTTGTTGAAACCTAATATCCCGTCCATTCTTTTTTTTATCTTTAATCTATATTTTCTTAAAAACTATCCTTTATGAAAATCGTACTTATCGGTAAATATAATGAATCAGAATTGCTCAATGGGCCAGAGAAAGTCGCAAAAAGACTCTTTGAGAATATTAGACTCATTAATTCCGATACTGTATTTATTGAGTATTTCTTTAAGTATTCAGGAAAAAGTAGCTTTTTTTTAAGACTTTTTGGCTCTAGAGAACTATACAAATCTACTAATGTTAAAACTTTGGGCATTTTACCACTTTTTTTTTATTTGATTAAAAATCAGCCCGATGTTATTCATTTTGTCACTGAAGAAAGATTTCAGGCAAGCATATTTCTGTATAAGTTATTTCTGAAAAGCAAGATTTTCATTACTGCTCATGGACTCTTAAGGTATGAGGCTTCTCATCTGAAGACTAAACCCTCACTTTATTCAAGACTCAAGATTAAATTACTTGAATTTCTCTTACTTAAATTTTCTGATCGAATAGTTTTTGTTTCTAAAAAACTAATGGACTTTTCATTAAACTATTATAAATTGGATCTAAATAAAATAGTAATTATCCCCAATGGGGTCGATAAAATCTTTTTTAATGAAACCCCAAAATTCGTTCCGGAAAAATCAATTAAAATTGTTTTGTACTGTGGTGATATAAAAGACAGTAATATTGTTGAACGGTTGAAACTTATTTTCGATAACACAATATCCCAAAAGAAGATCGAAATATTTGTCATAGCTAAAGCAGTTTTTGAAGATTATTTTACCGATTGGCTAGCAATAAGGTTTTCCCCAGCAATTTCAGCACCGGAACTTGCTGAGTTTCTAAGGGATAAAGATCTATATTTAAATATTAACAATTATGAATCCTTTTCGATTTTTGCTCTGGAATGTATGGCATCAGGTATAATTCCTATTGTCTCTAAGGAAGTGGGAATGTCCTCTTATATTCAAAATGGCAGTAGTGGATTTATTCTTTCTTGTGATGATGCAGCAGCAGCAGCAGAGGAGCTAAAAAATGTTGTTCGGGACCTTATCGAAAATAAAAAATATGATTTTAGCTTAATTAGCAGAAATGCATCAAAAATTGCTGAGGAGTTAAATTGGTCAAAGATTTCCTGCAAATATATGGACTTATATAAGGCTTTGATTAATGAATAAAAAAATATTGCATATAATTGGAAGGTCTTCTTATGATGGTACTTGCATATTTGCATATCGGCTTTCAATAAGTCTTCCTCAATATGACTTTTTTTATCTTTTTAAGCATAAGGGAAGGGCAGAAGAGGAGATCCAAAGGTCCAATAAAAATATTTTTAATCTGGATACTTCTGATAATAAAAATAAAATAGCTATTTGGATAAAAGCTATTGTATTTTTCGCCAGGAATAGATTTGACATAATTCATTATCATTCAGGCGGAGTAGTCTTATTACTGATTTCTGTATTTTTTAGAAAAGGAGCAAAGGTTATTTATCATATTCACTGCGGAAATATGAATTGTGACCCAATGAAGAAAAAGCTTTCTTTTATAGAGAGAGTCCTCTATCATTTTATCAATTCGAAAATATTTAAAATATCTGTCGCAGATCATGTAACTGAATTCTACAAAAAAAATGTCGGCGTCTCGGATAAACTAATAACAATAAAAAACTCTGTTCCTTTTGAATTCCAAAAAAAGAATATTGTTAGCAGAAAAATTGGCTATATTGGACAAATAAGCAGTTATAAGGGATTTGATGAAATAGTTAACCTGGCACAATTGTCTGAACCTAAATTTGAAATACTTGTAAAAGGGGATAATTACTACAAAGCAAGTTATTTTGAGAACAAGAATATTCATTTTTTTGATCCATCTTTGAGAATTTGTGAATTCTTTGATACTATTGACATGTTTTTATTTCCTTCCCGCTCACAATACGAAGGTACTCCGCTAGTTATTCTTGAAGCTATTGCTCATGATGTTGCAGTTATTTGCTGTAAAACTAAGGCTACGCAAGAAATTTTGGGTGATTATCCCTTATTTGTAGATTCATTTTCTACAGATGTTCTGGTTAATACAATTAATCATTTTTATTCGGCAGAGTTTAATAGAGGTAAGCTTTCTGAGATTCATAGAGAAATTCACAATAAATATTCTTTTTTTAAAATGAAAAAAGAAATAATTAAGTTGTATGAAAAATGATTTTAAAACTCCTATCTGGAAATAGATAATTTATAGCCTGCTTCAAACAATTTGTATGGAAAATATCCTGAGTAATATGAAACTGTTTTTAAAAAGAAGGGAATTATATCCATTATATTTTGTCCTTTTAATAGATATAGTCTATTATGGTATTTTAATCCTTCTGGATCCAGGCTTTCAAACCGATGATTTTGTAGTATTTTCACATATAAAAAAGAGCTGCTCTCCAATATCTTTTAATCCTAAAGAAATCTTTTATCTTTTTATTAGACCTGTTTCGTATTTTTCCTTTTGGCTAGACTATCATCTATTTGGAGAGCACGCCTCTGTTATGAAGTTTGTATCTCTTTTGCTCTTCCTGGCCTTTTTATCCTTATTTTATTTTTTCTTGATAAAAGTTAGTGAAGTAACTAAAGTAAGATTTGATGGTATATCTGCCTTTTTTATTTGCTTAATATTTTCTTTCCATGCTGATACAATGTTATGGGTCACATGGATATCCAACAGGACAGAGTTATTATATATGCTATTTTATCTCTGCTCTCTTATCTTTGCTTTTAATTTTGTTACTTCTTCCAAAGTTAAATTGGGATATCTTACTGGCTATATTACGTGTTACATCTTATCAATTTTTTCTAAACAGCAGTCTTTGCATTTACCTCTTCTGATTATACTGCTTGTATTTATTTTAAAAAATAGCATTAGCAAGGAAAAGTTTTCATTGCTATTTAGGAGTTCTCTGTTTTTAAGCTTTGTAATTCCGGTTTTCTCAATCTTTAATTTTTTCCTCTATGGCGGAAGACTGAATATTCTGCAGAATTTGTGGAAAAAGCCCTTCTCAATAGTTGGAATTCTGGTCTATAGTATTTTCCCTTTTGGGGCAGATAATATATATGGCTATTTTGTGAACAATAAGTATCTTGCAGTTTTAATTTTATTCCTGATCTTTCTTATTGCGATTATTGTCTTATTAAAAAATAAATCTTTCTTTCAGCAAAAGCATAGACTGATTAAGGCAGTTTTACTAGCTATTATTTTCTTCTTAATCATATTTTTCCCAAGAATCTTTTTGGAAGGACAAAATAGAATAAACTCTGTTCAGATATTTTGGGCTATGGTTTTATTCTACTACTTCAGCTCTAAAGTTGTGGGTAAAAGGAAATATTTATTATGGGCCTTACTTATCTTATACTCGATTGTGAATGCTAATTATTCAATAGATTATCTGAAAAAAAACAGATTCCTTAACCAGATATATTATAAACAAGCCTTAGAGTTTGACCATTTTACATCTTCGCTAAATGGTCAAAGTGTTATTCTTACTGGCTATTTGGCTCACATAATTCCATATGAGAGCTATTTTATCGAACATGGTACATTTGGGAAAAAAAATGTAACTGTAGCTCCTAGTGCATACTTTTATAATGCTATCTCGGTAAATACCTTTAAGAAGAACGGGCCAGTAGTATCTTGTCTCATGGAAGGCGATCAGGTGACTATTAGAAGAATATCTGACTTTGTTGTATTAAGATATTTCGTAGAAAATGAGAACAGTTTGAGCTTTAATTTAATAGAGGATCTGAAATCTGATGTACGTGGCTCAGATTTAATTAAGTATAGAATTCCCCACGAATTCATGCAAAATAAATCTTGCTTTTTATATTACGATGGATGTAAGTGGAATGAATATAATAAATCAAAATAAACTTACCTTATTTTAACTTTATTTTAATGAAAAGTATTTTCCGACAAATATTAAACTCAATTAAACAGGGGAAATATTATCTCTTTTCAACAGCTATTGATGTTGTAGCTATTTTTATTTTTAACCTCCTAATTGCCAGAAGTTTTGACCCAGCAATCTACGGCCAAATTAAAACTGTCTTGGCCGTTACAGCTATATTTCTTGCTGCTTTTGATTTAGGTCTTCCAGTTCTTCTTCAGAATGAATCTGCAAAAGGAAAAACACTTGACTCCTTAGGCTTAGTACTTTTTATAAAACTTGTCTCTGTTTTTCTCTATTCTGCCTTTGTCCTCCTTTATTTTGCTTTTACTTCACCTGATATAGACTTTATAATTGTAAGTCTTGTTCTGTTGTCTTCATATCTGATGAGTTTTTGCTCCTTGCTATTTTCTTTATTCTATGGGAAAGATAAGATCTCTTATACCTTCAATTCTATCTTTGTTTCCAGAGCACTTTTGCTTTTAGTTAGCCTTCTGCTTACTAAACTAAATACTTCGGTTTATTATTTTCTTGTAGTCTTTTTATTGAACTATCTGACCCAATTAGTAATTCTGGCCTATGAAAGTAAAAAAATTGGGGTTTCTCTAAAACTTAATAATAAGTCAATAAAAGATAGTCTGAAACTAATAAAAGCTATTTTTCCGCTTGCATTAACTACTTTGTTTTGTACACTTTACAGTAAACTAGACGTTGTCCTTGTTGCAAGATACCTAAATTTCGATAGCGTTGCACAGTACAATATTCCTTATGGCATTTATAAATTGTCTGGAATTGTTTTTACAAGTTTTACTATCCCTGCTTTTAATGCCTTTAGCAGAAATGAAAATATTCAAAGCAATTTTAAGATTCTTAGATCAAATATCTATATCATGATTGTTGTTTCAATTTTGATTGACCTCGGCATTTTACTTCTAGGGAAAGAAATGATAATTCTATTATATGGAGATAAGTATTTACTCGCCTCGGAAATAATGCCCTATTTTTCTGTCTCGGTTCTTGGTTTAGGCTTAAATAGCATAACTGGTGTATACTGTAACGCGTTAAGAAAATACAAGGTTACTTTGTTTACCACTTTGGGAGGTATTATTGTCAATGTTTTTCTAAATGTTATTTTAATTCCTAGAACAGGAGTAATGGGCGCAGTATATTCATCAATGGTAACAGAAATGTTCGTCTTTGCAGGTCAGTATTATTATATAAAACAGCATATTCTAAAGCCTTCTTTGCATATTACTTCATAGTGATATATACATTTATTAAACGTTACGTTTGAATATATTTGCTTAGAATAATTTTATATATGTATAATCTACCGTGGTCATGCTTTTTTTTACCTTTATTTTATTTATTCTTTACACCTCACAATTATTTTCCCCCAGTCATACTTGATTCTATAAGATCTATATATAAATCTTCATATTTCTTTAACATGGCATCCAAAGAATAGTTCTTTTCTACGATATTAAATCCATTTTGCCTTATTGCATCAAGCTTATCATAGTTAAGCAAGATATATTTTAGTTTATCCTCTAATTCCTCTTCATCTTTTTTTAATATAAAACCTGAACTGCCATTTCTTATGACATCAGTTATTGCACCTTTGTCTTTTGTCACTACCAAAATTCCTCTGGCTAATGCTTCCAATATCGATAGTGGTAATCCCTCATTCATTTCTGTTGGCAATACCAATAGATCAATGTCCTTGTATAAGTTGTTTATATCTCTTTCAGTTTCTATTAAGGTTGCTTTATTTTCTAAGGAATTGTTTCTGAGATATTGACGGACTTTTTCTATATCCTGCCCATTTCCTTTTATCAGTAGATCAAAATCAAAGCCTGAATCAAATAGCCTTTTTGTAGCCTCTAAAAGCCTAAATATCCCTTTTTCTTCTATGATCCTTCCAACATATCCTATTGTTAAATGGTTGTGTCCTTTAACATTTAACTTCTCTTTTCTTAATTTGTTACGGGACTCTTCCATTTCTTCTTTGTTTTTATAGGGAAGATGAATTCCATAATTTATATTCTTTATCTTTGAACCCTTGATTAAAAGTGTGTCTTGCAGGTTCATTTCGATACTTTTTGAAATTGAAACAGCTATATCCGGAAAAATTAGTTTCTGGAAATAATCATCAAAAAAGTTATTTGCTGTATATACTATCTTAACGTTCTTTAAGTTAAGTGTATTCAAAATTGTAACAAAAATCCTATGCTGGCAGTGAACGATATGAAAGTTTTCTTTTATTATTAAGTCTTTTATTACCTTTCTTATTGCAAGTATATCGTTGAGCTTTTTTGATGAAGCCTTTTTGTTTTCAATATGATTAACCCCGCAGCAGTTAAGCTCTTCTACAAATACTCCTCCTGATGAAAATACAGTCACATTTTTTACGAGCCTGGCAAAATGTTTGCAAAGATTTAATGTGAATCTTTCAGATCCTCCAATATCCATTGTCTTTATTAGATATAATATTTTTAACTCGCTTAAATCTGTAGTCATCTTTGTCTGACAATTTTTAATAGTTCAGAAAAATAGAAAGGAAAGTCGTATACTAAATATCTTTTATATAGCCTTTTGGGTTCAGAAATTAGCCTGAAGAACCATTCTAAACCCATTCTCTGGAACAAAAGAGGAGCTCTTTTCTTTTTACCTGAATAAGTATCAAAGACTGAACCTATTCCAACATTTATCAACGCTCCTATTTCTTCCATGTTTTCCGCTATCCAATATTCCTGTCTTGGACATCCTAGTGCCAGGAAGAGGGCCGTGGGTGAGGATTTTTTTATTTCTTGAATTATTCTTTTATTTTCTTCATAATTGCCTTCGAAATTCTGAGGCGGTGAAAGTAAACTGACAACATTTAGTCTTGGATAGCTCGAAGTGATTTTTTCATTTACTTTTTTTAGTACTTCTTCTGTTGAACCTATTAACGCAACTCTAATGGGAAGTTCATCGGATAATTCTAATACTGATTTGAAAATATCTGTTCCAGTGATTCTGTTGACTTTTTCCCTATACTTTATTCTAAGTAAACTTGTTATTCCAGCTCCATCAGGAACTATCAGATCTGCCTTCTGACAGATTAACTGAAATGTCTGATCTTCAGTTGCAATCCGGAAAAAGTCAAGATTTAATGTGATTATTTGAAAAGGCTTTCCTGCATTTTTTAGCTTCTGCCTTAACAAGATTTTAATTTCTTCACTACTAGAAGAAACAATTGTAAGTTTATCTAATCTAAAGAGTTGCAATTAAAAAAAAAATCTCTATTTTTAGAATAATTTAAAACAACACTGGTCCCAAATATGCCCTGGAAACTAACTATTACTTCTCTTTTGGTTCTGTTTTATAATGTTGTTTTCCCACAAGCTATTTTAAGGAATTACAATCAAACTTACAACAATTTAAGTTTTGATGTTGAATTAGTTCCATCTAGCTATACGGTAAGTTCTGATTCTTATGGAAAACGGATTGTTAAGTTTCAAAATAATATTGATGAATCTTTGCCAGGACAATATGCTTTGCCTCAAAAGGATCTGTTTATTGCTTTACCTGCATATTCTAAAGCTAAAGTCAGCCTAAATGCCAAAGCTAGTGAAAGAATTCAAGGAATTCCATATTCTAACCCTCTTGTAGTCTCTGAAAACGATTCTTCAATAAAATATATTGAATCACAAGAGCTGGGGGATAATGAAAAATATTTGTCCAAATCAAATAATACTTTGTTTGAGATAAAGGGATATTTGTGGATAAGAGACTACTATTGCATTCATTTAAGAATTAGGCCTTATCAGTACAATAATTCAGATTATATAGAATTTCAGAAATCACTTCATCTTGAAATAAAACTTCTTGAACCAGTAGATATTTCTCTTTCCAAGGCTTCTCCTGTAGATACAAATTTTAACAATGTACTTTCCTCAGTCATTCTTAACTTTAGCAGCGCTAAAAAGCTTAACAAGACACTTATAACAAAAAACTCACTTCAAGCAAATAAGACAACAGGAAATTGGATAGATTTTGGTAAAACTTATCTGAAATTAGCTGTAGCTGAAGATGGGATCTATAGACTAAAGAAAAGCGACCTTAGCCAATATGGCATTAATACTTCTGGAATTGATCCATCAACTTTTAAGCTTTTCTGCAAAGGAAAAGAATATCCAATTTATGTTTTTGGCGAGCAGGATAGGTCTTTTGATGATAGTGATTACATAGAATTTGCTGGAAGAAAAAATTGGGGCGATAACTACCGCCAGACAAGCAGGCAGGGGGAAACTTATAAGGAATACTTAAACCGGTATTCTGATACTACTATCTATTGGCTTGCATGGGGTGGGCAAGCAGGATTAAGAGCTGATTCTCTTTCTTTGATTAATCAATCTGTTTCAGATACTCTTAACTATTATTGCGAAATTGCTCATTATGAAGAAAACAGATGGCTCGATTATTCAATTGATAGCCAGGTAAGACGACAGGAACCGTATTGGAAAGAAAATCAAACATGGGTATGGGGCCAGCAGTCGGTTGGTACCTCATCAAGAGATTTTACTGTATCTGATATCTACCCGGACAAATCAGCCAGAGCATTCTATAAAGTGCAGAGCTTTGGATCTAATGTGGTTAAAGATGCCCATAGAGTTGGTTTGAGTATTAACTCGAACCCGGCCGTATTTGACTCCTTAGCCTTTAATAAATATGAACAAAAAGTAGTCAAAGCCTCATTTTCTTCAAATCTTTTGAAAAACGGTACAAATAAGCTAAATACAATATCTTTCCCTACTCAAAATACTATCAACACAATTGAATATGATTGGTATGAAGTTGAATATCCAAGATACCTTAAAGCTATTGATAATTCTCTCTGTTTTCAAATTGATAGTTCTTTAACTAAAGCCCTTAGGATCCTAAAAGTACAGAATGTTTCTTCTGGCAAAGTTTCAATTTATAAGTTTAGTAATGGCATTAAAAGAATTCCTGTAATAACGAAAAATGGAAGCTCAGTTTTTTTTACAGATACTGTTAGTGGGGGAGATAAATACTTTTTAAGCGGGGAAGAGGTAATACGATCTCCAAAGATCTGTTATTTAAAACAATTTGATGACATTGCTTCCTCTTCAATTCAGGCAGATTATATCATTCTTACAGCTTCAGAGTTGTTTAGTAAGGCATCTGAATATGCTCAGTTCATAAGAGAAAATTATAACGTACAGACTAAAGTAATTGATGTAAAAGATATTTATGATCAATATAACTATGGTTTTTTTTCGCCCGAACCAATAAGGGATTTCTTAATTGATGCTTACAATAACTGGAAAGCTCCAAAACCTTCATATCTTTTGTTAGCTGGTGATGCCAACTATGACTATTATGGCAATAAAACTAAGTATGATAAAGTACCTTTTGTAAAGAACTTTGTTCCCTCATTTGGTGAGCCTGTTTCAGACTCCTGGTTTGTAATATGGGACTCAACAGGGGCCTACATTCCACAGATGTATCTTGGGCGTTTACCTGTTGGTTCAGTCGAAGAATTTGAATGGTACCTTGAAAAACACAGAAACTATTTAACTTCTCCTTTTGATTCTTTTAACAAGCAGTACTTGTTTTTATCTGGTGGTGATTCTAATCAGGATGACCAATTAAAAAGAGTTAAAAGTGTTAATGATTATATAATCTCTGAACTGGTCCAAAAACCTCCAATTGGAGGCAATGTGAACCACCTCTATAAAACCAGCAGCCCCAGAACTAATTTTGGCCCTTATTCATACGAGAAAGTAAATGAAATTTTAGGAATTGGCGGAGTTTTTGTCTCATACCTTGGACATAGCGGAACACAGATCTGGGATAATGGAATTATTGATGTTGAACAGATCAATAATAAGCTTAATAGACCTTATTTGGTAACCGACTTCGGATGCTCGACTGGCAAATTCGCTGAACCCGATATTAGGGCTTTTTCTGAGCTCTTTGTAGTAGGCTTAAAGGGTAATGCAATTGCCTATGTCGGTAATTCTTCTCTTGGTTTTGAAACTACTTCTTTTTCTTTCCCCCAGGTCTTCTATGAGACTATTCTTAGGAATAATATAACAAGTTTAGGTGCTGCACACGTTGCTGCAAAAATAAAATTTTTGTCCATGTATGGAGCTACTGGCGTCTATAAAGTATTTGCTCTGACAAACAGTTTGTTTACAGATCCAATCATTAAGCTTAGGATTCCTCCTAAACCAAATCTGAAAATTTCTGCAAAGGATATTGCCATTCAACAGGGAAGTCTTGTTAATTCTATGCAGAGCTCTGATTCCATTAAGGTTAAAATTGGCTACCTTAACACCGGAAGAGTTGATAGTACATTCTTTAGGATACTGATACTTGATAATTTTAACGGCTCAAAGGTATATGAAAAATCCTATAAGCTGAAACTCCCTTTATACCAGGATAGCCTTGAAGCCTTTATTCCTGTTAAGGATCGTATAGGAAAACATATACTTGAAATTAAGCTTGATGCTGATAATCAATTAGATGAACTATTTAAAGATGACAATCAAATTAGCACTGATTTCATCGTCTCAAGTAATCAGCTTAGATCACTTATTTCAAATAAATTTGAAAATAGACTCGGCTCTACAATTCAGCTGCTTAATCCTGTCTATAAAATTCGGGATTCTCTGGTTGTTCAATATGACTCAAATCCTCTCTTTACTAATCCAAAGACTATAATTAAGAGACTCGATACCTTAAGAACAAATATTACGCTTACTGATCTTATTAAAAATAAAAGATATTGGATAAGAACTAAATTCTATAATTCAAATCAGGATTATGCTGACTTACTGTCGTTCATTTATGATGAAACCTCTTCGCCTTTTTATATATCAGATTCTGTTAGCATGAGTTCTCTACAAAGGCAATTTCTAAGCACTTCTTCAGTAAGTGGGATTAAGTTAGATAATAAGATATTAAAACTAAATGTTTATTCGGCTGGATTCTATGATGGCGGTTTTGCTGTCGTAGAGTTAAATGGAAATGATTTGCTTTCCGACGGTCATCTAGACGGAGTCCACTGCGCAGTCTTTGATGAAAAGACTATGACCTTTTTGTATTCTAAACGGTTTAGTTATTGGGACGATGCAACTGGTTTTGCGAATAATTTAACCAAGTTTTTAGATTCCATTGATGTAAATAAAGTTGTCGTTATGGCTAATTGTGGTGGGGCTGGAGGTTATGGCATGACAAAACAATTAGTCTCTGAAATTAAAATGTTTGGCAGCATACTTATCGATAGTGTTCAGTTCAGACATTCATGGGCTATGATTGGAAAAAAAGGTGCTCTAACGGGTTCTGTTCCTGAAAAATGGACTAAACCAGGAATGGGTCAGGTGAAACTTGATTCTTCCTTTACTTTTAATGAAAACTCAGGCTACCTTTTAACTGGCGAAATTGGACCTTCTGGCAAATGGAAAACCATTAAAGCAGATTACTCCTTAAATAATTCGAAATTGGAATTTTTCCCACTTGGAATTAAAAGTGACTCTAAAATAGATACACTTAAGACAACTCCTGCTGCAAATGGAGTTTTTGATCTCTCATCGATTGATCCAAAACTCTACAAAAAGCTACAAATTCTAACACGCTTTTCAAAAGATGCTAGTGCAAATTCTCCGGAATTAAGATCTCTGGCAGTTGATTTTGATAAACCAGCAGAACTAATGATTAATTACCAATCTGTTGAATTAAAGAAAGATACCTTGCAAAGAGGCCAGATAGCCGAACTGAATTTCTCTATTTTTAATGCAGGAGAAACCAGCGCCGATAGTTTTAAGGTTAAAGTTGAAGTTGTTAAACCGGATAATTCTCATGAAATGCTTTTCCAGTCAACTGTAGCTTCATTGCTGCCTGAAACAAAAAAGGATTTCAATATACTCTTTAATACTGCACAGGCAAGCGGTAATAGAAACTTTTTGATCACACTTGATTCTGATAACAAAATAAATGAGTTATTTAAGGATAATAACTATTTTTTGATACCATTTTATATTAGTCCTGATACAACAAGACCAAACTTAAAACTTACTTTCGATGGACGTGATATTTTTGACGGTGAATATGTCTCTTCAAAACCGGAAATAAGAGTTGAACTTTCAGATAATTCTTTCCTTCCTATTACTGATACAACTGCTCTTAAGGTTATACTTAACGATAAACTCGTAAACTACACAGGCTCAAATGAACTAAAGATTACTTATAATAGCCAAAATCCAAAAGCTGTTCTTAACTTTAAGCCAACTTTATCTGATGGAGAGTATACTTTAAGGATCTTTGGTAAAAATGGAGCAGGTAATTTATCAGATTCCTCTGGAATCATAAGAATATTCCAGGTATCAAATGATATAAAGCTAATGGACCTATATAACTATCCAAATCCTTTTAGTAATGATACTTATTTTACTTTCAAATTAACACAGATACCAGATGAAATGAAAATTAAGATTTATACGGTTGCAGGAAGAATGATACGTGAGATAATAAGAAATTCCTCCGAACTTAAATTCGATTTTAATAAAATCTATTGGGATGGCAAAGATCAGGATGGTGATATATTGGCCAATGGTGTTTATTTGTACAAAATTGTTATGAGAAAAGGAGATAAAACAGATAGCTACATTCAAAAATTTGCAATAGTTAGATGAAATTTATATAATGGCACGAAAATTTATGCTCTTGAACAAAACTATTGAGGTGTCAAAATATGAGAAAAGTAACTGCTATTATATTATGCCTGCTCTTTTTTAGATTAACTAATGCTCAGTTTTTAAGTTATCCTGATGCAAATCAGGGCAATATAAACGGTGGTTTCGGACTTACTTGGATCGATGGTAAACCATTTAATGCCTTCCATTTCAGGCCGGAATTAGCCTTCTCCAAGATCGGTGTTGGTCTTGACCTTAACCTTGAGTTCGATGCAAGTGGGAAATTAAATAAAGAGAATTTTAACGAGTTTTCGGACTACTTAAGCGTTATTCGCTATGTAAGATATGGCTATAAAAACGAACCGTTCTATGTAAGATTGGGAGCCCTGGACTATGCTTCTTTAGGCCATGGAAGCATTATGTATATGTACAACAATAGCCCAAGCTATGATGTAAGAAAGGTTGGCCTTGAACTGGATTGGGATCTTGACAAAGTTGGCTTTGAGAGCGTCTATGGTAATTTTGGCCAGGCCGGTGTTGTTGGCCTTCGTGGATATGTTAGACCTTTAAGATTTACTGAATTGTCTGAGATCCCTATTTTGAGCAATTTTGAGGTTGGCGCCTCTTTTGTCGGGGACTTTGACAAGTATTCAGGTGTAACTCAGGCTACATTAAATGACTCCACAAAGCAGGTCCAGGTCATAAAAGATTATGGCAAAATGAAGATCGTTGGTTTTGACCTTGGTTTGCCTATTGGAATAGGTGACTATTTTAAGATTACACCATACTTTGATTTTGCAAAGATTATTAACTTTGGACAGGGTACTGCTCTTGGAATGATGTTTAATTTCCAGGGAATGGGTGTTGTAAGTGCTTCTGCTAAACTCGAGAGAAGACTGAATGGCGATAGATATTTGCCATCTTATTTCAATTCTCTCTATGAGATCGAAAGATTTAAGTTAAATTCCTCTGCTAATATTTCTTCATCAGACTATATAAGCAAATCTGCTAGACTCGATGCCTTGACTTCAACTGGCAATGGTTATTATGGTGAACTTCTTGTTAGACTCCTTAATAGTTTTGATATACTGGGAAGTTATCAAAGATTGGATAAGGACCCTAAAAGCGGAATTTTACACCTTGTTACTGACCTTTCTCCAAAAGAAGGCTCATATATAGCCAGAGCCGGATATGACAAAATTAAGATCGAAAATGAAAAGGATATGTTTACACTGGATGATAGATCCTACCTTTTTGCTGAGGTTGGCTATAAACCCCTTTCTTTTATGATAGTTTCTTTGGTCTATAACTGGACTTTTGCTCCTAAAAGAGATATTGACGATAATGTTATTGGCTTTGAACCTCAGAAGAAGATTGAAACAAGAGTTTCTTTCGTTTATCCATTTGATCTTGGGAAAAATTCAAATTAACTCTTCCTTTTTGCTGCTTTGAAAATAAAAACTTAGAACTTTTAAAAGGATACTTCTTCTTTAAGGAAGTATCCTTACTATAAAAAATATTCTGCCTTTCACAATATCCTTTTTGTTACCCCTAATAATAATGGGCTTTAAAATAGAATATAAAATATTATAATTATTTTTGCTATTTCTTTTTATTTTGGTTGCTTACAACTTTTTAATACTTTAAATTTAGAATTAATATGAAAAAGATTTCATTTACAAAGATGAGCGGGGCAGGGAATGATTTTATACTTCTCGACAAGAAAATCAATCCCTCATTTGAATTAGTTCCTGATGTTGTTGGAAAATTATGCCATAGAAGAACAGGAATTGGAGCCGATGGTATTCTTGTTATTGGTGATCATCCGGATTTTGATTTTACGATGGAATATTATAACTCAGATGGCTCAACCGGTACATTATGCGGCAATGGCGCTAGATGTGCATTGTGGTATGCGCAAATAAGTGGTAGACTTAAAAAAGGACCTTTGGCTAGATTTATCTCTGGTGATGTAGTTTATAGCGGCGAAATTCTTGCTGAAAACAGGGTTAAATTTAACCTTGGAAATCCAAAGGATTTTAAGTTTAACTTTGACCTGGTGGCCTGTGAGCAGTATGCCCTTGCCTCTTTTGTCCATACAGGTTCTCCGCATGTTGTTGTTAATATTCAACAGATCTTTGGTGATATTAAACGCAAGGATCCTCTATATAAAGAAATCTCCAAACTTCCGGTCTATGACTTAGGGCGTGAAATTAGGTATCTTCCTGAATTTGCTCCTGGTGGAACGAATGTTAATTTTATAGATATTAAGGATGGCATTGTTCATATTAGGACCTACGAAAGAGGGGTTGAAGACGAAACGCTGGCTTGTGGTACTGGTTCGGTTGCAAGTGCTTTGATATGTTATTTTAATTATGGACTAAAGCCTCCGGTTACTCTTATTACTAAAAATGGCAGTCAGCTGGTTGTTAACTTCGAAGTAGATGAAAATAAAGACGTAAAAAATGTGTCTTTAAGTGGACCTGCAGAGGTGACTTTCAGCGGCGAGTTTTTTCAAACTATGTATTTTAAATAAATGGAGATAAAAATGGGTAAAGTAATTTTTTCAATTCAATACGATGTCTTTCCGGCAAAAAGGAATGATTATCTAAATCTAATACGCGAGTTAAAAACATTGATATCAGCTGAAGGTTTAGAAAGTTATTCCGTATATGAAAAGAAAAATAAAGCTAATAGTTTTGAGGAAGTATATATTTTTTCAAGCGAAGAATCATATGAGTCATTTGATGACATTCAGAATGAGAGAATAGATATTCTGATGTCAAAGCTTTCCGACCTGATTACTGAAAACTCTCAGAAATATACTACCTTGCACGAAGTAGTAGTGTAGAAAGTATTTGTCTTAGTAAAGTTCGTTCAAGGTCATTCTTGCATCAAGGTGACCTTTTTTTGTTTTTCCCTTTCTTGAAAAATTTCACCATCCCCAAAAATTGCAGCTTTGCTTAATTCCTTAAAGCAATATCATAGTAAATTATATGACTGTTTTTATTTATGAAATTGCTCATATATTCTATTAATACTAACAATCTGTGACCTTGCGTATTCTTTTAATATCAAAAAGAAGAGTGCTTCCCTGGAGGAATGATGAACAATAGCCGAAAATATTTAAATGAAAGAGCAAATAAGTTCGCCTGGTTTGTAATTATCTTAACCATAGCCGTACTGGTTATCACTGCTCTGATTCTTATTGTTTATCTACGCTCAGGAACAAAGGGAAAAGATTCCGGGAAAATAAGTAAAAAAGGCATGAATAGCCTAAATTATGAGAAACCTTTAAGTGAATTGCCTGATATTCAGGAAAAACAAAAGCCAAGTTTCTCTAGCTTTAATGGCTGCCCTCCAGAAGGGGACGCAGGTGATCCGGCCCTTAATAGACTAAAGAACAGAACTGACGAGGGGAACTATGTGCCTGTTGACTTCGATGCTCTGATCAAAATCCAATGGCCAAAGAACATTGAAAGAAGAAACAGAGCAAATTGGTCACCTAAAGATGCTCAAGCTATTGAGCGTTATGAGGGTATACCAATTGCTGTAGAGGGCTTTCTTGCAGGAGCTAAAATCGAAGGACCTGAATCTTGCAATTGTCATGGAGCAGATGAGGAAATGAGAGATTATCATCTCTGGCTTACAAAGTCTAAAGGGGAAGATAGAAGCGGCTCTATTGTTGTTGAAGTATCACCACCTCTAAGGGCAAAACATCCTAACTGGGATATTAAAAATCTGCGCAAAATAGTTAAAGGCCAGCTTGAGGTTAGAATTAGCGGATGGCTGCTCATGGATCCCGAGCATCCTGACCAAATTGGTAAGACTAGAGGAACAATTTGGGAAATTCATCCAATTATGCTAATTGAGCTTAAGGAAAATGGAAAGTGGATCTCTTTGGATAATTTGAGCTCAGTATAGAAAAGTGAAAGGAAATCTTATATGCGTAAGGCCGTTTCTCTTAAGGTCATCTTTTGGATAGAAGGTGAGGATCTGCCAGCTCATAACTTTGTAGAAACTGCAAAGAAGGCTGTAAATGATATTGTCTTAACTGGTTCTAAAGATCACCCGGAACTGAAGATTTCAATAAAACAAATCGGCGAATTCAGAGGAAATGATAAGGACAGTTTTAGTGATGAATTTTAGTATGAAAAGTTCGATAGATCTAAGTACACTTATAAAGGGAAGTACCTTTATAATGGGTTAAAAATCTTGCCGTTGATTATTTTCTCGTATTCATTAGCTTATCTAAAAAGAGGTAAACTATTTTATTTCTAAAGGAAAGGGATGAAAATGGATAAAGATAATAAATATGGAAAAGATAACATAAATACAGGAAAAAATTCTTCTGAACAGGCAAGCCAGAAGAACAAAAAGGGAAATAATCCCTCTTCTTCTAAAGAGCCAAATGAAAAAAATGTAAAACATCCTGAGCTGGATGAGCAGGACGAAAGAGATAGGGAAGATGGCTCTGGCGAAATGCTGGGTGGAAGAATTTAAGGCTATTTCCCAACCTCCTCTAATTTATATATGCACTTTTAGTAAGCAGGATCCTTTCTTAAAATTTCCCTTTTAATATATATCAAATTTTCTGGATCCTGCTTCAATCTATGGAGCATTCTGAAATGATATTTTAGCTGATTTATCGCGGTTCTTTTTGTTGAAATCATTGATGAATGAAATCCATTCTGTTTGCTTGATCTCATGTCCTGCTGCCATACATTTATACCTTACAAGCCCACTTCGCTTTGTATTTACTTTTTGACCATTTTATTTATATTGATTGTATGTAGCTCTGTCAATGAATTATTGTTAAATAAAAGAGGGTAAAAATGAGAGAGACAGAAGTTGAAAAAGCCGATGGTAAATTGGGTGTCTTGATTGTTGGAATTAATGGGGCTGTTGCTACTACGTTTTTAGCTGGTGTTATGGCAATTAAAAAACGCCTGGCCAGACCAATTGGTTCTCTTACTCAGATGGGCACTATAAGGCTTGGGAGCAGAAATGAGGAGAGATTTCCTAAGATCAAAGACTTTGTATCACTTGCAAAACTTGATGACCTTGTCTTTTCTGGCTGGGATATTAGAAATGAAAATTGCTATGAGTCTGCTATGGTTGCCCGCGTTCTGGAAGATAGAGATCTTCTTAGGGTAAAAAATGAGCTCGAAGCAATCCGCTCTATGCCTGGGGTTTTTGACCAGAAATATGTTAAAAGACTCTCTGGCTCTTGGGTTAAAAATGCTAAGACAAAATATGAGCTCATGGAACAGCTAAGGGATGATATTCGCACCTTTAAAGAAGCTCATGAACTAAAAAGATTAGTTATGATCTGGTGTGGCAGTACAGAGATATTTATTCCGGTTAATGGAGTACACCGCAAACTGGAAAATTTTGAGGATGGGATGAGGAAAAACCACCCAGGTATAGCTCCAAGTATGCTCTATGCCTATGCTGCTATAGCTGAAGGTGTTCCATTTATTAATGGCGCTCCTAACCTTACTGCTGATACCCCGGCCTTAATGGAATTTGCTAAAAGCAAAGCAGTACCTATTGCAGGTAAGGATTTCAAGACAGGTCAGACTTTAATTAAAACCGTAATTGCCCCTATGCTTAAGGCTAGAATGCTCGGCTTAAATGGTTGGTTCTCTAGTAATATTCTAGGCAATCGCGATGGTGAGGTTTTGGATGATCCAGGCTCATTTAAGACAAAAGAGGAAAGTAAACTCTCAGTCCTTGAAGGAATCTTGCAGCCGGAATTATATAAGGAGCTCTATGGTAACTTCTATCATAAGGTTAGAATTAACTATTACCCTCCAAGAGGGGATAATAAAGAAGGCTGGGATAATATAGATATTTTTGGCTGGATGGGATATCCAATGCAGCTTAAGATCGATTTCCTCTGCCGCGATTCTATTTTAGCTGCTCCA
>JAUZPB010000055.1 GCA_030706145.1 Bacteroidota bacterium
TAAGCAGGCAGATATGGATCATTTCCTTATGCGAAAAGAAGGAAGAAAAGCTCAGAACCTGGCTATCAATAAAAAGAATGCTAAATGAGATCGATATCCAAAATTCGGAAAAAGGAGGCCCCATTGTCCAAAGAAGTCCAACGGGAATTATTACTTCTTCAGGAGAAATAATCAGTAAGTTAAACAGGCTTTCAGAAAACGAGGCCGAAGAAGATATAAGATCATATTCACAAGTAGTCATAAGAAGTTTATTAGATGCCCCATCAAAATACAAAGAGCAAAATACAACAATTGGCCTAAATGAACTAGGTAGTAGCAACTTTAATGAAGGCCAAATAAACAAAGCTGCTTTAGGATATTTCCAAAAGGCCTCATCTATCAGGTCAGTAAAAGAGAAAATACACTTTTATACAGATGCAATAAAATCTGATTCAAATTTTGCCGCAGCTTACAACAATAGAGCAAGCTGCTACCTTGAGCAAAAGATGCTCGATTCTGCAGAAAATGATTTTAGCAAAGTCTTAAAACTTGATGATGGTTATTATTCAGTTTATAAATATTTGGGGCAGATACAGTTAAAAAGAGAAAAGTACAAGAGTGCCCTTGAAAGTTTTACCCGGGCCCTTAACTATGAAGTTTCCGATACGCTTTTAATAAACAGGGGGATTTGCTACAAGAATTTAGGAGATACAGGGAAAGCTATATCCGACTTTACCAGGGCAATCCAGTATAATTCAAAATCACTGATTGCCTATATTAACCGTGTGCAATGTTATATTTCCAGTAAGCAATATGATAATGCACAGAAGGATTACAAGAGGTTAATTATACTCGAACCTCAGAACAGCAATCATTACTATAATCTGGGATGTATATATTCTATAAAAAAAGATTGGGATAAAGTGATAGATATATGGGAAAAAGGGCTTAAGATAAATCCACAGGACAAGAACATTTTAACAAACCTTCCCAAAGCAAAGGCAAGTATGCAAAGAGGCAAATCGAAAGAATAAAG
This sequence comes from Bacteroidota bacterium, assembly GCA_030706145.1. Lineage (GTDB taxonomy): Bacteria > Bacteroidota > Ignavibacteria > Ignavibacteriales > SURF-24 > JAUZPB01. The sequence continues at coordinate 1,016 of JAUZPB010000055.1, forward strand.
CCATTCTAAAAATTTACAACTAAAAAAAATTAAGATTGCTAATATCACAACTTTTTCTTACCATTTAATAAATTTGACTTTTCATGTTCATATTGTAAATGGAGGGAGGATGAAAAGGATTCTGGCTATTGATGACGATTCGGTAATGTGCCAATATCTTTCACTTGTATTAAGTGAAAACAAGTATATGGTGCAGACAGCATCAACGGGGAAAGAAGGCATAAAAGCTGCTAAAGAGATCTCCCCAGATCTAATAATTTGTGATGTACTTCTACCCGACATTGATGGCTTCCATGTCATCAAAGAACTTCAGAAACAGCAGCTAACCAAAAATGTTCCCATTATTTTTATCAGTGCATGCAAGACAGAAATAGACGATATACGTCGGGCCATGGAGCTTGGTGCAGATGATTACCTGATAAAGCCATTTAAGCCTGAAGAGATACTGAAGTCAGTCGAAGTCAGGATGAAAAAGTATCAGGAGCTAATAAAAGCAAGCAAGCAGGAGAGCAAGAAAACGCCGGGAAGCAAAAAGCCCATTAGTAAAGAGAAGAGCAAATGGATACTTGTAAGAGGAGGAAATATTGAACTAATTAATACAGATAAGATATTATATTTGCTTGCCGAGGCTGATTACACGAAGGTATTTACCGATGATGGTAAAAAACACATGGTAAGCCGGCTATTAAAAAAGTGGGAAGAGATACTTCCCAAAGAGAACTTCCTGCGTATACACCGTTCAGCAATTGTCAATCTGGATTATGTAAAGAAAATTGAAAAGTGGTTCAACAGTGCCTATAGGATCTACATACAGAATACAGGTGAGCCACTGACTGTAAGCAGAAGGTACGTACCAAAGATAAAGTCATATTTCCTGGAATTACCCAACTAAAAGTTTGTAATATTATTTCCTAAGAAATAAAATTCCATAGATCTTATCAATAACTCTTATCAGCTGAAAGAAGTACTTTCAGCTGATTATTCCACTTATATACTCTTCTGTCAGTTTTTCCTTAGGGCTCTCGAATACTTGTTTTGCTGGTCCATGTTCAATAATTTCACCCATATAGACGAAGACCACATAGTCTGCAATTCTTTTAGCCTGTCTTAATATATGAGTAACAATAGCAATTGTATAGCTATCTTTAAGGCTATTAAAGAGTTCTTCAATTCTCTGACTTGAGACCGGGTCCAAGGCAGAGGTAGGTTCATCACCTAAAATGATAAGGGGTTCAACAGCAAGTCCCCTAGCAAGGCAGAGCCTTTGCTGTTGTCCAATAGAGAGCCGTGTAGCTGGAGTATGGAGTCTGTCTTTTACCTCATCCCAAAGGCAAGCGCTTTTAAGATAATGTTCAACGATCTCATCTAGTTTTTTTCTTTTTCTTAAGCCATGGATTTTTGGTCCATAGGCAACATTATCATATATTGACATTGGAAGGGGAAAAGGTCTTTGGGAAAGAAAACCCATCTTTTTTCTAATATGAGTTATTTCGGTCTTAGGGTCATAGACATCTTCATTATCCACAAGAACCTGTCCGGTAACTTTTGTTCCATTTGTAGAATCAAGTAGTCTGTTAAATGATTTAAGAAGTGTAGTTTTACCGCAGCCCGAAGGGCCGATTATAGCTGTTATTTTTTTGTCCGGGATACTAATATTAATATCCTTTAAGACATGATTATTTCCGAAAAAGACGTTCAGGTTTTTGACAGTTATATGAGAATGAATAAGTTCCTGATTATCTTTGTTTTCATGCACCAAAGCAGCACTCCCATCCTCAGTCTTAGGAGTCCCGTTTCCATTATGATTTGCGTCAGTAATAGTTTTCTTTTCTTCGGCAATCTTTTTATTTACAATAGTTTCGCTTTTCATATTACTCATACTATATTTTTTGAAAATATTTTGCTAGAAATCCTTGCAATAATAGAAATAAGTAGAACTACAATAGTTAGTATAAGAGCTGCAGCATAGGCTCTATCCTGGACCTCTTGGACGGGACTACCAAGCTGAAAGAAAATTGCCAGAGGCAATGTAGCAGCAGGCTGATCCAAAGCAAAGGGGATGTTATCACTATAGCCCGCAGTAAAAAGTACAGAGGCAGCATCACCAATACCCCTTGCAAAGGAAAGTAAGACTGCAGTGATCAGTCCGGGGTATATTTGCCTAAGGACTAATCTTGAAGTCTCCAGTCTGGTTGTTCCAAGAGAAAAAGCGGCCTCGTGAAGTTCGCCAGGTACAGTTTTGATTATTTCGTCCATAGTACAGACCATTATAGGAATAACCAAAAGAGCTACTGTAATAATTCCTCCCAGAAGTGAAGTCTTAAGGCCAAAATAGACCATTATTGTAAAGCCAAATGCGCCATAGATTATAGAAGGAATTCCGAACAGTATATCATAGCCAAGGCGTATAGTATTTCCCAGGGCTGATTTGTTGTTAATATATAGATTAATAAACAATACAATTGGTATACTTACTATAAGAGCAATTACAGAAGCTCCTCCTGCAATTAAAAGTGAGCCAACAATTGCATTTAGTACACCTCCCTCTTTACCTATGTAGAAGCCCCCATTTGGAATTTTTGTAAGCATATCTAAATTAAAGGCACTCAATCCTTTAACCAGAATAGTAATTACAATAAGGAACAAGCTGCCCACAATAAGTATGGAAGCTCCCTTCATAAGTATTTTAAAAATGCTCTCTTCAAGATTTCTGTTTATCATAGAAAGATATTCCCTAAGTGTTATTAATTCACTACTCTGCAATTAAGTCGTTTTTCTTTCAATATTCATTAGTATCAGTTTTGAGACGGCATTAAAGATAAAAATTATTAAAAACAGCAGCAGAGCTGCAAAAAGGAGCGCAGAATCATAAAGAGGGATAGAAAGCATTTCGCCGAAATTATTAGCAATAAGAGCCGGGAGAGGGTAAGCCGGGCTTAAGAGGCTTTTTGGAGTCTCTGGAATATTTCCGCAGACCATAAGTACAGCTATAGTTTCACCGAAGGCTCTTGATATTGCAAGGACAGTTGCAGCAATAATTCCAGGCAAAGCTTTCTTTAGAATAACATGTTTAACAGTCTCCCACTTAGTTGCGCCAAGAGAAAGTGAAGCATCTCTTAATTCCTGTGGAATTGTGTTAAACACATCAGTTACTATATTAATGATTAGTGGGAATATCATAATTGCAAGGACTATCCCGCCTGCAAGGACATTATATCCAGTTGAAAATTCAGTAGAATAAGGGATAATAAACTTTTCAATTAAAGGCACAACAATTATGACTCCCCAAATGCCATAGATTACCGAAGGTATACCAGCCAGAAGATCAATCAAAGGGCGGGCAATCTGCCGAATGCTCTTGTGTGAATACTCTGAGAGATAAATTGAAGTAAGCAGACACAAGGGCATAGCTATTAGTATAGAAAGGACAGTAATCCAGACAGTTCCCATTATAAAAGGGAAAAACCCGAACTCTCCTTTAAAAGGCTTCCATCCCTCCGAGGTAATTAACTCCCAGAGGGATCTTTTAGCCAGTAAAGGTCTGGAGCGCATATAGAGCCCATAGCCAATAAAGACCGCCACCAAAACAAATATGGCAGTAAGGAGCATCATAACTTTGCTTGCAATTTTATCTTTAAGCAATCTCATCATATAAGTTATCCTATAGATCACAATAGTTATAATTATTTACCAATACTGCTTGTATTTAAGTTTAGTTTTTCAAGTTCTTTTTGAAGTTTAGCCGGAGGCAGATTAATATACCCTGTTTCGTGAACATACTTTTGTCCTTCGGTCAGCACCCATTTAATAAATTCAGCTGTTGCTTTTTGTTTAGGTTTCCCATTTGTAACTAAGTAAAGGTCACGAGCAGGAGGCGAAGGGTAGCGGCCATTTGAAATAGCATCTATCATTTTGAAGACATCATCATAGAAGTTTTCCTCCGGATCAATTTTCCCATTATTATTGATATCTATAGGCAGTACTCTAACGCCATTTGTTTGCTTTTTTGTTTTTGCATCAAAGACATAAACGATATTATTAAAGCCTATTCCAGAAGGGTCTTTCTTTACAGCCTGAGCAAGGCCAGGATCTCCATAGACACCCACTCCAAGAAGGTCCTCTTGCTTTTTCCCAAGATATTTAGCCCATGTCTCAGCAGCGCCACATGCATCAGAGCGTGTGTAAACATGGATATTTGAATTAAATTTCAAGCTGCCAATTTGTGACCAGTTTTTTACTTTTCCGTTAATCCAGAGCCTAATAAAATCATCTCGTTTCATACCTTGTTGAAGTAGAGTAGACAAGTTAGGGTTTGAGGCACTTATTGTAGGAACGACAGCATCTTTAGTAACCGCAAAAGGGCAAGCACCTTTATTTAATTCAGCCGGATTAATTTCTCTTGAAACCATAGCAAGGTCAACGATCCCAGAAAGTACATCAGTCATTCCCTTTCCTGCTCCGCCGGCAGAAATATCAATTCTAACCTCTGGATGAATCTTCCGGAACTCTTCGGCCCACTTGACAGTAAGGGGATAAAGGGCAAAAGCGCCCGAAATAGAAATAGTTCCATCCAATTTTTCCGGAGGTGTTGTCGCAGGTGTAATTATGTTGGCCCATAACAGCACGGCAAGTAATGCAGAAGCTAAAATAGTTCTCACTTTGTTCCTCCTTTATATTCTAAGTAATAATTCAATTTCAGAAACTAAGCTGAAGCTGTAATTCCAGAATATCATTTTTAATTTGAGTAGATTCCTCTCTTCTAACCAGATAATTTGTCTGGAATTTTGCCCAATTATTAAAGAAGTAATTAATGCCGAAGCTATAAATAGTAGCTTTATTATTCTTCCCATTAATATCAGGGTTAAAGCGGTCATATTTGAGCATTGCCTGCAGTTTTTTCTCTAGTACAAAAATGCCTGCCTGGGCATAGCCACCGTTTTTAGTAATTTTTCCATCCTGTCCGGAGATATATTCAGCAAGGAGAGAAAAGGGTTCATAGAGGAATTTCATTTCAGCCCCATAGCGTTTTCTAAGCTGACTTTTCAATGGGGAGCTTCCCCAGGCATCATAGCCATTATAATAAGATCCGCCCAGATCCAATCCTTTCATAGGGTGAAATACAATTCTGCCTGAAAAATCCTTCTGTTTATTGTTATCTGCAGTATTAATGCCAGCGCCATTGAAGAGGCCCAAAGCATAATCGATCAAATATTGGTTTTCGTACTCCAGAAGACTGCCGCTTAACTGAATACCAATATCGCGGCCGTTGTGGTTACCAATTACATCTTTGCTTCTTGCCGTAAGGGCTTCAACTACCTGAGAGCGGTCGATGCTTTCCAGTTTGCTATCGTCTGCACAATTTTCCATTGAGAAAGGGATTTTCTGTTGACCGACAGTGATTTTAAGATAATCCTCCATTGTAACATTAAGGTAAGCATCAATTACTTTAACAGAGCTAGCAAAGTCGACCTGCAATCTATAATCCCAGGGATTAGAGATATTACCTCTTACGTCGACTCTAATTCTTCTTAGATCAGCGCCGTCAATTTTATCAGTCTCCTGAAATGACTGATATCTAGCCTGTGTATAGCCGCTCAGCTGCAGAGGTTTAGTAGAGACAAGGCTAAACTTATTTTGTGACTCCTTCTCCTGTTGTACCTTAAGGGCAATATCTGCCCTGATTGAATCGGCCTCTTCCTGCTTAATTAGGTTCTTTTGGATTAGCAGATCGATCAACTCCTCTACGGTCTGTGCAGCAAGGAAATTTGTAGAAGAGATAATAACTGTGAAGATGAAAATTAAGTTTTTCAAGCTAATGATTTTCATGGCTATTATCCGTTGATTAATTCTCAAAAAAATAGTTTTAGCTCAGAGTGTTGAAGTTTATTTTATACCCTGAAGTATTGCTAAAAGTAAAACATTTCTGCCATATGAGAATAATAAAAACAAATAGAAGGGTTCAAAAATAAGTGAACGGTAATTTTCGCAGATTTATGGTGTTAGAACTAAAAAGCTATGGATTAGTCCAAAAAACGTATTGTTCCTTAAATGATGTTCCCTAAAGGAGCAATTTATGGCTAAAAAGCAGTTTATTTATATTCAAATTCGTACAAAGTATTGGTTGCGTCATTAACTATGATAATCATATTTCTTTGGTGGTCCACGACGATTCCTTCGGCCTTTGGAAATGGGAGTAAAAGTTTTTTCTTAAGTCCTTCTTTGTGGTTCCATACAAAAATTGCTTCAGATTCATCGCTTAAAATAAAGAAATCCTTCCCGTCATAATATAGATCAGACAGGTCAGAGGCAAAGTCCATATCATATTGTTTTAATATGGTAAAGTCATGATTCAGCTTTAATAGAGCTGTAGGTTTTTTTTCATTTACAATGAAAGCTGTATGCTTTTCATTAAAGAATATGCCTTCAAATCCTTTATTTTTCTTTCCTTGGATATTTACTTTGAATCTTGCTATTTCATTTCCTTTTAGGTCGATGTGCACTACTTCTCTTGATCTTTCCTCAGTTATCCAAAGTGATGAGTCAGTCTGATCAAAATATATTCCTTCCAGATCATTTCCCTTATAGGACAATTTTTCGAGTATATTTCCTTTGAGGTCAGTCTTAAAGATTACCTGTGAATTGCCGTCAACGATCCAGTAGCCCGTATGGTCCTTATTAAAAGTTATACCAGATGGCTCCTGTATATTAAGTTTGTAGCTGGCAATGAGTTTAAGAGAGACAGTGTTAACACTTTTTGCCCTGCCAGAAGTCTTGCAATAAAAGAGAGAAACAGAGAGCAAAAGGGCCACAGGGATCAGTATTTTAAGTTTTCTATTAAAAGTTTTCATAACTCAACCGGCCAAATGAGACAAATTTTATGAGTTCTGCTGATCGAAGAAGAGATTTATACTTTTTATGCCTTCAACCTTCTTAAGGTCGCGAATAAGGTCATTAGGGTCTCTTTTTTTCTTAACCTGAATATAATAGGAATACTCAAAAGATTCATTTATCTCATTAGAACGGATATTGATCATTTCAAAACTCCTACAATAATCATAAAGTACGCCCAAAAAAGGGCCATCGCCAGAATTACACTCTGAGCAAACAAACTGAAGCATATAGGGGCGACTAAGCAGAAAGGTTGCTTTTTTAAATGAAAAAAGGATCAGGATCACTCCCACAATAACTGTAGAAGCAACTGCAAGCTTATGATAACCGACACCGCCTGCCATTCCGATAGCAAGAGCCAGGAATATATAGACAATATCAATAGTATCTTTGATAGCGGTTCTAAAACGTATAATTGACAGAGCGCCAACCAGTCCAAATGCGCGTGCCAGGTTATTGCCAATAATCATAATGACTACAGTAGTAATGACCGAAAGAAATACAATTGAGTCGACAAAACTCTCAGAATAGCCTGGTCCCCGGTAAGTAAACCTATATATTATTGAAATGACAAAGCTGCAGACAAGACTAACGGCAATATTTATGATCATTTCTGAAAATGATGGTATAAAAACATTTACTGCATTAAGATTCTCGAACACTTTTCTTCCCTTGTTTAAATATATAAATTGTTCAGGCTGTTCAGGTAATTATGATTATAAGAGGCATCAATACTCATCATATATTTTGAAGCCGAATCCCTAAAAACGTTATATTTACTCATAACTTTTGGTAGCCATCCAGGGACAATCTTATGGTATTTTATCTCGAGGACAAAGTAGTTTATTAGTGAAGCTACCATACCCTCATCTCCGAATAAAGTTGTAAAAGAGTTTGCGGGTCTGCTCCTTATATTTTTATCAAATGTCACCCTAAGTCCGGTGTTGAACTTACATTCAAAAGCTTCCCTTTCATAAGTAACTATGACGGCAGGTCTAAGCTGGTAGAGATAATAATAATAAAGGAAATTCCTGGCTGCACTTTTGTGAAGCTCTCTTTCATTATCCGGGCAGTTCAAAAGTGAATTATCTTTTGTATCTAAAAATTTATCCAGATCACTGTACAAAAGTTTTGCGCGGTCCTTTGAAACAAATTCAATATCTTTTCTTTTAATCTCCAGAAAAACGATCGAACTATCGGACTGTTCATTATAGCCACGGATCCTGTATTTATGTCTTTCCTTAGTACCTATGAGTTTTTCCTGGTAGGTATGAAGCTGTGGAGAGTCGAGATATATGCTCCTTACTGTATATTCCTTATTAGGTCTAAGAAGCGTAAAGCTGTCATAGACAAGAAATGGAAGAATATCGTGCCTTAGCTCATCTAAGTATAATTCAGGTATATAATATTTATATTCGAGCCGGGCCATGTCAGTAAGCAACCATTCTTGTCAAATTATCGAACAAATTACCTTTTCTTATCATAATAGAACAGTCAAGTATCATTCCAGGCAGAAGTTCACATGATGGATTATCGAGCTGAATTGATACAAAAACCACCTGATGGGCAACAAGCATCTTGACCTCTTTACTTATTGCAATTACCTGTCCCAAATAAGTATTAGTCATATTAGCAAATGTAATTGGGAGTTTAACTCCTTCTTTAAATTCCTTTATGTCCTCAATTTTAACAGGGATATGTAATATTACCGTCTTAATATTTGCGACATTCAGGAGCGTATCGGGTGAGAAAGAAGGGATGATCGTGCCTGAAATGGGAGATTGAAGCAAGAGCTGGTTTTCCCTGTTTTTAAGAAAGCCTAGTCTGGACTTTACGGATCTTATCTGGGACTCCAGAAAGTTAACCTCTTCGGGCTTAACGCCGGTTTTAAGATTTTCAAGCTGAGCTTTATAGACCTTAGCTTCAATTTCGAGAAGATCAAGTGTCCACTTCTGCTGTTCAAATTCCTGTTTTGAGCTTAAATTTTTCTCATATAGTTGTTTTGCTCTATCTAAGAGGACCTTTTGTTCAGCAAATTTTTCCTCAGTATATTTGAGCCTGCTCTCAGCCTCGCGAATCATTGGTTCTTTTTGAGCGCTTCTTTGAGACTTTAAGTTAGCAAGAGCTACTTCAAGTTCACCCTCTGTCTTTATAAGTTGGTCCTGGACATCGCTCGATCTTATAAAGACTACAGTATCACCTTTGGAAAATTCTTTTTTACCATTAAGGTAATTAAAGAAGTCGACTGAAACGAACTCACCTCTTTCGAATTGCGAAATATTATACTGAGCCGTATGCCCAAGTGAAAAGTCAATCAGATTAGAGACGATCTCACCGCTTTTACCGCGTGTAAGAAGCCATTTTTCTTTAGGAAATACTTCCGAAAAGGATTTTATGTTATAAGGGACCTCGATAATTGCACTAAAGCCAAGGGAAACTAAAAGTACAACTCCCAATAAAGCTAAGAGCCCCTTTGCTCTTCTTTGTCTATAGACCATCTTAACACTTGACTAAAATTGTAAATAAATCTTAAAACAAACTAATTAAGCAAAACTAAAGGACCAAGAAAAACGGACCCCCAAAAAATACCAATGCCTGGAAAAAACTTTTTTTAAGAATTAAATTTTCAAAAAAGCTATATAAAATATAAAATATTCATCTCTACTAAAAGCTTTCTTTCAGGCAATTGATGGAAAACTATTTAAATAAGAGAAACTATTTGTTGCCTTCCCCATCACCGACAGGATTACCAGGCTTTTTCATTGAAGAATCACACGGATCGTTGCCAGGAAAATTCGGGCCATGTTTTTGCATCCTTTGGAATCTCTCATCTTCTCCAGGTCCACCTTTCATTTGTCCTTGTGGCCCTAAACCAAGCGGAGGCATTGGGCGATCATCTTTTATCTGGTTAAACTTTTCCTTTTGAGTATCATTCAATATTTTTTCGATCTGTTTATCCTGGTCATCCAAAATCTTGTCCATTTGCTCCATATCTTTTTCTCTAGAAGCCTCCATCTTGTCTCGCAATTCTTTCATTTTTGCCCTAGAGTCCTTAAATATAGCTTTTAGTTTTTCAGTTTGATTATCGTCCAGTTTTAATTCTTTCTTAAGATGCCTAAGCTGTTCCTGATTATTCTGGGGAGGAAGGGGCTGAGCCCCTGTAAAGTTAAATATACCAGTTAAGATGAGGACCGATAGAAATGAGGTTATCTGTTTCATAAGTACTCCATTTATTTTTTTGAATAGTGTTTGTTTTAAAAAAAGTAGCAACCGATATAAGTACATATTGAAAGCTTTCTATCCGGATTAGTGCTTACTTAAATAAGTATAATTTTTAAGTTGCTCTTTGTAGATTAGACCTAGATTAAATTTGATTTATTCCATTATTATTTGTAAAAAACAGCAAATGGGGATAGAAAAGCGCAATAGTTCATTCATATCTCAAAGCGTCAATAGGATTAAGAGCTGCGGCTTTCCTTGCAGGATAAAAGCCAAAGAAAACGCCAACGGCTGCAGAGAAGAAGAATGAAATTATTACAACAAATGGTGTAATTATCATTGTCATTATATTATATGTATTAAGGACAAATGAAACGCCAAAGGCAATCAGAATTCCGATTATTCCGCCAGAAAGGCTAAGGAGAATAGATTCAACAAGAAACTGAATAAGAATATCGCTTGATCTTGCACCGACAGAGAGTCTAAGTCCAATCTCCCTTGTTCTTTCAGTGACACTTACAAGCATAATATTCATAATACCAATTCCACCAACCAGCAAAGAGACACCAGCAACAGAACCTAAGAGAAGAGTAAGTGTACGGGCTGTTTCAGAAAAAGTTTCAGTAATTTGTGTTTGGTTTCTAATTGAAAAGTCATCATCTTCAGTTTCATTGAGCCTATGTGAGTCTCGCATTATCAGCCGCAGCTCGACCTGTGCCGAATCAATTAGTTCAACTGATTTAGCACTGGCTTGAATAAGGTTTATATATCTTCCACCTACAAGTCTATCTAAAACAGTAGTAGATGGGGCAATTATTATATCGTCGTTACTAGGTCCCATAGTGCTTTGTCCTTTAGATTCAAGCACGCCAATGATCTTAAAAGGGACGTTTCTTATTCGAATATATTTGCCCACAGGTTCCTGAGAAGGGAAAAGATTAGTAACAATGTCAGTCCCAATGACTGCTACTTTAGAACGAGAGAGCAAATCCCGGTCAGAGAAGAAGGCCCCTGATTTAAGTTTCCAGTTTCTAACTTCCTGAAAATCTGTTGATACGCCTTCAATAGAAGTATTCCAGTTGCCTCCAGGGCCAATTACCTGAGATGATGTTCTTACTATGGGTGTAATACCTTTAATATAGACAGCTTTTTTCCTGATTTTTTCCACATCCTCAAGAGTAAAGCGGTTAAAACTTCCAGCTCCTTTATTAACGCCGCCCGAGGCTGTGGTACCTGGATAAATTATAATCAGGTTTGATCCTAAAGCAGAGATCTGCTGAGTAATATTTTCCTGAGCGCCCTGGCCGATTGCAACCATTATGATAACCGATGCCACACCGATAATAATACCTAATGTAGTCAGCAGTCCGCGCATTCTTGATTTGAGTATACTTCTAATTGCAACCTTAAATATGTTTTTACTATTCATTTCCGTAAAATTTCATTTAATTTAGATTGGAGTAATAATCTCGGATTGTTTAAATAGCTTTAGATCCTCTTTAGCATATAGCCTGTTTTGTATAAGAGCATCACGGATGATCCTGCCATCTTTTAATTCAATTACACGTTTAGCATAGCGGGCAAAGTCTCTTTCGTGAGTTACCAGGACAATTGTAATCCCCTCATCATTCAATTGCTGGAACAGGGAAAAGACTTCCATAGAAGTATAGCTATCGAGGTTACCTGTAGGTTCATCGGCTAAAATAAGAGCCGGGTCATTGACCAAAGCTCTTGCAATAGCTACTCTCTGCTGTTGTCCTCCGGAGAGTTGTCCGGGCAGGTGTTCAAAGCGGTCCTGAAGGCTAACGCGGCACAAAGCATTTCGTGCCTTTTGTGCCGAATTTGCGTGTTTCTTCTGCCTGTCGTAGAGCAAAGGCAATTCCACGTTCTCTAGTGCCGTAGTTCTGGGCAAAAGATTAAAGCCCTGGAAGACAAAGCCAATCTTTTGATTTCTAATGGCCGCGTATTCATTTTTAGAAAGCCCGTTTGTATTGATCCCATCTAAGAAGAAATCACCCGATGAGGGTTTATCAAGGCAGCCAAGAAGGTTCATAAGTGTTGATTTACCCGAACCAGAGGAGCCCATGACGGCTACAAATTCTCCCTTATCTATAGAAAAATTCACGCCGCGTAAGGCTTTTATCTCAACCTCACCAATTTTATAGGTTTTACAAAGGTTTCTAGTTTCTATTACCATATCCATAAAGAGTCAGATTTAATCAGGAATTCGCATTTAATTAAGATTGTTTTTTGCCGAAGCCGAAATTCATCTTTGGCATATTGTCCTTACTAATTGGTGTTCCTTTAGCAGAAACAATTATCTTTTGACCTTCTCTAATTCCCCTGCCGGGCAAAATTTCCGTTACGTTACCATCAGTCGACCCTGTCATAGCAGGTATCATCATTATTCTTCCATTTTTATCAAAAAGCCAGAGAGTGACAAAGTTGGATGAATTAGAAGAATTCCCATTAGCCATTCCGGGGGGTGTACCTGGACCACCACCTCCAGGTCCCCCCGGGGCTCCTCCTCCTGGCGGTGGGGCCATACCACCCGGAGCGTTTGATTTTTCAAATGCTTTTATTCTTTTTTCAACTGAATCCGGGACAGAGTCCATGTTGCTTCTTAAAGCTTCAAGCATTTCCTGAGTAGGCTGAAACTTCAGGGCGGAATTTGGGATAAGCAGCACATTTTCCTTCTGTTGGACAAAGAAATCAACTGTAGCTGTCATTCCTGGCAGAAGGCACTGTTCATCATTTCTGGCACTTATGACAACCACGTAGTTAACAACGTTTTGCACACTCTTTGGACTTAATCTAATCTGATCAACCGTACCATAGAACTTTTTATCTGGGTAGGCCTGGACGGTAAATCTTACCTTTTGTCCTTTATGAATTTGTCCAATATCGCTTTCATCTACATCGGCCAAGATCCTCATGCTCGATAAGTTAGCTGCAATAGTAAATAAAGTAGGAGTTGAAAAGCTAGCCGCTACGGTTTGTCCGTTTTCAATATTACGGTTAATAATTTTCCCATCAATTGGCGAGCGAATAAGTGCATAGCTAAGGTTTGTCTTTGCTTTTTTCAGTTCAGACTGTGCAGATTCGAGTGAAGACTTTGCTGTTTCAAGATTAGTCTTTGAAGAAATAAAGTCAACATCTGAAAGGAATCCTTTCTTATTAAGTAATTTATCTCTTTCATACTTTGCCTGTGCTTCAGCATAAACTGCCTTTGCTCTGCGCAGGTTTGCATTCTGGTCGCGTACAGAAGCTGCCAGATTGGTAGTATCCAGAAGTGCTAAAAGCTGTCCTTTCTTTACATTGTCATTAAAATCGGCAAATATTTTACTTATAGTTCCAGAGACCTGTGTTCCTACATCGATAGTTGAAACTGCCTCTAAAGTTCCTGAGCTTGAGATGATTGTCTCCAGGTTTCCCCTTGTAATTTCAGCAAAGCTATAAGAATTCGTACCATTTGCAGAGGCTTTCTTTGACAAAAAATACCAGGCAAAACCTGTCAATAGCACCAGTATTGGAATAGCTATAATAATCTTTCTTTTCATTATATTATTGATCCTTTAAGAGATAGTTCCAATTTCGATAAAAATGGGTCTATGGCCATTTTTCTTTCCAGTTTATGGATTTTCTTTTTACATTTATAAGTTAGACAAGAATGTTGTTGGCTTTATTCCACTTAGATCTTTAAATATTTCCGAAAAAAATCTTTTCCCTTGATGGAATAAATGAGGAATTAGAGTTGTCTAAGGAGAAAATAACATGAATCAAATTGTATGTATTTGGCCAGGGACTACAGGATAAATCATTTGGATGAAAGCGAATTAATTGAAAGATGCCGCAATGGTGAGCAGCAGGCATTTTCAGAGATAATCAGGCGATATAAAGGAAAGATTGCCTCGACAATCTTTGGAATGCTTGGCAGGTGCGATGAAGCTGATGATATAGGCCAGGAGGTATTTATTAGGTTTTATAAGTCTGTTAACAATTTCAGAGGTGAATCAGCACTTGGCACGTACCTGACCAGAATTGCAATAAATTTATCTCTTAATGAAATAAAAAGGAGAAAATTAAGGAGCTTTTTATCCTTTGAGAAGTTAATTGAAGAAGGAAAAGACATTATGGATATCGATGCAAAGAGCAGTTTGGATGAAAACAAGGAGATAATACAGAAAGCCATACAGAAACTAAGTTCAAAATACCGTTCGGTACTTGTATTAAGATTAATAGACGATTATTCGACAGAAGAAACAGCCAAGATATTAAATTTGCCAGTCGGTACAGTACTCTCCCGTCTGGCAAGGGCTCAAATAAAATTGAGAGAATATTTAAAACCATATCTTTCAGAAATATGAAAAACAAAAAACTTGAACTATTGCTTTATAAAAGTTTTGATAGCCACTTAACCAAAGAGGAAGCAGAGCTATTAAGACAGGAACTTCAGAGTTCAAAGGAGCTTAGGCGGAAATACAATCAGATAAGTGAGATCAGAAAAGCAGTAAGCAATACGGCAGAGATGTCCTTTGATCCTTTCTTTGAGCAGCATATCTTAAGCAAGATAAACAATACTCAAAGCGAAAGGAAATATATAAATGTTTTTGCTGACTCTCTGGTTTTCTCATTTAGAAAAGTTGCGCTTATAGCATCCTTTCTTTTAGTAGCACTGATATCATATAACCTGATCAGTGGGAACAACTATTCAATAGAAGGGCTTTTAGGTACATCAAAAACGCCTATTGAGTATGCCTTTGACTCAACGTTAAATTTATTTTGGAGCGGGATATAATGACCCCAAGTATAAAATCTTCATTAATAATAGTTATCACACTTTTAATTGGTATTGCCATAGGTTTTGAGATAAGTGAAATCTCTGTAAAAAAATATATGGAGCAGATGCGAAGGCCGAGGGAGCCGGAAGGATTTATACAAATGTTTGACAGAGTCATAAAGCCTGATGCAAAGCAAAAGCCTATAATAGATACGATATTGATAAGGTATCATAGAAGGATTGAAAAAGTAGCAGAAAGCAATATGACAAAGATCAAAGCGATAATTGATTCGATGCATACAGAGTTAAAGACAAAGCTAAATGATGAGCAGAAAAAGCAATTAGATAATGAGATGGCCAGGATGAGTAAAAATGCTCCACATCCAGGTCAAAGGAATGGATTTCCACCGCCTCCGGATAGGCAGGGACCACCACCTGATAAACAAGGGGGACCACCACCTGATGGGTTTGGGCCTCCTCAAGAAAAGAAATTTTGAAGCAAAACAAATTCTGATTATCTTCCAAAAGGTAAGTTAAAAAAGGCAGCACTAAGTAATTAAGTTTACTTGGTTGCTGCCTTTTTCTTTTATTTTCAGGAATTAACAAATGCAATAATATCAATTAGACAAGCGCCCAAGGTGGTTTATTCCATCAGAAAGTTTTAGCAGTAATATATTTAATGCGACATAGTGTAGGTGGAATAAAAAAGACTTTTGATTGTCTAAGAGACATATAGCAAAAGTTTTTCTAACCTAATAAGGCGCAAAAAAAAATGGAAAATGATTTTTTTGGCAGGAGCATATCAATTGTTCTAGTCATATTTGCAGCAATAGCTGCTGCAGGGTGCAATGATCTAGAAGTGCAAAGCAAATGGAGAAGTCAGGATATAGTAATTGACGGGAAAAACACTGAATGGAAAGGAGGCATATATATTAAAGATGCGAATGCTTCTTTAAGTGTATGCAATGATGAAGACAATCTTTACTTATGCCTGATCTCTTCAGACAGGGAGCTGCCAAGAAAAATTATGGCAGCGGGCCTTAACATATGGTTTAAGTCAAATATAGACAACAGCAAGTTAGGTATCAGGTTCCCAATAGGCATGATGGATGCAGATCGCCCGCAATTTGTAGAAAATGAGATGCCAGAAGGAGAGCGGCCCGATCCGAAAAAGATGGAGGAGAAAATGTTTGGAGGGCAGGATGAGTATGAGATATTAAACAAAGACAATAAAGTTGAAGGCAGATTTCCATTTGATGAAAAAAGCGGCATTATGGCAAGGGTTGGTCAATTCCAGGGAAGGTTTGTCTATGAGATGAAAGTGCCGATATCAAAAGATAAAAGATTAGCAAATAGCATACTGGCTGATACCTCATCTGTAATAAATATTGAAGTTGAGACAGGGCAGATGAACTTTCCTGATAGGGGAGGCAAAAAAGGAGAAGATGGTAGTATGAGGGGAGGTGATCACATTGCAGGACAGGATGGAATGCCATCAGATGGAGGCGGACAGATGAAAGGAGGAATGCCGCCAATGCACGGTGGTCAGTCTGACAAGCAGCTCAAAATGTCAATAAATGTAAAGCTTAGCTCCAAAGACATTTAAAGGTAGAATAAAGTAAACAAAAATTATTTTCAGACAATTTATCTTTCTTCCAGGGGGCTCTTTTTTAATAAGGCTCCCTGGATAAGATTCACTTAAGGCTAGCCCACAAATGTCTTTAATTGGTTTCAATAAACAAAGAACCTTTTACTGCTAATATTAGCCGCCTACAGGAAAATTTATCCTTTTAATTATTCTTAGCTTAACTTCCTTTAACCCATTTTACAGTTCGGGACAATTTGCCTTTTGTGATTAATAATAATAGATCTATATTATTGTAACAGACATAAGGCAAAAAAAATGAGGACAATCAAAGAGATACACAGGTCAGAGTATGCTCCCATAGATGATCTTGTAACTTACTCACCTTTACCATCAAGGACAGTAGAGCAGATCGATCCGTTTCTTTTTCTAAATCACCATGGCCCACAGCATTACAAGGCGCACAACAATGGACTTCCGTTCGGGCCTCACCCTCACCGCGGCATGGAGACTGTTACTTTTATTCTTGAAGGAGACACAATGCACAAAGACAGCAGCGGGCATATAAGTATAATAACAAAAGGGGGAATACAATGGATGACAGCAGGAAAAGGGATCATTCATGCCGAGGTATCCTCTGATGAATTTAAGGAAAAAGGGGGACTACTTGAGATACTTCAGCTTTGGATAAATCTTCCTTCAAAGCTTAAGATGACCGAGCCAAAATATTTTGGATTTCAGAAGGAGCAGATACCATCGGTAAATCTGGATGAAGGGAAAGTTAAAGTAAATGTAATTTCAGGATATTGGGATGGGCGCAAAGGAGTTATGACTCCGCTTACACCAGTGCAGCTAAATACAATTGAATTTCATTCGCGTGGAAAACTTAGGACAAAAGTGCCACTTGAGGAAAACATCTTTTTATATATTGTCCGGGGGAAAATAAGGGTTAACGATAAAGAAGCTGAAGCTCTTCACCTTGTTGAATTTAACAATGACGGAGAAGAAATTGAAATAGAGGCTTTATCTGAGAGTTATATAATATTTGGTCATGCATTGCCTTTTAATGAGCCTGTTGTTGCACATGGGCCTTTTGTAATGAATTCAATGGAAGAGATACAAACAGCATATAATGATTTCAAAGAGGGAAAGTTCGGACAGTGGAAACATAGTTAAGTTTAATAAGTTAAGTTTAATAAGCGCCCTTAAAAAAAGAGGCGCTTATTATAAAGGAGATTTCGATACAACAGCTTGAGATTATTTCATGATCACGAATTTTCTAGTTTGGACAAACTGTCCCGCCTCGAGTTTATAGAGGTAGACACCTGTAGATAGATGACTAGCATTAAACTCAATAGTATACTTGCCTGCCGGTTTAAGGCCATCTACAAGATTTGCAACCTCATTACCCAAAACATCATATACCTTCAGTTTTACATTGCAATCAGAAGCAAGAGAGTAACTTATTCTAGTAACCGGATTAAAAGGATTTGGGAAGTTCTGCAGAAGTTCTGATGAGCCAGGCTTCTGAAGAGCTGCTGTAATTGCTTCGCTGTACTCAAAAGATCCGTCCAGATCGACCATCTTAAGCCTATAGCTGTATTTGCCTGTAGAGATGTCCCTGTCCATAAAGCTATATGATTTTTCTGAGTTGCTGTTTCCGGAAGCTTTTACCTCACCAATCTTAACCCATGGTGTGTTATTTCCATCAGTAAGCTGTCTTCTTTCAATCTGGAAGCAGTGGCTATTTACCTCGGTAGCAGTTGACCAGTTTAGTACAAGTCCATTGTTTTCAACTTTGCTATTAAAAGCAATAATTTCAACAGGAAGCGAAGAAGCATCCTGAGTTACAACGGTACGTATCCTATAGTCATTTGCGTAACTAATCCAGCCGGACCCGGAATTTGTAAGTGAGCGATTATCAGGATTTCCGCTATCGTAATACATATTTATTGATCCGCTATCAAAATAGAGAATTATAAAATAGTTATTTCCATTTGATACGGTGACATTTGAGCCTAAGAGGTTAAGGAAGTTCCATGATCCACCAGCAACCTTGGCCTGGTCAAGCTGAACAGTATTACCAATTTTCGATCCTGGAATGCCTGTTCCATCATCACTCCAGACTTCAATTTTAATTGGACTTGTAAGTGAGCTTACCTGTCGTGGGTGGAAGAAGCAGCCACTTATAATTCCTGAAATACCGGGGGTAAATTTTACTGCAAGTTTAACACCGGCTGAAACAGTAGCATTTGAACCCGAAGTCCACTGATCATAGGTAAGAATATTTCTATCAAAGCTAAGAACCGGATTATACAGTTTTGTCATTGCCTTAAATACATCTATCTTGCCATATCCCCAGGTATTATTAGGTAAACTTGCGCCAGTATAGCTATCCTTCTGAGAAGTTGCAGTCAATGTTGACCTAAGGTCATTATAATTCATCATTTTATCCTTTTGTAGCAGCAGTGCTACAGCTCCTGCACTAATGGGTGAAGCCATGCTTGTTCCTTGATTTACCATATACAATCCACCTGGAACGAGGCTGCTTGCCGCCACAGATACACTTGAAGATCTTGCAGAAATAATTGCCTGTCCAGGTGCAGCCAGATCAGGTTTTAGTCTTTCATCTCTTGTTGGGCCGATACTGCTAAAAGAAGCTATATTATCGGACCTATCAGTTCCTGTATAACCATAAACATTACCATCAGAAGCTAACCATCTCCATCTGGAAACGTAAGCTCCTATAATAATTTCGTTAAGTGAAGAATTTCCGAGTGTGTAGTTTGAATTAGCTCCTGTTAAGGAAACAGCAGTAGAGCCAATGGAATTATCAAAGAGCCAGCCATGGTAAATTGGGCTTGCTCCTCCATTGTTTGTAAGTCTAACTGTCCAAGTTCCAGCTGCGGGTGGTTTTGCAGCATCGGCATCGTAGACATATACAAATAGTTCCCTGTTATCATTTTGTGCGCTCACGAAATTTTCAAGATCGACTGTACCGTCGGCAGTATTTACTTCTTTATAATTTTCAATTGTTTGAGAAGTTGTAATACCCGAAGGAGAAATCAGTGTAACGGTAACATCGCTTTCATCATTTAGCCAAATATCAAAGCCGAAGTTATCATTTTGGGCACCCGTTGCTGCGGTATAGGCAGGAACAGTCAGGGTCATATCTACAGATGCTCCAGGAGTAATTGTCCCGGAGGTATGAATAAGGGAGCTTCCGTCGTTGCCAGCGCTAACGACCACGACGCGTCCATCACCTGAGAAATCATCAGCAGCAATGCTTTTTGCATCCGTGCCATCATGGGACCCATAATTTGAGCCGTTACTCATATTAATGACAGCAGGTTTACCTAGTTCTATAGACTTATTTTTAATGTAGGTTATGGCATCGACCAGGTTTGTTGTAGGGAAAGAGCCGTTGCCTGCTTTAACGATGATAAGGTCAGCCTCGGGAGCAATACCGCCATAGTTTCTGTTTGGATCAGCAGCGCCATCACCTGCAGCGCTACCGGCCACATGAGTACCATGGCCATTAATGTCCTGTTCCCTTACAAATCCTGTAGGTGATCCATCCAGTTCATCATCTATCTGGGCTTTAGTATATTCTACGCCGTAACCAAAATCAGAAGGATTTGCTTCAGACCCACTAGGTGTCAAGGTCTGGTCCCAGATATAGAGTATCCTGCTTTTAGTCTGGTCTGTTGGGACTCTGAAATCGGGATGCTTCCAGTCTATACCAGTATCAATAATACCTACTATTACGCCGTTGCCCTTATAGGGAGTCGAATTAATAAATCCGCTATGCAGAAGATCAGCACCCAGCAGTCCCTTTGCAACATCATTTGTGGGATAATCGAGGTTATCTGAATCGACGTATTTTACCTCACTGATACCTGAGAGTTTAAGAATATCATCAGAAGTAACCCTTGCAGTCACGAACTTTGGCAAGACAGACAAAGGTCTTATTCCAGCTGCTCTCAAGGCATCGGGCTTTGTCGTATAGATAATTGCTCCATAGACCTCTCTGCCATCGGAAAGCACTCCTGCTGAATTAGCCATTGGAGCCGAAGAGGTGGCCTTTAGCAGAATTTTTCCGCTCGATTTTAGTACAGAAACAAATTTGGGGTCAAGTTTCTTCAAGTTAGATTGGGAAACTGATTGGCCAAGAAGAAGAATCGGGGAAAGCAATAGAATAAACAGAATACAGCGTTTCATAGGGTACACCTGAATATTTAGGAAAATAATTAATTCTGGACTTTTAAAACTTATGACAATTTATTATTTTCAAAACCGAGATGGAATGCTGGCCCAAAGAAGAACAATGGGTATAAAATATACTTTTATTGAATAGAAGCAATAAAATTTTACAATTTACTACTTATTAGATTCGAAAAATAAAGAAATAAAAGAGCTTTTTCATTAAAAATCTTTGCAATCTTCTATAGAGCAGGTCCAGTTAAGCTACTTGCAATTTTTTATATTAATCCGATAATCCGAATTAATAGAGCTTTTGGGGTAAGTAAGAATACTACTCTTTGCGCAGAGTCACTAGAGGTTTATGTTTTTAAAGAAAAAAAGTAATAAATTGTACCATTAATAATAAAACCGGACAAATACCGATGAAATCCCTTAGAATTATCACTTTTTTTTGTTTGCTGTTTTTTTGTTCCTGTTCAAGCTCAGTAGAGAAAGATGCTACAAAAACATTAACAGGAAGGCTATTTATGACGGGCAATGAACCATTTACAAGGATCTCGCTTGTTGTCGATACAAACACTGTTTATCTTCTTGAGGGAAAGGAAGAAGTATTAAAGATGCTAAAATCCCATCAGGGTGAATATGCCGATATCTCTTTTAACAAGATCAATGATGTTCCTGAAGGCGGGAAGGCTTTGGTAATAGTTGATGCAGTAATTAAGTCGAAGGATAAAGGGCAATAGAGTATCAAGAACTTATTTAATCATAATTATAATTTGAGGTATTAATGAAAAGCGCTTCAACACTTTTAATTATTCTCTTTGCTATGGTCTCAACCGCTTTTGGACAGATTAAAGTTCCTATAGCTAATGACCCTCAGCCTAAGCTCAAAGAAAGCTATCCAATAGATGGAACACACCTATTGAAAGAAGATTTTGAGATTGCAAGAAAATATGTATTAGAGCATCCCAATTGGGAAGCTCAGATGAAATTAGAAAAGGCCACGGCATGGAATTTTACTGTGGGCAATACAAAGACATGGTGGGCACAGGACTTTGTTACAAACTCAAGGTATCAGGTACCATCGACATGCAGAAAGGTAGGAACAAATTGTTATATTTTTGTTGAAGACGCTTCATGGAACACAAAGGTCACACAAACAGGTGTAGATCTAATTGAGCAGTACTTTGACAGCAAGACACCAGTCAACTCATCAAAAGGGATATATCAGACAGACGTAGAAACATTTGGAAACCCGCCTGATATAGATTCTGATCCAAAGATCGTTATTCTTATAATGGATTTAAAAGATGGCTATGATGGAACAGGCGGATACATAGCCGGATATTTCTCCTCGATAAATGAGGTTCAGAACACTCAGAGCAACAAAGCAGAGATATATTATTTGGACTGCAATCCTTTAGATTTTACAAAGGAGAGCGGACTTAATACTGCTATCTCGACAACGGCTCATGAATTTCAGCATATGATCTTCTATAATTATCATAAGACAATGCAGCAGGCGACATTTATAAACGAAGGCTGCTCACTTCTTGCAGAAGTAAACTGTGGCTTTTCGATGCCATCTCAGTCAGGGCAGTACGGATACAATGTTGAGACAAATCACTTTCTTTTTGATTGGCGTGAATCGACTGATGACAATGTATTAAGAGACTATTCAAGGGCCGCAAGATTCTTTACCTATTTAAGAGACCAATATGGAATTGGTATATTCAAAAAGATAGTTGCTTCGCAGCAATTTGGTACAGATGCAATAATTGAAGGTGTAGCTTCATCAGGTACAACAATAACATTTGCCAATCTCTTTACAAACTTTGCTATGGCAAATATTGTTGATGACAAGAGTATAAATCAGGCTTATGGTTATACTTATCAGAACATTCCAAAACCAGTCGGGACAATCTATTCTAATGCAAATCAGTCAAGCAGCAGTGGTGTACACTATCTTGGTGTAGATTACATTACATTTAACCTTGGAAGCAACCTTAAGATGCAGGTTAATTCGCAAGCTTCATCCGGGCTAGTTGTAAAAGCTCTTTTGAGCGGGGCAGGCGGAAAGAAAGTTGTCGACGTACCATTAAACACACAGTTTTCAGAACCCGGATTTGGCAGCACATATTCGACAGCAACCTTTGCTATAATAAACCCGGTTCAGACATTTGAAAGCGGAACAACAACAGCATACAGTGATACCTCGAGTGCAACTGCTCCAACCTTTACCGAGCTTAAATGGGATAATTCCGAGCCGCGTGGAGTTTTACCATTAGCAGCAAACGATACGGTATGCGTTACATTTAATGCTGTTACCGGTGGCAAATTAGATTCAATAAGAGTTGCCTTAAGATATGCAGGTTCTATTACAGGTGGCGTATATGAATTTACGGGTGTAAGCCAGCCTACACCACTAGGGAAGGCACTGGCAAAGCCAATTACAGCTTCAATAAATACGACATCGGCAAAGCCATATCCTGTACCATTTCAGAATTGGACAGGTGTTGATCTTAGATCATACAACATAAGTACTGACAAGCCTTTTGCAGTTGCATTTGCAATCGGGTCCAGTTCAACAGTACCGGGGATAATGGTAACATCACAGCCTGATCAGTCAGAGTATCACAGCTTCACATATTATGGTGAATCATCTCAAGGAGCAAACTGGTATGTTTTAACTGCAGGAACCGATTCCTCGTGGTATTATCTAATAAGAGCCTATGTAAGCTTGAAGACAGATGCGGTGGCAGAGACAAAAGAGCTTATTCCGGCTTCATTCAAGGTTGCACAGAACTATCCAAATCCATTTAACCCTGCGACAACTATCAGTTATTCACTTCCTGAAAGCAGGTTTGTCAGACTTAAGGTTTATGACATGCTTGGTAAAGAAGTAGCCACGTTGGTAAATGAGTATAAATCAGCAGGAAACTATTCAGTACAGTTTAATGCATCCTCACTGCCGAGCGGCATATATCTTTATAAGATTGATGCAGGAGGAAGTTTTATTGAAACGCATAAGATGGTTCTGATGAAATAGTGCCATTTGGCACTATTGTAAATAACGACATTATATTTATTCAGGGAGAGAAACGCCTTAAGTGATTCTCTCCCTAAACTTTTTTTGCCCAACTTTTATTACCCAGCTCTTCATTACCCGTCTTTTCATTGCCTTTAGATAATTTTTCTTGCAGACATTAGTAAAATCAATCCTCTTGTAATAATATGTAGCCTTGGGAAATACTTATCACTTGAAGGATGTATTTGGCTAGCATAGAAATATTGATTATTTTTACTCGTCTAACATATGACCAAAGTTTCGTAGAATCTCAATTTCTCTATAATTATACACTCACTACAATTCACTGGAGGTCCTATGAAGAAGGCAGCCCTTCTTTTTTTCTTGTTTACTTTTTTCTGTAGTATATCACTTGCCCAAAAGACAGCCATATCTGGAAGAGTACTTGGAAACGATGGCAAATCCCTAGCCAAAGCTGCTGTCGAAGTTTATAATGAAGATAGCAATAAGTTCTCACAGATCCCAGTTAGTACAGATGGGAGATTTTTTCTTGAAACCAGCTCAAAGTTTATAAGGCTAAGATTATCTGGTGTAAATCACAAAAGCATGTTCCTTCCTTTAATTATTCATAATGCGACAAGTTTGACTTTTGACGTTTTACTTGCGACTAACTCTTATACAGATGATTTCAGCAAAGTTAAACTGATTTGCAGCATAAATAATTATAGTTCTGAGAAAGCATTTTCTTTCAAAAAGAATGAGAAAGGTATTTATGCTGTTGATATTGAAACAGATAAAGATACAATACAATATGAACTTATTGGCTTGTCAAAGAACAATGAGTCCCATAGCTGGAATGGGACGATGTCAGACGACTACAAATATGATACAGGAGGAGACTTCAGATCAGTAATTTATAAGAGGGGTAAAATTGCACATATAGAGTTTGACCCATTAAAGCTAATTGCAGAAAACCCGGAAGCGAAAATTGCATCTGGAAATGAGGCTCTTCCTGAAATAATCATGATGAAGGAAGATGTTTCATATTCTAACAAGCTAAACAAAATCCATTTGGATGAGACAGCAAACAGGAATAAAATGCCGGACCTTTCAGCAATGATTGAAGATTTAAGATCAAAAGCATACAATGAGAAGGATCAATTTTTAAAAGGATTCTATTGTATTAGCTACCTTAAACTTTGGCCATATATTGAGAAAGATAAATTTGATACTATTATATGCAGACAAACTCTTGAGATAGTACCTCCTGAATCGGATACATGGATGATAAATCCAAATCTTTTAATGGTAGCTAGCCGTGCATATAGATATAATAAGGATATTTATGATAAGTATATAAGTGACGTAGTTAATAAGCAGAACAATCTTGAAGTAAAAGCAGAGGCATTGAGACATCTAATTATAGAAGCAAAATTTAAGGGTGACACCACCAGTTTTAATAATTATGTTCAAAGAATAATGAAAGAATGCCCGAACACCTATCAGGCGAAGAGTGTAAAGAATGATTTCTTAACGTTAATTATTGGAAATGATGTGCCAGAATTCGAAGTAAAGTCCCTCTCGGATGAAAAAATAACATATTCAAACAAAACACTTAAAGGTAAGTTTTATTTAATGGATTTCTGGGCTACATGGTGCGGACCTTGTGTGGGGGAATTACCTAAGCTTCATGAAGCATATAAAGAATTCAGCGATAAGAATTTTGAAATTCTGAGCATCTCAGTAGATGAGAACAGACAAATTGTTGAAAAGTTCAGAAAGGAAAAATATGAAATGCCCTGGTTACACGCTTTTCTGGAAAAGGGAATTGGAAATGAGATAGCAAAAAGATTCGGAATCGATGGGATTCCAAAAGTCGTCCTTGTATCAGATAAAGGAAAGATACTTGCAACTGATAACGAAGTAAGAGGAGAGAACCTGAAAGCCACATTATTGAAATATTTAGATAGATCTTCAGGGTCAAAATAAAGATTTATAAGAGTCTTTTGGAGACCTTAAACCGTTTGAAATAATAAAAAAAAAAACAGCACAAAAAAGGCTGGCTAAAAAATATTGGATATTTGTCAGCTCCAGCATTTGAATTTTTGTGCTGTTTTTTTTTATTATAAAAAAGGTTTTCTATACTAAATGACTCATCTTTTATAAATTGAAAAGTAAGAAGGAGAAAAAAGTAATGACAAAGAGTTATTTCCAAAACGTATTCAAATATGATTTTACAGTAAACAAACAGCTTTTTGACCATCTAAAGGAACTAAATATAAAGGATGATTACATACTAAATGTATTCTCACATCTTGTCACTTCTGAAAACTTATGGATTAGGCGGATTAAGGGAGAGGATGTTTCACATAGAGCCATCTGGCCCATACTAAAAATGGATGAGATACTATCACTTATTCATGCAAATGAAGAGCTCTATGTAAGCTTTTTAAATAGTGTGACTGAAGTGGAGCTAGAAAGAAAGGTCGTTTATAAAAACAGCAAAGGAATAGAATTTTCGACTCCAGTAATTGACATTCTAACGCAAGTTATGATCCATGGCGGATACCACAGAGGGCAAATTGCCTCTGCAATCAGGCGAGGAGGAAGTGACCCTATAAATACTGATTATATAACATATGTAAGAAATCAGAAGTAATATAAAGTACCCAGTGTTATAACATATTCAGTGTATACTTTCCCTTGCAAAATCTTCATCTTGCAGAACCTGCTCTACAAGGTACAGGGCACCTATAGAAATAGGATAAACCATTTAATATTAATGGCTTATCCTCTATTTCATTGTTATCAAGTGAGTATTAATGTACTGGCTTAATAAGCTGAAAAGGATTAAATTGGCGGCATTAAAAAAGCACTTTTATCTAAAAATAGTCTTTCGCAGAGGAAAAGTATTTGAATAAAAGCAGGTCTAAAGAGCAGGAAAAATTAAGAAAAGCCGAAGAGAATAATCCAAGTTTTGACTTAGCCGACAAGGTAATAAGGACAGGTTGTCCCTCGCACAACTGTGGGGGAAGGTGTTTACTGAAGGTTTCAGTTAAAGA
>JAUZPB010000056.1 GCA_030706145.1 Bacteroidota bacterium
CAGCTTCTGGAACTTCCATTTATGGATTACTGGTTGGCAGAAAAGATTGTGGATTACAGGAGCAGCTATGGAAGAATTTTTTCTTTGTCGGAATTGTATTCAATTAAAGAGATAGACAAAAATACAATAAACCAGGTAGTACCTTTTTTGCACATCGAAAGCATAATTGATCAAAAAACAGATAAGAATACTTCTTTTACAAAAAGCGCAGATAGTAACATAAAGACAAAAGAAAGAGGATTTTCTGCTGTCTTTCGCTCACGTATGATAAGCTTTTCCGGGAGCAGCCAGACCGGCGAAGGTGTGAGCCCTTTCAGGCAGTACAATAAGCTTACTTTAAGCTATAAAGGCTATAGCTTTGGAGCATTAACTGAGAAGGATCCTGGAGAAAATAGTCTAGTAGATTTTAGTTCATTTTATTTTTCGGCAAAAGATAAAGATAATAGCCGCATGATCATTCTTGGCGACTATAAAGAAGAATTTGGACAGGGCCTTGTGATGTGGGGAGGATATAACTCAAATAAGTCAAAGGAGATATATTCTTCTTTAAGGAATGACCGTAATTTTCATGCTTATACAAGCACAAATGAGAACAGCTTTTTGCGAGGTCTTGCTGCCTGTTATGACAAAAAATCTTACAGACTTTCATCTTTTGTATCATATAACGCCTTAGATGCCGTAGTAAATGATTCGGCAGGTTATGTGACATCATTACCATCAAGTGGATATCACAGAACCAATAGCGAAAAGAAAAATGAAGATAAAGTAAATGAGCTGCTTTTAGGAAGCAGGGTAGACTTTAGGATTGATTCACTGTTATCAGTTGGAATTCTCTATGCACACTCAGATTATAATCCATCTCTTAAGCTTAAGACAATGGCTAAAGAGACTAGTAAATCAGATGCCTATTCATTGGCTTATAGACTATTATTAAACAATATTCTTTTTTCGGGAGAAGTAGCCTACTGCATCTCCAGGCTATCATCTGTTTTATCTTTTGCTTTAACCGTGACAGATAAAATG
The DNA here is from genome assembly GCA_030706145.1 of Bacteroidota bacterium. Classification (GTDB taxonomy): domain Bacteria; phylum Bacteroidota; class Ignavibacteria; order Ignavibacteriales; family SURF-24; genus JAUZPB01. The sequence goes on from JAUZPB010000056.1 coordinate 1,024, forward strand.
CAGTTTCTTGTTGAATACAGAAATTTCGACAGAGCATCAATGACAATCCATTCGTCAGTCCAGGGGGGGAAATCCAGCTTGCCTGGTAAACAAACCGGAATACTGACAGGCTTAAAGCTTAACACTGATGCTGGCAATATCAGCCTTTATTATGAACAGTTCAAGCTTGGATCATCCTATGTAAATCCAGTAGGGTTTAATGGAAACGAATTACTAATGTATTATAATGCTTCAATAGGCGATATGCTGGAGGGAAACCTAAGATTTAGTGTTAACAGAAAGGAAAGCCTGGGGGGCACTAACAATTACAGGGCCGAAATAATCTGCAATGTAAATAAAGCCCTTAGGCTAAAGACAAGGTTTGATTATTGTAATATAATTTCAGAGACAGGAAAGGCAACAGATAATGGGAGGGCTTTTTATGAGGACTTTTTCTATAAGGTAGAAGACAAAATAACCTTAAATGGAAGGTTTTCATTATATAATACTGATTCATATGATTCAAGATTTTATGAATATGAAAACGACCTTCCAGGAGTAATGAATAGTGCTTTGATCTATGGGAAAGGGGTAAAGTTCTATATGCTGGTAAAATACCGTTTTGATAAATCTATAGACATCTCATTTAAGTACAGTCAGGATTCGAAACGTTTATACTCATTAGCTACAGAAAAGCTATATGGACCTGATATAAAAGAAAGCAGCAAACTCAGCATTCAGCTTGATGTCCAGCTCTAGCTTTTCTGTTCAAAAATAAAAAGCAGCTGATCTATTTCCAGGTACCTTCATGCAGTACTGCTCCATTTAGGCCATACCTCCACCACTGGCCAGAGCCATCGCTTTGCCATAAAGCCTTAAAGAACAAGTCGTTCAAGACAAACACCTGGAGCTCCCCAGATTTATCCGGATGATTTGTAAGTTCAATCCTTCCGCTTTCAGAGCCATTTTTCATTGCTTTAGCTGTTCCGCTGATTGTTCCATCGGAGGCTTTATCCCAGGTATATTCTCCTTCAATAATTGTGGAATTATTCCTGAAGACCCTCCATGTACCATTTTTGCCATCTAGGCTTGAGATGCCATCGGCACTTAACCAATTGTTATATGTAACACTATCTTTTGTCCCGCTAAGGTAAGCATTCCAATGATAGTTACCATCAGATTGAAGTTCAGCCCGAAGAGTTATCTGCAGTGCTCCTTTTATATAAGTCCAGACCCAATCGTTGTTGTCTTTTGTAGCCTTAACACCAGAGGCCACAGCATCAGAGTAGACATTAAGGGCATTTAGTGATCCTATGTAGCCCGAGATCAGACTAAGGGCAGGATCATTTGAAGTGGAAAGCGGGGTCAGGAAATTCAGCTGAGGCAGAGATGGTGGATTTTGGTTGCTGTTCATATTTTGTGATTCATCTGGATTAGTATTATGCTCAGTACAACCATTTATATAAATTAAAGATAATGCAATAGCTGCTACTAAAAAAAACCTTTGTAGTCTCATGTTTTACCCTATGGAAGTTAATAAAGTACTTACGTAATTAAAAAAAAGTAAAACTCTTTTATTCTTTTCATTTATTTATCAAATCTTCACTATATGCGACATATCTTCTTAAAGTTAGATGAAAATGGGAATAAAAATCAAATCAATAAACTTTCCTTTATGTGATTTGCATTATAAACAACCCCTTTTATCCGATTTTGAGAATAAATTATATGGCATTCTTGATAAGCAAAAGGGAATTATCTAATTTAGATGTTGAAAATATTCCACGTTCATTAAAAAACTGTAAATAATCCACGTTCATTAAAAAAAGGACTAAAGTTATGCGGACAATTGTATCAATGCCCGGAGATGGTATCGGTAAGACCGTTTTACCTGAAGCAATAAGAGTCTTGGAAGCAGTTGGATTTGAAGCAAATTATGTTAATGGTGATATCGGTTGGGATTTTTGGATCAAGGAAGGCAATGCACTTCCAAAGAGAACTATTGATCTGTTAAGCGAACACAAAGTTGGTTTATTTGGGGCAATAACGAGTAAGCCAAAAGATGCAGCAGAAAAGGAATTAGATCCCTCCTTGAAGGGGAAAGGCTATGTTTATTTCAGTCCTATCGTCGGTCTACGGCAGCATTTCAATTTAGATATCTGCATTCGTCCCTGTATTTCTTTCAAAGGCAATCCACTTAATTTTATAAGAAGATGTGATAATGGTTTTGAAGAGCCAATGGTAAATTGCGTTATTTTCAGGCAAAATACAGAAGGGCTTTATGCAGGTGTAGAATGGACAAATCCGCCCAAAATGGTCCGCGACGCACTCGAGACACACCCAAAGATGAAGTTTTTTAAGGACGTTGCCTCAGAGGATATGGCAATCTCGACCAGGATAGTTACCCGTCAGGCTTCAAAGAGAATTCTTACAGCTGCATTTGAATATGCTAAAAAATACGGCTATAAGAATCTTACTTTGTGTGAAAAGCCAAATGTTTTAAGGGAAACCTCGGGAATGATGTTTAAGTTAGCAAAAGAGATTGCAAAGGATTATCCTGGAATAGAACTGTGGGATACAAACATCGACGCTCAGATGATGTGGCTTACAAAAAATCCTGAGAATTATGGAGTTATAGTAGCTGAAAACATGTTCGGTGATATAATAAGTGATGGTTTTGCAGGTCTAATTGGTGGACTTGGATTTGCATGCAGCGCAAATATTGGTCAGGACGTTGCTGTTTTTGAACCAACACATGGCTCGGCTCCAAAGTATCAGGAATTAAATCCTTCAATTGTTAACCCCATAGCAATGATAATGAGTGCCTGTATGATGCTTGATCATATAGGTGAAAACGATAAGGCAAAGAAGATCAGAAGTGCCATTGCAAAAGTCATTGAAGAGGGCAAGGTAAGGACATATGATATGATGAAGCTCAAAGGTGGAGCAGATGTCTTTAAGTATGGCGCTTGCTCAACGCAGCAGATGACAGATGCAATAATAAGTAATCTTTAATTAGAGGAGGGGCGTATGAAAGAGAAAGTTCTTAAGATATGGCCTGAGATAAACTGGATTAAAGATGCTTCTTTAAGAGAAAAGGTCCTTGATTGCTGGATCTACGCAATAGAAAATAGTGTGCTTTCGCCTGAAGATCTTGAAAAAATACCATTTTCACTCCTAATAAAAGACTGCAAGATAAGTTTTATGAATCATAAACGTACGTGTGTAAAACTTGCAGTCGAGATGGCAAAGATAATGAAGGAGAATTTTGGTGATGAGATAAAGATAGATATGGATGTACTTATTGCAGGAGCCATACTAATCGATGTAGGTAAACTTCTTGAGTACGAAATTTCAGATGGAAAATTAAAGACCAGCAATGCGGGCAAGCTTCTTAGGCATCCTTTTAGCGGAATAGGAATTGCTGACCGTTTTCACATTCCAGCTGAAGTACTGCATATAATTGCTACTCATTCAAAAGAGGGTGACCTTGGAATGAGGACAGTTGAGTCGATAATTGTTCATCATGCTGATTTTGTAAGCTTTGATCCCTTCAAGGCTTAGCTTTATAATGAGAAAGGCCAAGTAAAGCAGTCACCAATTTTTTTTACTGCAAAAGAAAAAGAAACTGCATACTTTGCCTTTTTCAGGCTTCTCGTTATTTCATTTTGAGAAAATACGGAGGTAAAAAATAAATGTCACAGAATTTAGTTGAGAAGATTGCTCAGAAATACGCAGTCGGATTAGATGATTCTTTTGAAGTGCATTCCGGTGATTACCTTTCGATAAAGCCTGCCTATGTAATGACACACGATAATACAGGAGCAGTAATACCAAAGTTTAGAAGTATCGGAGCTAAAAAACTGGCTAATCCCCGCCAGGTTGTAAATGCACTTGACCACAATGTGCAGGATAAAAGCGAAAAGAATTTAGAGAAGTATAAAAGGATAGAAGAGTTCTCAAAGTCAATGGGTGCAGATTTCTATCCGGCAGGCAGGGGTATTGGACATCAGATTATGTGTGAAGAAGGTTATGCCTGGCCAGGGACAATGGTTGTGGCCTCAGACAGTCATTCCAATATGTATGGCGGACTTGGATGCCTTGGGACTCCCATAGTAAGGACAGATGCGGCAGCCATTTGGGCTACAGGAAGGACATGGTGGCAGGTGCCTCCCGTAGCAAAAGTTGAGCTAAATGGGAAATTAAAACCAGGAGTAACGGGCAAAGATGTAATTATTGCCCTGTGCGGCTTTTTTAACCACGATGAGGTCTTAAACCATGCCATAGAATTTAGCGGTGAAGGCATTAAGTATCTTTCGGTAGATGAAAGGCTTACAATTGCAAATATGACCACAGAATGGGGAGCTTTAGCTGGCATTTTCCCGGTAGATGATATTACTTTCTCCTGGCTTAAGAAGAGGGAAGAGTATATTGCCCAAAGAGGGCTCCAGGGTGTAAACTCAGATATTGATGGAAATGGGATGCACCCAAGAGTTAACTTAAAAAGAATTGAGGCTTTGGAAAAAGAGACTATAAAAGCTGATGCTGATGCTTATTATGCAAAAGAATTAAAGCTTGACCTGTCAACTGTAGAGCCATATGTCTCCGGGCCAAACACTGTGAAAGTGATGTCAACTGTTTCAGAATTAAAAGATAAGCGTGTAAAGATAGACAAAGCTTACCTGGTCTCATGTGTTAACAGCAGGCTGGAGGATATTTCAGAAGCAGCGCGCATAGTAAAAGGCAGGAAAGTTGCTGAAGGAGTAAAGTTCTATATAGCAGCCGCTTCAAGTGAAGTGCAATTAGAGGCTGAAAAGAAGGGTGATTGGCAGGCACTAATAGAAGCAGGTGCAATTGCTCTTCCGCCCGGATGCGGCCCATGCATTGGCTTAGGGACAGGGTTGCTTGAAGATGGGGAAATTGGCATTTCGGCTACAAACAGGAATTTTAAGGGAAGGATGGGCTCCCCAACTGCTCAAGCCTATCTGGCTTCTCCGGCTGTTGTTGCCGCATCGGCTATTTCAGGTTGTATTGATCTTCCCTTTAATGGTGATTCGGTAAAACTTAGTGGTACAATACGTGAAAATACACAGAAGGTAAATCAAACAGGCGAGATAAAAATAATATCCGGATTTCCAGAGGCACTTACGGGTGAACTCATTTTCTGCCATCAGGACAATATGAATACAGATGGGATTTATCCCGGGAAATATACCTACATTGATGACTTTACGGCAGAGCAGCAGGCTTCTGTAGTCATGGAAAATTATGACCCTGAATTTACAAAAGTAGTAAGCAAGGGTGACATACTAGTTGGAGGTTTTAATTTTGGAACCGGCAGCTCCCGTGAGCAGGCAGCTACAGCATTAAAATACAGGGGGATAAGCTTAGTGATTGCAGGTTCTTTTAACGAGACATATAAAAGAAATGCACTGAACAATGGTTTTCTTCTGATAGAATCTCCTGAGCTTGTAAAAGATCTAAAAGAGAAGTTTGGAAGCACAAAGCTGACGGTAAAAACCGGTATAATAGCCACTCTGGATTTCAGAAAGTCTGAATTAAAGGCCGGTGACAAGACCTATAAGTTCAGTCCTGTTGGCGCAGCAGCACAGGAGCTAATTGTAACAGGCGGACTGGAAGAATGGGTAAAGAAGAATCTGTAAGTAGAAAAAGTTAAAAGAAAGAGGTTAAAAGTAAGAAGTTAAAAGGGAAAAAGTTAATAGAAAAGTATTTTTAATTTGTTAATTATTTACAGGGGCTCTATGGAAAAGTCAATATCAAGACAAATATCCGAATTTGCAGTCAATCTGAAATATGAGGACCTGCCTGCTGAGGTAATTCACGAAGTAAAGCGTTACTTGTATGATTCAATTGGATGCGCATACGGAGGCTATCATACAAAAGATGTTAATATATTGAAAGATATCTATAAAGAGATCTCAGGTAAAGAGGAGTCTACTTTAATAGGTTTTGGAGAAAAACTTCCCGCAGTAAATGCTACGCTGATAAACTCACTTATGATCCGCGCACTTGATTTTAATGATATATACTGGAAAGAGGATCCTTCTCATCCATCAGATCTTATTCCTGCCGCACTGTCGACAGCTGAAATGACAGGCCTTACGATGAAGGAAGTTATTACAGCTATTGTTCTTGCGTATGAATTTGAACAAAGAATGTGCGAGTTTGCAATTCCGGGGGTTCGTGAAAGGAAATGGCATCATGCAACTCTTACACAGTTTGTCTCGCCTATAGTTGCAGGAAAAATCCTCGGCCTTACAGCTGATCAGATGGTCAATGCCATTGGAATAAATGGATGCCACAATCACACAATTGGCTGTCCTACAGCTGGGAAGCTTACGATGATGAAAAATACAGTAGATCCTATGGCAGTTCAATCTGGAGTTTTTGCAGCTCTTATGGCAAAAAAAGGCTACAGTGGTACTGAAGCTGTATTTGAAGGGAAAGAAGGTTTGATGGATGTCTTTGGCCCAAAATGGGACAATGATAAAATGGTATGTGACCTTGGAAAGCGTTTTAAAATACTTGACTGCTCAATGAAAGCCTTTCCTACAGAGGCTCTTACACATACGCATATTACATGTACATTGAAAGTAGTTACAAAGAACGATATAACATATGATCAGATCGATTCTGTAACTGTAAGCACAATAGCCCGCGCGTGTGATATACTCTTTGATCCGCATAAATACCGTCCTGAATCCAGAGAGACAGCAGATCATTCACTTCCATATTGTATAGCTGCCGCTCTAGTAGACCATAAAATAACGACAAACTCATTTTCTGAGGAGAAACTAAAAGATCCCAGAATATGGGAAGTAATAGACAAGATAAAAGGGGAAGCATCGGTTGAATTTGAGAAGATGTTTCCGGCAAAACAACCTTCCAGAGTAGTTGTAAGGACAAAAGATGGAAGAGAGTTTACTGAATATCTTGAATATCCAAAGGGTGATCCCAGGGAACCAATGACAATTGAAGATCTGGAGAACAAATTTAACGCTCTGTCCTCAAAGCTGCTTAGCTTAGAAAAGCAGAAACAGGTAAAGGAGATGATCTTTAACTGTGAGAAGCTGACTGCCCGGGAATTCATGGATGCATTAGTCGTTTAAGAAGTCTTTCCTGGAGGTACAATATATCTATTAAAACAATACTGTACCTCATTTCTTTAAGAAAAGAGAATTACAAACAAGCTTTGAGAGAAATTATCATGTCACAAAAGCCTATCAAAGTGTCTGCCGGTAAGAGAGGAGACAAAGTCCGCTCAGATTGTTTTGTTGAAATAGAACAGAAGACCACAGGCGGCATAAAAATCAACCTAATAAGTAAAGTTAATTCTATGTACGGGGAATCAATAAGGGCGTTCCTGGAAGAAATGTGTGCCTTTTTTGACCTCAAGAATGCCGAAATATCTGTTGAAGATAGCGGAGCCCTGCCCTTTGTAATGGCCGCAAGGTTTGAGCTTGCAGTAAAAAGGCTATGCCCCGAATTGACAAAGGAGTTTTTACTTCCAATAAATAAAAAGAACAGCTACAAGACAACAAAAGAAAGGTTAAGAAGAAGCAGGCTTTATCTTCCTGGTAATGAGCCAAAGTTTTTTATGAATGCTGGTCTTCATGAGCCGGATGCGATCATACTTGATCTTGAAGATAGTGTGGCTCCATCGGAGAAAGATGCTGCGCAGCTTGTAGTAAGGAATGCATTAAGGGCAGTGGACTTTTATGGAGCCGAAAGGATGGTTCGCATAAATCAGCTGCCTAAAGGAAAGGAAGACCTAAAGTATATTATTCCTCACAACGTTCATGTAATTTTAGTCCCAAAGTGTGAGGAAGCAGTTCAGATAATAGAATTAGAAGATGAAGTAATGCGCTTAAAAAAAGAATATAATATAAAGGACGATATTTATTACATGCCCATAATTGAAAGCGCAAAGGGTGTAATAAATGCATATAATATTGCATCAGCCTCTGAGAACAATTGTGCTCTTGCTATTGGCTTAGAGGATTACACGGCCGATATTGGCACTCAGAGGACAGATGAGGGAAAGGAAAGCTATTTTGCCCGTACAATGCTTGTAAATGCAGCAAAGGCTGCACAGATACAGGCAATTGATACTGTATTTTCTGATGTCAACGATATGGAAGGTTTGCGCAAAAGCGTTCTTGAGGCAAAGGCTTTGGGATTTGAAGGAAAAGGCTGCATACATCCAAGGCAGATAAAGATAATAAATGAATCTTTTGCTCCCACTAGTGAAGAAATAGAAAAAGCAAAGAAGATAGTAAAAGCCTTTGAAGAGGCCGAGAAAAATGGAATAGGTGTAGTGGCTTTGGGCAGCAAAATGATTGATGCTCCTGTTGTAAAGAGGGCGCAAAGAACTATTCATCTTGCCCAAATAAATAAACTTATAAAAGAGAACTGGCGGGAAACGGAAGAGAAGTAAGAAAGTTAACAGTAAACAATTTTATTTTTATAAAAGAAGAGATTATCATGAAACTTACAGAAAATGCTCTAGGGCGTTTTGTTCCAGTAGAAATCAATGGTGAGGCTCAAATACCTTTTCAGGGTGTAAATCAGTACAGGCCAAATGGATGTAAAGCAAAGCCGCCAATAAGAAGCTGCATTGACTATCCGGAAGAAGGAAATAAAGTTGTAAAAAGCCTTAAGGATGCACTAAAAAAAGCTGGCTTGCGTGATGGGATGACAATTTCGACTCACCATCACTTAAGAAATGGAGATGATCTTACAAATATTTTGTTTGATACCATAAAATCTATGGGAGTAAAGGATATAAGGTGGTTTCCAAGTGCCTCTTTCCCAATTCATCAGCATCTGCTTCAGTATCTGGAAGATGGAACTATCCATCATATTGAAGGGAGTATGAATGGTCCTCTAGGAAAGTTTACAACAGAAGGCAAAATGAAGGGAATTGGAGTTTTGCGCTCTCATGGCGGCAGGTATCAGGCTGTCCAGGATGGAGAAGTACACATAGATATAGCAGTAATTGCAGCTCCAACGGCAGATCCATTTGGGAATGCAAATGGTGTAAACGGAAAATCAGCCTGTGGGCTAATTGGCTTTGCTCTTGCCGATTCAGAGTATGCTGACAGGGTAATTGTCGTTACAGACAATTTGGTCCCTTTTCCTTGTGTCCCATGGCAGATACAGGGAAATAACGTCGATTATGTTGTTCAGGTTGACTCTCTTGGAGATGCAACAAAAATTGTCTCTGGAACAACAGAAATTACAAAAAGTCCCGACAGGCTTCTGATTGCTGAATATGTTGCGCAGTTTATTGAAGAAGCTGGAATAATGAAAGATGGATTTTCTTTTCAGGCTGGATCAGGAGGTACTAACCTGGCTTTTGTACTCTACTTAAAAGAGCGAATGAAAGCAAAAGGCGTAAAGGCAAGGTTTGTCAGAGGCGGCAGCACAAAGTATTTAGTAGAATTATTAGAAGAAGGGTTAACCGACTATATACTTGACGGGCAGACATTTGACCTTGAAGGAGTCAGGTCGATGAGAGAAAACCCAAATCACGTTAATACAAGTCCATTTACAAGTTATAATTTTCATGGGAAGGGAAACTTCGCCTCAATAATTGATGCTGCTGTACTTGGAGCAACAGAGGTGGACATAAACTTTAATGCTAACGTTGTAACTCATTCAGATGGATATCTTCTTCATGGCATTGGAGGCTGGCAGAACTGTTTATATTCTAAGTGTACAATTCTTGCAATTCCATCGTTTCGCGACAGGATACCTGTTATAATGGATGAAGTTACGACCATTTGCGGTCCAGGTGAATTGATAGATGTTATTATAACTGAAAGGGGAATTGCAATTAATCCAAAGAGAAAGGACCTTTTAAAAGCTCTTAAGGAGAGCAGTCTTCCGATAAAGCCTATAAAACAGATCCGTGATGAAGTCTATGAAATATGCGGCGGTAAACCAGCAAAACCTGTTGTAAATAAAGATAAAGTTGTTGCTGTTGTTAAATGGGTAGACGGGACCGTTTTAGATTCAGTCTTTCAGGTAGTTAAGTAATATGATTGGTGCAGATTGCGGAAAATAAAGAGTAAAACCCTGAGATAAAATAGCAAAACTTTGAATTTCTCTTTATTGATCCGCAATCTGCACTTAAAACCGGAAATAACAAGTAAATCCAGATAAATTTAACACCTAAAGCCAGAAAGTTTAGCACAAAAAAAGAAGCATATAAATGAATACGTAAAGTCCCAGATAAAAAAACTCTAAGTATCTGATTTTAGCTTTAAGTATCTTACTTTAATGCTATTTAATCAATTCAACACTAATTATGCTATCTCCCTGATCGATTTGGTTTACGATATCCATTCCGCTAGTTACTTTCCCGAAATTTGAATATTTACCATTCAGATGGGGAAAATTGCTATGCATTACAAACCACTGAGATCCTTCGGTATCTTTTCCTGATGAGGCCATACCAACATATGATCTGTCAAAAGGAACAGGTGACGATTCAGTAATGATCTCATAACCCGGTCCGCCCCAGCCGGTTCCTTCCGGGTCACCTGTCTGTATGACGAAATCAGGAACCACACGGTGAAAAATAACTTTGTCAAAGAAGCCTGACTGAGCCAGTTTGCAAAAATTTCCGACACTTATAGGGGCATATTCCGGATGGAATTTAATCTGAAATGTCCCTTTATTTGTGGTAACCTTTGCATATCGATATTTGAAAGCATTTGTCCAGATCTCAAAAAAATTATTCATCTTCTTTGTTATGTTATATGGCTTGCCAAGCTCTCTGCTTGCAAATCCTTGCATAGATGAAAGCTCAGAAGATCTGAGAAGAAGTAAAAGATCATTAGAAAGACCGGGAGAAATTCTTTTTGCAAGATTTACAAGTGATATATTGCTTTCTGAAAAGGATGAGTTATTCAGGTTAAGATGCACCTGGCGGGTAATTATTTTCTTTAATTCATCCTGGTGTGAATTTATAAAGATCGAGTCAATCCCGTCAGCAGCAATTGAAACTACGGCTGGAAAGTTCGAAGAAAGACTAGAAAGCAGATAACTGCTAAGCTGAGTATTATTGCTTAGGAGATCCTGCATTGAAAGCATTGAATTAAGTATTTCGAGTTTCTCATTATTATCAGCTGCTTCAATTCCTTTTAACAGGTAAGAAAGGTTTTCCAGAGGACTTTTAACGTTTTCACTAAGGGCCCTGTAAATAAAGCTTGGTTTAACGTTACTTTTTTGACTTTCAGCCAAAGTAAAAACCTCATCCGGAGAGAACTTACAGTAAGTTACAAATAGCTCACCTCTGGTATTATCGGTAATAGAGCTATCCTGCAGCTTTCTTTTTAGCTCATCTTTAAGAAGAAACAAAAGAGAATTGTCAATATTGATATCTTTAAGAGATATTGCAGTCTGACGAGAGACATTTGGATTTACATCATTTAGTAAAGTAAGAAACCTTTTGAGCTCCTCTGAGGACCTGAAACTATGAAAAACTATTACTTTTGCAGCTTCGGTTCTAATTCTCCAATCTTTATTAGTAATAAGAGATCTTATTTGTTCGGGGCTATCAGGGGAGATCTTTATTCTTCTTAGACAAGCAAGGACATATTGTTTTAATACCAGGTCATTTTCAGTTCCAGCGTTTTCAAATAACACCCTCAGGAGCTCGTTGGCACTCGATCTGGGTAAAGATACTCTTGAAAGAGCAAAGGCCGCATCAATCCTTCTTTTGACAGGTGTAGCAAGATTTGTAAGCTCCTTTAACAGAACGTTTAATTCTGAAGAGTCCTTAGGTTTTATGCTTCTTTGAGAGAAGTTTACAATTGCTATCGAAATTCCATCCGGGTTTTGCAGTTTTCCAGATAAATATAAGTCCAGAATACTATTAAGAGAATTTAGGCTTCCGCACCTTCCTAAGGCCTCGAGGCATAGCCTCTGATATTCCGGGGGATTTGAGTTAGTTTGAATCTTATCTAGCAGAAATTCTTCTGACTGAAGATTTACTCCTGACTGTCCCAGGGCAAATGAGATATAATCACCGTATTTTTTATAATCCAGTTTAACTATATCCTTAACAAAAGATGTATCCTGCAAGTTACCAAGGCTAAGAAGAGCAGCTTTAACTTCAGATGGGAAAGCTGAAGTTAAATATCTGTCGATTGTTTTTTTATCGATCTTACGTTCAAAAGTAGAACTGGCCAATTCGAAATCAGTTGAAGAAAATTGTGCAAGAAGAGGGGAGTAAAGACAAAGGAGTAATAATAATCTTTTCAGCATAGAAGACATCCTGAAATAAAGAAAGAATTGCTTTATTAATTGGTTACTATTATCTGTATAAACACATAAAGTAATGGCCTTTTTTTAGAAAAGACCATTACTTAAAAAAACTAAATAGTTAAGCTCTATCAGACTTCCATTTCATATAAGCGATATTTCTTATAAAGGTCACCGTTCATTACATTTGCACCTCTATTCATCATTTCATTATCTTCTAAAATCCAGCTAGCTTCGCCAAGATCAATTCCAAGTTTATGAGCTCTTGTAACGACTTCCCAGTAGAAGACTGCATCTAAACCGCGTTTCTGGTATTCAGGGATTACGCCGAGAGTGATTACTCTGGACCATGTAATGTTTTTCTTCTTGGTCTTAAGCTTTAGGAAATTAAATGGGAAGAGTTTGCCATTCATCTCTTTGAATATCTGGTTATAATCAAGCATAACAAGGGCAAAACCAACTAATTCATTATTTATATGTCCAAAAAGGACTAGTGATGGTTCAGCAAGAGGTTTCAGGTCTTCTGCCATTGCATCAAGTTCTGCGTCTGTTAAGGGTACAAAACCCCAGTTAGGAGCCCAAGCTTTATTATAGACGTATTTAACCTTTTCAAGTTCACCCTTAAAATCTTTAATATTTAGCTGACTTATTTCAAGTCCGCTTCTTTGCCTGGCTATCTCTGCAATGCGTTTTAATTTTTCTGAAGAGCAAACCTTCTGATTTTCAAGTTTATAAGCATGAAGGTCCTTTGCTTTTCTGAATCCATAGCAGTCACAAAGTTTCAGGTAGTAGGCCGGATTATAAGGCATAAGGAGTCTTGGTTCGTCATCAAAACCATCTAAGAGCATACCCCATTCGTCGTTACTCGAAGGGCTTGCAGGTCCAAGAATTTTAGTAAGGCCTTTTGACTTCACCCATTTTTTTGCAGAATCGAACAGTGCATTTGCTACTTCCTGGTCGTCAATGCATTCAAAAAAGCCGAAATGTCCTGTCTTTTCGTTATGAACCTTATTGTGCAAATCATTTTTAATAGCTGCAATACGGCCGACTAGTTCGCCATTTTTTTCAGCAAGAAACATTTCCATCTCAGCATGCTGAAAGAAAGGGTTCTTTTCTTTATTTAATATTTTTTTCCGGTCCATGATCAAAGGTGGGACCCAGTATTTGTCGTTTTGATATATCTTCCAGGGAAGCTTTATAAACTGCATAAGTTCTTTTTTCGAACTTACAGTTTTAATTGTAACTGAACTCATTGGCTTTACCTCTCAAAAAGAAGCTAAATAATAAAAATGTAAGCCTTTGTTTTCAAAGGTCTGTAAATAAAAAAAGAACTCATCCCGTCTAAAAAAGTAAGCAGACGGGTTGAGTTCAAAGCACTTAAGAAATATTATTTATTTATTCAATAATACCGAGTTTTTTTCCGCTACGTTTGATAGCATCTATAATGTAATCAAGGTGTTCATCTTCGTGAGAAGCCATATAGCTGGTTCTCATCATCTGGCGGCCCTGAGGAACTCCAGGTGCTATAAATACATTAACAAATACTCCATCGTCAAAGAGCATTTTACCCATCTGGAAAGTCTTTAGGTCATCACCAATAATAATAGGCACAATAGCTGTTCTGCTATCGACGACGTTGAATCCGGCTTCTTTAAGGCATTTTCTGACTTTGTCTGCATTTCTAATCAGTTTAGTTACGCGCTCAGGTTCAGCAATTAGTATTTCGAGAGCAGCTATTGCAGCAGCAACAGAAGCAGGTGTAGGAGAAGCTGCAAAGATCAGAGCAGGGGACTGATGCTTTAGATAGTTAATTACTCTTTCAGCACCTACAACAAATCCGCCCAAAGAAGCAAAAGTCTTGCTGAAAGTACCCATCGTCATATCGACCTCGTCTACAAGGCCAAATTCACTTGCTGTACCTCTTCCGCCTTTTCCAATCACTCCAACCGAATGAGCATCGTCTATTAAAAGGCGTGCATTGTACTGCTTTGCAATTCTGACCATTTCGGGCAAGTTAACAATTTCACCACCAGTTGAAAAAACACCATCACTAACAATAAGTTTTCCGGCCTCCAGAGGAAGCTTTTTAATAACCCTTTCAAGGTCATTAATATCGGCATGTTTATAACGTACTACTTCACCAGTAGCACCCTTTGCCATAAGGTTAGCAACAACAATGCATGCATGGTTATCTTTATCGGAGATAACATAATCACCGCGCTGAACTAAAGTAGGGATAATACCCTGAGCAGTCTGATAGCCGGTGCTAAACAAAAGGCATGCTTCTTTGCCAAAAAACTTTGCGAGTTTTGCTTCAAGTTCGTTATGAAGGTCAATTGTTCCTGTAAGATAACGAGAACCAGAGCAACCGGTTCCATATTTTTCAATAGCTTTAACAGCAGCCTCTTTTACACGGGGGTCGGCTGTTAATCCCAGATAATTGTTGGATCCTGCCATTATAACATTTCTGCCCTCAATCTTTACTACTGGTCCCTCATTCTCCTCAATGGGTCTGAAATAGGGATAAAGACCAGCAGCTTTTATCTCGTCAGCCCTTGTAAAATCAAAGCATTTCGTGAATAGATCCAAAATTTTCCTCCAGATATTTTATACTTTATATGAAATTAAATTCTTTCTTTATATCTTTGCTTTTAAATTTAATTATGAATTATTATTCAAAAATTTTAATGCATAATGTATAATTAAATCCCAATAAAATCAAATGGAAATTCGAAATGGAAAATAACCCGATAGCAGTTGTGACTGGGGCTAACGGCTTTGTAGGTAGTCACTTAGTTGATCTACTCCTTGATAAAGGCTATAAGGTCCGCTGTATTACCAGGAAATCAAGTAATCTAAAGTGGCTTAGCGGTAAAGATGTTGAAATATTTGACTGTGGACTTTTTGATAAAGATGGATTAAAGAGAGCCTTTAAGGATGCTGATTATATCTATCATGTAGCAGGAGTTGTAAAATCAAAGACACCCGATGGATACTTTATGGGTAATGTTGAAACAACAAGGGCAATACTTGACACAGCTTTAGAAATAAAAGATAAATTAAAAAGAGTTTTAATTGTTAGCAGTCAGACTGCCTGCGGCCCTTCCTTGGGTGGAAAGCATGTAAATGAACAAACAGATCCTCATCCAATAACAACTTATGCCAAAAGTAAACTTGAGGAAGAAAAGCTTGCAAAAACATATATGGACAAGCTTCCAATTACAATTTGCCGGGCACCTGCTGTTTATGGTGAAAGAGATACAGAGATATTTATCTTTTTCCAGACATTCAACAGAGGTTTAATGACCATGGTTGGCTTGAAGGATCAGCAGCTAAGTCTTATTCACGCTGATGACCTGGTAAGGGGATTTTATCTGGCAGCAACAAATCCACATTCGGCATGCAACACTTATTTTATAGGTTCAGAGAAATATTACACCTGGAATGAAATAGGTCAGATTACAGCCAAGGTCTTAAATAAAAGACCAATAAAAGTAAAAGTCCCACATCCGGTCGTTTATACAATTGCCGCAATTGCACAATTCTTTTCAATGTTCAGCTCAAAGCCAGCGACTCTGAATTTAGAAAAAGCGCGCGATCTTGTTCAGGAATACTGGACCTGTGATACAAGCAAGGCTGTTAGAGAGCTTGGATATCATCAGGAGATCTCAGCAGAAGAGGGAATAAGAAAGACATGCGAATGGTATAAAAAGATGAAATGGCTATAGTTTTTATAGCCATTTATTTGATAAAACTTTAGTAAAAGAAAAATTCTATAGGCGGTGCAATTAAAGGATCTTCAGGACAAACTTGCTTCGGGAGATCAGTTTGGTTTTGCACCCTCTTTTATCCATGTAGTAAATCCAGCGATCTGATTTTGATTGAGCGGAGGATAATTGATCGGAGGCATTGGATTACTTGCCCCGGGTTGTATGACCCAAATTAGCCTGCTATTTTCCGGATATCCTTTTATAACAACAGTCGGATCAGAAGTTGTATTCTGATATGAAGTAAAGCTCAGTCCTCCTGCCCTTGAATTATCGTCATGGCACTTCGAAGTATTACAGTAGAGGTCAAGAACCGGCTGAAGATCTTTGTTGTAACTAACATTACTAGAAGGTATTGTCCTCTTGCTAACATCCTCAGCTGTAACTGTATCTTTGCACCCAACGTATGTAATAAAAGACAAGAATAATAAAGCTAGTAAAATGTTGTATTTCATATAGTTAGTACGCATTATTTAATGTAAAAAGTCAATATGTTTTTAAGGTTTTATGCCATAGGTATGTTTGTAATATCCCAGTGTATTAATTTTAATATACCATTTACAGATAATCTATGGGCATTTCAGTTTAACATAATAAACACAAAGATAATGGCAATAATAATCATTATCAATGTCAATTATTTTTTTATAAAGTCGCTTAAAAAATCCGGTCTTGATAAAATTATATTAATAGAGTAGTTTGATTTTGAAAATAGGGAGAAATCCTTACTTTTAGAATAAGCAGAGGTTCAGATGTTCAATCTAATTCCTCCTTGGGTTACACATTATAATGAATTTCATGAATCAATAAGAAAGAGAAATCTTTGGTTTATTGAGCTTCGTTATGGAGCTGTATTTATGCTTACAGCTATGCTCATTGGTGCAAAATATCTGCTTGGGATCCAATTAAGCAAAGAGCAGGTAAATGTAATAGTAGTAATTACACTCCTTATACTTTTGTATAATATAAATTTTCACATTATCTGCAGGAGTACAGGATTTATTGCAGGCAGATTAAATGGACTGCATTTTTCACTTCTGCAAATGCTCTTTGATCTTATATCTCTTACGATCCTGGTCTATTATATGGGAGGGATTGAAAATCCCATGTACCTTTTCTACATATTTCATATGATAATAGGGAGTATGATACTTCCGGGTTATATTGTTTATATTCTTGCCGGATCAGTCATCTGCGTCTTATCTCTGATCTTTTACTGTGAATATGCAGGGTTAATAGCTCATCATTCAATAAAGGGACTGCTTGAAAAGCCATTTTATGATAATTTACAATACATCTCGATATTTCTTCTAATATTCAGTTCAATGATCATAATAAGTGTCATAATAGCAAACAAGATAGCCAGAGAGTTGTATTTAAGGGAAAAAGAGCTTTATGAAAGCATAAATAAATTAAGAGAAAGTGAATATGCAAAGGAAAAGTATGTAATGGGTATAGTCCATGAGATCAAGACTCCAATAGCCTCAGTGCAGACATTTCTTGATCTGATATTAGGGAGTTATCTTGGTCCAATAAATCAGGAGATCGTAAATAAATTAAACAGGGCACGAAACAGATCTAATGAAGCAATAAAAATGATAAACAATGTACTGCATATTTCAAAGCTCAGGTTACTAGATGAGATGCCGCTTGAAGATGTTGACATTCCAGGGATAATTGATACTATAGTCTGCAATCAAAAACTCCAGCTTGAGGCAAAATCCATTTCCTTAAAAATAGTAAATAATTTGAGTTCTTCCAGGAAGATAAAGGGGGATAAGACATTACTTGAGATTGCTTTATCAAACTTAGTAAGTAACGCAGTAAAATATGTGGAATTATATGGACTTATAGAGATTCTGGTGAAAGAAGACGAAGCAAATATTATTGTCGAGATCAGCGACAATGGTATTGGCATTCCCGCAGGTGAAACAGCTGATATTTTTAAGGAATTTTACAGGGCATCTAATATAAAGAATAAAAATTTTGAGGGGACAGGTTTAGGCTTATCTGTTGTAAACCAGATAATAAAGAATCACAAAGGGGTAATAAAGGTAAACAGTCCATCAAGACTTGGAGATGAAAGAAAGCCCGGGACTAGTTTTACTGTCTCAATTCCATTTAGCAGTATTTTATAATCCTTGCGGCTTTTTTTCATCTCAAATTTTTAATATTACTTATATGAGTAAAGTAAAGATCAGGTGAAAATTAAATTTATTTCTGCGAGGAAAAAAGTACCATACCCGGAACATCTACTCTCATCTTATAAACAGCATTTGTTTCGTCTTCAGTTAAATAAAGAGTCTTCATGTCTTTGCCTGCAAATTCGAGGTTGCTAGGCTTTTTACCCGGGGCAGATATTTTTTTAATTTGCTTTCCTTTTGGTGAAAAAACATAGACAGCTCCGCCTCCAAAATGAGCAACATACAAGTTGCCTTTTTTATCGAATGCTATGCCGTCGGGGTCGCCGCCAGGGAGGACTGCAAATACAGAGAACTTGCCAAGTGTACCATCTTTTTTTACAGGGAATTTAATTATTCTTTGATAAGCTGATTCGCATACAAATAAGCTTTTCGCATCTGCAGAGAAGGCAATCCCATTTGGGAAAGCTAATCCGCTAAAGGCAACAACAGCTTTGTTTTGTCCTTTTGGTATCATGTAGACAGTACCATCTAACTTATTTGTATCATATGACTTAGGATCTGTAAAATAAAGATTACCTTTTGGGTCAAAGGCAAGGTCGTTTGGGCGGTTAAACTTATTCCCATTATATCCGCTGCAGACTACATCGCAGTTTTTTCCATCAGGAGAGAACCTTATGATCGCTCCTTTTCCGGATTCGCATGCATAAAGGTTTCCATCTTTAAAGACAGTCAATCCGTTAATCTTTTGGAAATCAAAGGGCTTTGTTGGAGCAACAATAAAAGTATCAGTTTTTTCTCCTTTTATGCGCGTAATCCAATTGCCATAGCAGTTTGCAACAAAAACATTACCCTTGTTATCCCATGCTGGACCCTCGGGAAACTTCATCCCATCACAAACTTTCTGGAAAGTTTGTTGATTTGGATAGAGTTTCTTTTCTGCCTGCTGCGCATTTAAGGTCAAAGATATGAAAGATAAAATTGGTATAAAAAGTAAAATCCTTTTCATGTATATCCCCTTAAAAATAAAACATTATGATAAATTATTGGCGATGGAGAATTTATATCTCGCTGCTGTCACAATATAGGAAAAAAAACTACTGGATCTATGTAGGCAAAAGAAAAACATAAGCAAAAAGAACAATTTTTAATTTAGGTAAAGTTAATTGAATAAGTATTAATTGACAAAAATATTTTTAAGGAGAGAAAGATGAAATGTATAAAATATACATTGCTTATCTGGGTAATTGTATTTATTAGCGGAACTTATGCTCAGAAAAATTTTACGGTCCAGGTTGCCAATTTTAGTTTTACTCCAAGAGATATAACAATTACAGCAGGTGATACAGTGACTTTTATGTGGGTAAGCGGGACACATACGACAACCTCTGATAGCACAACGGGGCCAGATGCCTGGAATTCACCAATGAACAGCACAACATCAATCTTTAAGGTTGTAATATTATATCCAGGACTGCACAGTTACTACTGCATATTTCATGGCGGACCAGGAGGAGTGGGTATGGCAGGAACAATAACTGCTAATCAGAAAGCTCCTACAGAAGTAAGGGAATCAAATACAGTTCTAACGTATAACTTGGAGCAGAATTATCCAAATCCTTTCAATCCAATGACAACTATAGACTATTCAATTCCAGAGAATAGCCTTGTTGTTCTGAAGGTATTTAATGTATTGGGAGAAGAAGTAAAAACACTTGTAAATGAAGTAAAAAGTCGTGGCAGATATTCTGTATCGCTTAACGCCTCTGAATTAACCAGCGGTATATATTACTACCAGATAAGAGCAGGGAATTATATTTCAGTTAAGAAAATGACATTACTGAAATAGTGCCATTTGGCACTATTGTAAATAACGACTTTTTACCACAGGAAAAATCTCTTGGTAGTAAAATGGTAACTTAAAAACAGGTGATCCTTTTGTCATTACTTTTTCATGATATTCAGAGGAGGCTGAATAATTCTTTTAAATAAATCTTTGATATAAAAGAATAAGAATTTGACAAAATAGGAATTGCTTAGTAAATTAGTATACTAAATTCGAATTAAAAAAAAGAAAATAAAGTTCTTTTTCACTGGCGCGTTCGTCTAGAGGCTTAGGACGCCGCCCTCTCAAGGCGGAGATCACCGGTTCGAATCCGGTACGCGCTACAATAAAACAATTATTGCCCTGCAAGTTTTCTTGCGGGGTTTTTTCGTTTAATACCCTCCCAGATTCCTAAATGTTAGCCTACTAAAATTATTTACGAATATTTAAGCGGGACAATTCTTTCTAATTTTATAATCATGTTGATTTAGTAAGTACTTAAAAAAATGCTTATTAAAGAAATACATGAAAAGACAAAATATAGCATTCTAAGTTGCATTTCTTTTCTTTGCACCTATATGGGTCCATTGATTTATATCCTTGCTGAGAATAAAATATTTACTTACTATTATTAAGTGTAGAAGATATGACAGGCTGAAATAAAAGGAATATATGTCTTTCAAATGATTTTCATACCCAGAAAAATTGCTATTAAGAATCAGCTACAATTGAATTAGGTTTATTTCAGCCTGCCAGAATTATTCCCGGAATATTCCCACATTAAAAGAAGATAGATAAGTAATTATAGAATAAAGAAATCCGCTGTTCTTTAAGAGAAATAAGTTAGTCTTGATGCTAAGAAAAGAAGAGGGAATTTTGCATGAAAAGATTTTTACTATTTTTAATAATTCTTCTGATCAACAGTGTATTAAAAGCTCAGAGCCCTTCAGTCTCGACTTCAAATCTAAATGCCCTTCCTGGTGATACGGTTCTTGTCCCGGTAAATGTCACCGACTTTTTAAATGTTGGTTCAATTTTGATAAAAATGCAATATGACCCATTGATACTGCAATGGATAAACCAGGTAGAATTAAATAATGATCTTTCAAGTGCAACAGTAACAGATAGTACAGGAAAGGTCATCATACAGTGGATTGGGAAGAGTGCTCTTAATATAGTGAGCGGAAACCTTCTTAATATGAAGTTTATTTACAAAGGGGGCACTTCGCAGCTAAATTTCCTTGTGCCTGAAAGTGTTATGACTGATCCACTTGGCAATCCTTTTACAATCACATATACAAATGGAAGCATAAGTGAGCAAAAAAACTATACGCTTTCAATAAACAAAACTGGAAATGGAAGTGGCAGTATAAAAGTAAATGGTCAGATTAAAACTTTACCATATACAGGTGTTTTCCGGGGGAATTCCTCAGTAAATGTTGAAGCTGTTTCTCAAACAAATAGTAGTTTTGCCGGCTGGTCGGGAGATATTATTAGTTCAGAAAATCCGATCTTGATTCTGATGAATGGGAATAAATCATTAAATGCAAAATTCAGTCTGGTCCAATATTCAGTTACTATTAACAAAACAGGCAGTGGTGGAGTAAAAGTCAACGATACTCTTAGGGTTTTACCTTTTACGCAGCCATATGAAGCAGGCAGCAAAATAAAGCTTGAGGCTGTTGCGGATCCTGGAAATTCCTTTACTGGCTGGAGCGGCGACCTGAACTCTGCAGCTAACCCTGATTCCATAGTAATAGACACAAATAAAACAATTACAGCCGGTTTTGCACCTGAGGTCAAATTCACGCTTTCTTTAGATAAATCAGGCAGCGGACAGGTAAAGGTAAATGATACAATACGCACACTGCCATTTACATCTTTATATAAAAACGGTTCACAGGTAAAATTGGAAGCTGTTGCTGATCAGGGGAATGTTTTTTCAGGATGGAGCGGAAGCTTTATAGGCTTAACCAATCCTGTGATAATAGTCATGAATGGAAACAAAACAATTATAGGTAACTTTAAGCCTATACAATATAATTTGGTTATTACAAATTCTGGTAATGGATCCGGGCAGGTCAAGGTAAATGGTGTAGCGCAGGCACTTCCTTTTGTGGGTGCATTCAACTATGGGACCATAGTAAATCTTGAAGCAGTAAGTGACAAAGGGAGCAGTTTTTCAGGATGGGGAGGAGACTTAAGCGGAAATGCAAATCCTGCGACGATTACCATAAATGGTGATAAATCAGTAACAGCTGCATTTGAAGTAATAAAATACACACTCTCAATTGCTTCTTTGGGTAATGGATCAGGAGGAGTTAAAATCAATGGGCTAGTGCACACTTTGCCATATACGGCTTCATTTGATTATAATTCTAACATAACTCTTGAATCAGTGCCTGATACACAAAGCAAGTTCGTTGCATGGAGCGGGGACTTAAGCGGAACGGCAAATCCAACTGTTTTGACTATGAATGGGAATAAGACAATCAGCGTAGAATTTCAGATAATTCAGTATACACTGACGATAAACAAGGGGGGAAGCGGCAAGATAAAGATAAATGGGGCTTTTGTTACGCTTCCATATACAGCTTTGTATAATATTGGGACAAGCCTTACAGTTGAGGCAATTCCAGATAGCAGCAGTAAGTTTACAAGCTGGAGTGGTGATCTGACAGGAAATACAAATCCAGCTGTTATTAAAATGGATAAAGATAAAGTAATAACTGCCTTATTTGACGTTAATATTTATAGCCTGACAATTGATAAAGGAGGAAATGGTACAGGCCAGATAAAAGTAAACGGGGTTATAAAGTCTCTTCCATATTCCGGGACATTTAGTTATGGTGTACAGGTAATTCTTGAAGCGGTTGCATCTTCTGGCAGTAATTTTAACGGATGGAGCGGGGATGTAACAGGAATTCAAAATCCTTTGACAATTACAATAGATGGAAGCAAAAAAGTAACGGCTGCATTTCAAATTATCGTTTATAGTCTTACAATTAACGCAAGCGGAAGCGGTACCGGTCAGATAAAAATTAACGGAAATCTAAGGACTCTACCCTTTTCAGGTTCATTTAACAGCGGGGCGAATCTTACACTCGAGGCAATAGCATCTTCTGGTAGCAATTTTTCAAGCTGGTCAGGGGACCTTTCAGGCAGCAGCAATCCCGTAGCAGTTACTATGGATGGAAATAAGACAATCACTGGTATTTTTACTATTAATGCTCCAAATATGCCACTGTTAAGCTATCCGGGCAACAACTATAAGTACATGCCTGTAGATTTGCTTCTAAAATGGAGCAAAATATCAAATGCTTTAAACTATCATTTTCAGCTTTCGACCGATAGCAGCTTTTCAAAGCTCCTCATTAATGACACTACTTTGATTAATTCGCAGATAAGCGTAAGGAAACTGCAATATAAGACAAAATATTTCTGGAGGATAAGAGCAAAGAATTTGGGAGGATACAGTAGTTTTACACAAGCCTGGAGTTTTATAACACAGATTGAAGCTATCGTTTGTCCGACATCTTTGAGAGTTTCTTTAAATGGAAGCCAAATTAGTTTAGATTGGAACGATAATTCAACAAATGAGATGGGGTTTCAGATATTCAGGAAAAATGGGGATACAAGCAGTACTAAGTCTTATGTCAATATTGGGTCAGTTGGCCAGAATGTAACCTCATTTTCTGATCCTAATATGAGTACAGGTGAAATATATACATACCTGATTTATGCCTTTAATGAAGATACAATATCTTGTTTCAGTAACCAGGCCTCTATCCAGACTGTAACTGCTGTTTTAGAAGGTCAGATCCCAAAGAAATTTGAGATGTATCAGAACTATCCAAATCCTTTTAACCCTGCTACGAATATCAGTTTTGACCTGCCCACAGAAGCAAATGTAAGTCTGAAAATTTATGACATACTTGGCAGGGAAGTAGCCATAGTAATAAATAATGAATATAAGTCAGCTGGTAAGTATACGGTTTATTTTAATGGCAGCAGTCTTACAAGCGGAGAATATATATACGTCATAAGGGCAGGAGAATATAGAGCAGTCAAAAAATTTATACTCTTAAAATAGGCTTTTTTAAGTTGAATATTTGGATTTTTAACTTGTTTCCTATCTAATAATATAAATCGAATTAACAGAAATGAATCGAATTAACGGACCAGGGCTTTTCCTTCGCACATTTCAAAAGTCTGCGCTTTCCAGAGTCTATGCTTTCCAGGACAGATCCCAATAAAAAGTGTGGGCAAAAAGTTAATTATTATATCCTTAAGAAAATTAAAAAAAGTTAAACTAATAATTGATATTTTTGTTCATATTGCTGAAATTTGATGTCACAAAGAAAGAAAAGTAATGAAAAGGTTCGAAAAACACATTTTTGTTTGTGAGAATAAGCGTCCCGAAGGTCATCCAAGGGGGTGCTGTTATGATAAAAATTCTGCGGCTATAAGAGAGAAATTAAAGTTGAGAATAAAGGAGTTAGGATTAAATTCTACTGTTAGGGTAAATTCAGCAGGATGCCTTGATGCATGTGAATTTGGGCCCTCAATAGTAGTTTATCCTGAACAGATATGGTATGGTGCTGTTAGACTTGAAGATGTTGAGGAGATAATACAAAGTCATATTATCGGAAATGTAGCTGTAGAGAGATTAAAAATAAAAGATAAGAGATTTAATAAAGATGCCTGATCAAAAAGAAAAAAAGAGAGCACAGAAGATACTTGAGATCTTAAGCCGGGAATATCCGGAAGTAAAATCTGCACTGAATTTTACAAATCCTTTTGAGCTTTTAATAGCTACAATTCTTTCAGCCCAGTGTACTGACCAGAGGGTAAATATTGTTACAGAAAGCTTGTTTAAGAAATATAAAACTCCAGAGGATTTTGTAGCTGTAGGGTCTGAAGAATTGGAAAAGGACATATTCTCGACCGGTTTTTATAAACAGAAGGCAAAAAGTATAAAGAAATGCTGTGAAGAGCTGATTAGTAAGCATAATGGTGAAGTCCCTGGTGATTTTGAAGCATTAAATAAACTTCCCGGAGTAGGAAGGAAAACAGCCTCAGTTGTTGCTGGAAATGCCTTTGGAATTCCTGCAATTCCAGTAGATACACATGTAAAAAGGCTGTCAAACCTTCTGGGGTTTATTGAATCAGAAGATCCTGAAAAGATTGAATACAGGCTTCGTGAACTTCTGCCGGAGGAGCAGTGGATAAATGCATCGCACTGGCTAATTATGCATGGCAGGAACGTATGTGTTGCAAGAAAGCCTAAATGTGGCATTTGTCCTGTAGCAGATCTTTGTCCTGGTAGAAACACAAAAATTTAGTGAGGTATGATTTGGCTGGCAGAGAAGAATGTCTTGTAATTCTAAAAGAGTTTACAAAGTCAGAGAGTTTACTTAAGCATGCCTATGCAGTTGAAGCATGTGTAAGAGCCTATGCAGTTAAGTTCGGTGAAGATGAGGAATACTGGGGTAATGTTGCGCTTTTGCATGATTTCGACTATGAAATGTATCCTACGGCAGAGGAGCATCCGTATAAGGGCTCTGAGATACTTGCTCAAAGGGGTTTTGATGAAAATTTCAGAAAAGCTATTATGTCGCATGCTGATTATACAGGAATTCCAAGAGAGACTCTCTTATCAAAAGTGTTATTTGCCTGTGATGAACTAGCCGGTTTTATTACAGCAGTAGCATATGTAAAGCCCAGCAGATCAGTCGATGAGGTTGAGGTAAAGTCTGTAAGAAAAAAACTAAAAGACAAGGCATTTGCACGGGCTGTCAGCAGGGAAGATATTATCAAAGGAGCAGAGGGAATAAATATCCCCCTGGATGAACATATACAATTCTGTATTAATGCGATGCAGGCCAGAAAAACAGAACTTGGCCTTTGACAGAATATTATTGTGATATTTAGTAAATTCTTTTCAAAATATGGTTGATTTTTAAATATAATAAGATAATATTAGTACTAAGTACCTGAGATCTTATTTTCTTTATTGTTTTTACAACCTCATTTAAGCATCTAAAAATGCAGAACTGAACTGACTAAATAAATAAAATTTTAATACGTCTTTGGCCTTGACAAAGATACACTCAGTTCGTTAAATTTGTTCACAATAATCGAGGAAGTTTATAGAGTTTTTGCTACATTTGATAATATTTTTTTATTTAACTGAAGTTTAAAATATTTTACCTGAATTCTTTCATACGGGTCAGGCAAATAGGTATTATGAATAGCAGATTCTCTATAACTGTCATTTACATACTATTGTCTATATCGTCCTTGGCTGCTAGCCTGGCTGATAAAGATTTAAGAGTCATTAGCTCAAGCAATCAGTCATTGTTGGTTGAGTATACGCCACGTTACATCGATACCTCAAAGATATCCATCGAAAATCAACAATTCATCAAAATCGGACTTTTCAACGGAGATATTCCATCTGGTACTGAAGTCGGTACGGCAGCTAGTCCTGTAAGATTTATTCCTGTTGGTGTACCATCAGAATATGGCAATACAATCGAAATAGTTGAGAGCTCATATAAGGAGATCCAGGGAAGGCTTGCTCCAAGGGCAAAGATGGTAAATAAAAATGGAATATCTGCCTTAGAGTATGTCATTTCAGATAA
>JAUZPB010000057.1 GCA_030706145.1 Bacteroidota bacterium
CAGCCTTAGCGTTGATAAACCTCTTATTCCTGTAGGTAACAAAAAGAAACAGGAATTCATGGTTCAGTCCTCTTACCTTATGCTTCAGAAAGAAATTGAGGATAAGACCGATGGCTTAATAGACAGATCGGCCAGAATGAATGACTTTAAGATAAGCGCTGCAGCTCCTCTTTTAGGGACTAATTTCCATTTGGAAAATGAGCTTGATGAAGCCGAACTACCATGGGACTTTGGAAGCAGTTCAGCTCACGAAGATGAAGTGAGTGTTCCGGATGAACAATGGCAGCCAGAAGATGAGCAGAGTGAACACTTTGAAATTGCAGATGAGGATATTGCAGGCGAAAAACAGGAATATATTGAATTTGAGGCTTTGCATGAGGATGAAAATGATTCTCTTCCTATAGACCTTTCTAATCTCGACATGGAGCCCGATGAGGTTGAACTCCCAAACCTTGACCTGGAACCTGATGCAGCAGAGAACTTTGAGCTTCCTAACCTAGATATGGAATCTGATGAGGAGGAGAAACTTGAACTTCCTAACCTTGATCTGGAACTTGCGGAGGAGGAAGTAAATCTTCCTGATCTTAATATTAATCCTGATGAGCTGGACCTTTCCAACCTGGACGCTGAGCCAGAAGAAGAAGTTGATCTTCCAAACCTTACAATTGAGCCTGAGGAGATAAAACCGCTTATCCCCAAAAAAATAAATATGCCTTTTGATCCTGAAGCCGGTGACCTACTTTTGGAGGACGATGAAGAAGAGGAGGAAGCAGCTCCTGAACTCCCCAAGTTTGATCTGAATGATATTTCAAATATAGACCTTAACTCACTGGCCGATTCTCTTATGAGTGAGGATGACCTGCTTGGCGCCCCTGCTTTTGATGAGCCGGAGGCAGAAGACCTTACAAGCAAGCTCGATATGATAATTGGTGAAGAGGGGAAAAAGCAGGACGAAGAGCTGGATTTCAGCAAGATACTTGAAGAAGAGCAGAGTAACTTTGATGGCGCCGTTCCGGAGGCTATGGACCTTCCTTTAGGAGAAGAGCCCTTAAGCGACGATGCTCTTGAGGAAGTAACTGAAGAAGAAATTCCTGCTGAAGAAGCTCTGCCTGAGGTAGTTCTGCCTGAGGAAATACCTGTTGCAGAAGCTCCAGCACAGGATGCCCCTGCTACGAAGGGGATAGCCGGACTTGAGGCAGGCGAGCCGAAAAGGAAAGAAAGAGGCTCACTGATATTTATGATAGCTCTTATAGCTTTCTTTTTTGTATCTGCCGGAGGAGCATATTACTTCCTTTTTGTTGATAAAAGGCACGATTCAATGGAGAAGGCTCCTGCAGGTGAAGAAAAATATAATCCTGCTTTTGAAGTAAAGACAGAAGTAATTGAAAGAAAAGATGACGTGCCCGTAACAGCTTTGTCAAAAGCGGGTTCATCCGCCGAAGCGGGTCAGGCTGCTAAGGCAGGTGAAAATGCTAATTCGGGACAGTCTGCTAATTCAGGTCAGTCCGGCACAGCAGGTGGATCTTCCACAGCCAACAATTCTGCGGCCAATGGTCAAGCTGCCACAGCGGGCAAGCCCAAGGCAGACGATAAAGCTAATGCAGCAAAGCTTGCACAGGAAAAGAAATTAGCTGAAGAGAAAAAGCTGGCCGAAGATAAGAAGGCTGCAGATAAAAAAGCAGCAGAAGACAAAAAAATTGCCGAAGCCAAGAAACAGGCTGAAGCCAAAAAACAGGCCGAGGATAAAAAGCTTGCTGATGCTAAAAAGCAGGCAGACGCAAAAAAATTAGCCGATGCTAAAAAACAAGCTGACGCAAAGAAGCTTGAAGACGCAAAGAAATTGGCAGACGCTAAAAAGCTTGCTGACGCTAAGAAACTAGCAGACGCCAAAAAGACTACGGCTCCTGCTGCAAAAAAGACTGCAGCTTCACCAGCTATGTCTGACGAAGCAGCTGCAAAGTTTATCAGAAGCGACACAAAAGACAGAATGGTAAAACCATACATCTTCTCAGACGGCAGCAGGTTTACAATACAGAAATCATCCTGGCAGAAAGGCTCAAAGGCAGCTGCCGAGGTAATGAAATACCGCAGGATGGGCTTCGATTCATACATCGATAAATATATGCCTAAGAACGAAAGTCCATGGTACAGGGTAAGAATAGGCGACTATGCTACTTCAGCCGAGGCCGAAGCCGCACTAAAGAAGTTGCCTTAATGGTGGACTCTCTCTTAAAAAGGGAGATGTCATGATGAAATTGATTATTTTACGACTTAATATTTAAAAATTATAATTGAACAATAAATGAAACAGCAGACCTATAGAAGTACTTCATTTCTTATATCTGTCGCCTTCCATTCGGCAGTATTCGTACTGCTTTTCTTCTGGAGAATGACGGCAAACAGCGCCCCGGTTCAGAATTATGTCGAGATCGGTTTTGGTATGCCGGGCGGATCAGGCGGAGGTGGAGGTGAATTTGAACAGATCAAAACTACAGATGCAAAGACCAAGACTGATGCTCCAAGCATTGCTGCTAATGAAGTTAAACCAAAGGTAAAACCCGAGGATGTTTCAAAGGTAGAGCAGCCAAAGCTTAAATCGAAAGATGCTGAAAAGATTGTTACTGCTACCGGCAAAGAAAAGGTTGCTCAGAACTCTTCCGATTCAAAGCGCCACGGCGAAAGCTCAATTGACAGGGCTAAATCACCTGCAGGATTCGGAACAAACCCTAACGGCTCTGGCATTGGTAATGGCAAGGGCTATGGAAAGGGAAATGGCAATGGCGAAGGAGATGGCAACGGTGACGGCTATGGCATTGACTGGGGTGGTCGTGGTATCAGAAAAGTATATAGCTATATAATTCCCAAATACCCAGAGGGTGTTTATAAAGAAGCAGATGTTAAGCTTAGATTTACTATTTTGCCAGATGGTACAGTCGGCAACATTATAACGCTTGTAAAAGCAGATGCAAGACTGGAAAGTTCAGCTGTACGTTCACTGCGTCAGTGGAGGTTTGAACCTCTGCCCGGTGGACAGAGGTTTGTACAAACTGCTATAATTGTTTTTCCTTATCGTCTTCGGTAACGGTCTCATCTTCATCTGAAGCGCCGGGTACTGGTTTTTCAGTATAGTACATCTTGTAGAAAAAGTACTCGGCAATGCTCAAAAGTGTCAGTGCAAAAGCGTCTCTGTCAAAATAGAGACCCCAGCCCTTCGGTCCTACTGCAACCTTTGCTGCCATTGTGGCTATTGACCAGCCGACTGAGAATAAAATTATTATTAGTGCGGCATTTATAAGAGCCTGCGATATTCCTTCTGTCTGCCATTTCTTTGTAAATATCACAGTTATAAATACCAGGTGGACGAAAAATATAAAAGCTGTTATCATAAGATCTTGTTAGTTTTTATTAGTTACTTGTAAATACTTTTTTACATATCTCTTTTTATTCTGTTATTGATCACCTGCATACCAAAAAGTCCGCCTACAAGACCCATTATGGAATCAACAACAATACTGCTCATAAACATCGAAAAGGTATATAAAGCCGAAAACCCGTAGTTTACGATGTCATCATTCATTTTATAGAACAAATTCAGCATATCTCGCGAAACATCAGTTGCGGCAACCCTTGAGACCATCTGTTCTATCTCGGGCAGCCCTGCAGCCAGATCGCTTTGTTTTGTTAAAAAAATGACCAGCAGGTCAAAAACAGTAGCAAAAATTGCCGCAAATAAACCCGTTAAAAGGCCCATCTTAATGGCCTTGCCTGAATTAACAAAATGATCCTGAGAGCCATTTGCCCTCTGGTCAAGCATAAGAGCAAATATTGCAGCAACCGGCACTATCAAACAGCAACTGAAATTTTTTATTATGGGAACAGTGTTTAGCACGCCCGCGCCAAAGCCGCAGACAAGTGCAGGTAAGATTCGCTTCAACTATAATTCCTTCTTTCTGTAATATTCATTAATAAAGTTCTTAAAAGCATCCAAAATATATAAAAATCCCGCCGAACCTGAAAGAAGTCCAGTAAAGAATGCAGCATTTTTCGAATATTCATATAAGCCTGCTTTATAGAATATTACATCTGCAAGCATAGGCAGCACTATTGCTGCGGGCATCCAGCGCTTTAGATCTGAGCGCAGATTCACCTTTACGAATATAACCAAAATCGACATAAGCGATGCCCCAATATAAATTCCACTGCACCTTGAACAAACTAGTGAATGGTGCACCCCAAATACAATAGCTTTTGCACTGTTCTGGTGGCATACATTTGAATAAGCTATATTAAGAAAGGGGAGAGATACCTGGGCCGGGCTTCCGGAAGGAATGATGAACTCGGCAAATATTCCCGCCGTCCACGTTAAAAGTAATAGTGCGATCAGTATTCTAATATATATGTGCATAATAAATAGGGTATATATGAATTTTTTGAAACGAAATTACTAAAAACCTTGATTAAAAATCAAAATAAGCATATATTTATGGTTCAAAATAAAATGGAGTTAGAGAATGTCCAGAGTATGTGAAATTTGCGGAAAAGGCCCTGTCACAGGTCATAATGTTAGCCATGCTAACAATAGAAGAAAGACAAGATGGCTACCTAACTTACAGAAGGTTAACGCTATTGTCGATGGTCAAAAGACAAAAATAAAAGTATGTACTACATGCCTAAAAAGCAATAAAGTGGTTAAAGCCGTTTCATAAAAAGGCTGATCACTCAGCCTTTTTCTTTTTAAAGACAGCTATCTGATGAGCTGTAAGTACATATAAATTATCTTTATAAATAAGTCCCTCTGCAATTCCATCATTTAAGTCATAACCGCTAAGTGTTATCTCTTTTATGCCGCTTCTTTCTTCACCAGTATTATAAACATACAATTTAGACGGTGAATTAAGCACCATATTATTCTGAGTTATATTTATCATAGAGGCCTGAATATCAAGCCTTATCTTTCCAATACCGTTTCCATACTGGTCAAAGACCAGAATTTCACCTTCCTGCAGAACAAGAAGCTTATTATCCTGAGATATAGCCATAGACTTTGGCGACCTAAGCTCATAATCACCCGACTGATAATTGCCGAAGCGGCTGATAAACTGTCCTGAGGTGCTAAGCTTTAAGATCTGTCTATTCTCCGAATCAAGTATGAATATATCCCCAAGTGAAGAAGAAACGCAGCCCATTGGATATCCGAAACTTACATCCTCGGTACCCGACTGCCTTTGCCCGCTGTCCTGACTCCCTTTGATCTGCGAAATGAAATTAAGATCTTTATCAAAGATCTGCACGCGGTGGTTATTCCTGTCCGGTACATAAACATACAGCATAGTAGCAAAAATATCTTCCGGCTGGTCAAAAGCGCCCTCATCCCAGCCATAACCGCCAATGCTTTTCAGCTCGCGGCCTGTAGTGTCATATTTATAGACCTCATTAGTTTCCTTATCAGCAACATAAAGAACACCCGAGGGAGCAATGTAGAAGCCAGAGGCACCGTTGAACTTGCCGATCTCATGGTCGAAAAAATAATCCTGCGGGAATATAGATACTGAAAGGAGCACTAACAGAAATAGAATATTTTTCATCTTCTTTTTGTCTCCAATATACGCAAAAGGGGAAAGGCCTGCAATTTAAAACAAAAGGGAAAGAGCCTAAAAATTTATTGGTGCAGGAAATTGGCAAAGCAGGTCTGGATATAAAAAAAACCTTAAAAACAGGTTGTTCTTAAGGTTTTTCTTTTTTGCTGCCTCGCCAGGGCTCGAACCTGGAGACTTCTGATCCAGAGTCAGACGTGTTGCCAATTACACCACGAGGCAATTGAATTTAGTATTCAAATATAATAAAGTTGAAAGCCGAATTCAAACTTTTTTTTCATTTTATATACAGATCTTTTTACTTAATACATATCTAAAAAAAACTCTTGACAGTGATAAGTCTATTGCATACATTGCAGTTGAGATAGTCGACTCATCTTACGGATGAAGAAATTCATTCCGTAGTTCTTTAGTTCTTTTTACTTTATTTTCTTACACAATTTTTATTACTGTCTCTCACCAATGCAGGAGGCTGTAGATGATTAAAATCCAAAATAGATCAACATATTGAATTTTTGGTTTGCGGATGATAAGCCAATTATTATCCGTATAAAAAAGCAATTTATAAGTAGATACGTTTATGCTGGAGTAAAGGTTTCAATTAACCTTCTCCAGTTTTTTTTGTGCTTTTCAAATATAAATGTTTTATATTCTCCTTTCGAATTTTCCGATTCTTTCCTCTTTGTCTGTTGTGCCGGTTATTAAATTAAAATATTTTAATTTTTTTTGCCTGATTTTTCCGTGAAGCCGAAATTTCAGACTATTATATATATGGTTATTTTTTTTATTTAATAAACTGATCACGGAGAATTCCATAAGTTCAATCGAGTACAATACGGATACTGACTTAGGTAACGACAAAGCTGATTTGCTGCAAGATCCTTATAATGAACTGAACGGACGTTTCGAGCTTCATAGGCGTTTCTGCTCTTTTATGCGTTCTATGGTCGAACAAATTTTCTTAAGTGAAGATGACCTGAATAACATTATTACCGGCTCTCTTAAACAGCTAGGGGAGTTTACCGGAGTCGACAGGGTCATTCTTTCCCAGTTCTCAGAAGATGGCAAAATCGTTGCCCCCTCACATGAGTGGTGTGCCGAAGGTATGCCCTCTGGAATGGCATCCCTGCGAGCTCTCGAAACCAGCCGGATCCCATGGTGGATGAATACCATTAGAGAAAAAGGGATGGTTATCTGCAATTCAGAAAATGATGTTCCGGATGATGCCATTGTCGAGCGTGCTTTATTCTATAAAATGAAGAACCGCTCACTTATAAGTATTCTTGTTAAGGATAAGGAAAAGGGAATAGGTTTCGTTTCTTTATATAGTCTTGCTTCAGAGCGCACCTGGAACGAAGATGAAATAAATTTTACATCTGCATTTGGCAATATGATAGTCCATGCCCTGCGCCAAAATAAACTAATCGAGTCACTTCAGCAGTCTCAGGCTGAACTCCATAGAAGAGTAATGGAACGCACCTGGGAGCTTAAGCATGCAAATGATCTTCTTGTTGCCGAAAATGAACAAATTAACAGACTCCAGAAAGAACTTGCCAACAGCGAATTTAAATACCGCTCTATTGTAGAACATCAGACTGAATATATTATAAGGTTTACCCCCGGATTTTTTATTATCACCTTTGTTAATGAATCCGTTTGCAATATAAAAGGGGAAAAAACAGAAAATATATGCGGGCACTCTTTGCTCGAAATATTATCGGAGCAGAACACGCGCCTTTTCTATCAAATGATCGGAGAAATTGCTTTTGATAAAAATATCTCAATTTTGGAATTTATGCCCTGGCCTGAAGAATCAAATGTTTGGCATGAATGGATACTGAAAGCTGTTCATGACGAAAACGGAACTATTATAGAGTACCAGGCTACGGGGCGGGATGTAACTTCAAGAAAAGCTATTGAAAATGAACTTGTTGAGGCCAAAACCCTCCTCGAAAAAAGAGTAGAAGAAAGAACAAGTGAGCTCCAGAAGATAAATGAAGACCTTAAGAAGGAAAATAATCAGCGCCGCGAAGTTGAAAATAAGCTCCAAAGGTACAACCTAGCTTTCATGATGTCCGTAGATGCGTTTTTTATTACCGATGCTTATGGCAAGATACTCGATATTAATGGAACAGCCCTCGAAATTACAGGTTTCAATTCGCTGGAGGAAATTGTCGGCCATAATATATTTGAACTCCTTTCTGAACATGAGGGAAGAAGAATATTTAAGATAATTAAACCTGTGGCTGAGGGGAAAAATGTAAAGAATCTTGAACTTTACATAAATAATGTTCAAAGGGGACCTATTCCTCTTGAAGTCTCGCTTTCAATGCTATCTGCTGATAACAGTGATGAAGAGGGATTTATAATTACTGCCAGGGACATTACAGAAAGAAAAAAGAGCGAAGAGGAGCTTAGAAATTCCCTTAGTGAAAAAGAAACCTTACTTAAGGAAATACATCACAGGGTAAAGAACAATCTTCAGATAATACATAGCATACTTAGCCTGCAGTCAAGATATATTCAGGATCCGGCATTACTTGCCATTCTTGTTGAAAGCCAGGACAGGATCCGCGCCATGTCTTTTGTGCATGAATGCCTTTACAGGTCGCAGAACATTTCAAGAATAAACATGCAGGATTATATAAATGAGCTTATCAGGTACCTTTATCAATCCTATGTGCCGGATAATGCTTCAATTATGATCTATTCGGATATTATCGGACTGGGTATGGATCTGCAGGATGCCATTCCATGTGGTTTGGTTTTTAATGAGTTGATCTCTAACAGCCTTAAGCACGCTTTTGGTGATAAGTATGAAGGCGAGATAAAAGTCTGCTTTAAGGACGAAGGTAAGAATTATAAAATTAGGGTAAGCGATAACGGAAACGGTTTGCCAAAAGATGTTAATACCGATCACCCATCAACTTTTGGTCTGAAGTTGATTAAACTGCTGACAGAACAGCTGGATGGCGAAATGAATATTAGATCGGAAAATGGCTTGACCACCGTTATTAAGTTTCCCAAACAATGAAATATAAAGGGTTACAAATGAATTCAAACAATATCATGATCGTTGAGGACGAAAGAATTGTTGC
The DNA here is from genome assembly GCA_030706145.1 of Bacteroidota bacterium. Taxonomy (GTDB): domain Bacteria; phylum Bacteroidota; class Ignavibacteria; order Ignavibacteriales; family SURF-24; genus JAUZPB01. Next base: position 8,693 of record JAUZPB010000057.1, read on the forward strand.
AGCTGACCTGCAGCTTACACTTGAAGAATTCGGCTATTCTGTTGTTGGTGTTGAAAGTTCCGGCGAAGGTGCTGTTACAAAAGCAGATAAATTAAAGCCCGATCTCATACTTATGGATATTATGCTCAAAGGTGAGATGAACGGCATTCAGGCTGCTTTTAATATTGGCAACAATCATGATATTCCTGTAATATTTATTACTGCTTATGCAGATAATTCTACTATACGGCATGCCCTCGATGCTAATCCGTTTGGCTATATTCTTAAACCATTTAAAAAGAAGGAACTTAGGGCTTCCATTGAACTGGCCCTTAGCAAAAAAATGGCAGCCTTGTACCCTGCGAAGGAATTTCCTGAAAGGGTAAATGAGGAAAGGGAAGATAAAACTGTAAATAATAAGATAATGAAGCACTCTGCACAGATCATGCTTGCAGACCCCTCGGAAGCAAATTCTATTTCTATTGCAAATATTCCATCTAATACTTTTTTCTTCCGCACAGGTAATTCTCAGCAGACTCCATTGAGCAAATATAAAGCTCCGATGCTGCAGACAAAATTGCCTGACCAGAAGCCTGCACCTTTTTCTGACCTTCTGGCTAAACATAATACTGACCTTTGCACTCTGGTAAATGAACTGAAGAACGAGACTATTTCTCAGCGCGGACTTAATCTTCTTATCAAGGTCAGCTATAAGCTTGCTGTTTTTAAGGTAAAGAAAAATATAAATAAGATATTCAATCTCAACAAAAGGTGGGACCTTTCTGTTGAGGATATTGCTGTGGAAGGCATTTCAGGACTGTTTGTTAAAAATTCTAAAAGAAATATGTTAAATATCCGGTATTCTCTTATAAACTGGGAAGAGAGAGTTTTTGATAATATGGAGGCTTTATTCTTTATGAATAAAGCTGTTGGACTTAGTGTCGAGCAGTGTATAAACAAACTCATAAGGGATTCCGATCCGTCATTTGCCCGTGTCTTAGATACTATTAATTATGCCATTAAACGGTATAATTATAGTAAAGTTGACTATTTCGGCGTCTGGTATATAGTTCATAATTCCACCGGACAAATTACGGGTAGTACAATTGATTATGATGAGTTTAACAATATTCCGCTCGACATTAATATGAATAAAAAGGAAATGCTTTCTTATCTGTGCTGTTATATTAGTGACTGTACAGGATGTTTTCCGGCAATCCCTTTGAACCCGCTCATTGAACGTATACTGGGTTACAGCCAGAATACAACAGCTGAAATGGAATTTTCAACGCCCAGCGATTTCGGGCGTTTAAGTATTGATAATATTATTCAAAATTCTTTAGCCAAAACGGAAAAAAAGTTAAAAAAAACGTATATTGATTCAGGCAAAATAACTTCTTTTGAAGGGGGGATCATCTTTTCAGCCATTAAAGATATTGCATTCGACCTTCGCGAAGGCAATACGATCTGGCAGCTTTCTGATTATATTAAGGCTCATAAGGAAGATCTGACAAAAGAAGAATACAGGGAAAAATACCAGTTCGTAATTGAATACCTGGTAAAGATGTTTAAACAGATGCTTGTGAAAAAACTTAAGTAAGGTAAGTTGAAGATTTCGGAAAAGGATATTTTTAATTTTGTCTTCTGCAAATCAAAGCTCTCTTTGGAAATGATACTGCAGATTGAAAGTGATCCCGGTTGTAAAGACAAAATTGAATATTATAAAGGACTATATACTACTGCAGAAGAGGATGACGATCTTGATGGGGATATTATATCTAAGCTTTCCCTTAGCATTCCTGCCTTTAAACCCGAGGCAATAGACCTGTTTCCAAAAGACAGTTATTCTTATATAGATAAATGTAACAAGTACCTTGCAAGGGTTGAAACAAGTATAAGTGGGACTGATATTTATCTTTTTTCACGCAGTAATGACATAGTCTCAAACTATTCGCTTACACTTATGCCATCGGGCAAGACCATCCGTCAGGCTAATAACCTTTCGCCTGCATCAACTTCAAAACAATCCAAAATTGAACTTATAAAATTAAAATTTTTCTAATCATCAAATAACATCTTTAAGCATACGCTCATCTTTACAGCAAACCTTTTTATTTCTTCTTCCGAAAGATTGTCATATTCATTTAATATATGATCAGAATAGCTTATCATTGATCTTATCGAATTCTTCTGCTCCTCGGTGAACTTCTGGAGGTCCGGCTTTTCTATCTGACTATTATCATTTCCTTCAGTCTTTTTTGAATGCTCAAGAATGCTTTTCTGCTGCTTTATGAAATTATTATAAGCAATATCTATAGATGTAAGAAACGACCTGGTGCTGAATGGCTTCATTATTATTCCATAGCTGCCTGTATATTTCATTTTGGCCATAATACCCGGATCGGAATGACCAGTAACAAAAACAACAGGGATATTCTGATATAGCATCAACAGCTCCGCCACATCAATACCACTCAAATAACCTCTCAGAAAAACATCCATAAGAACAAGATCAACATCCAACAGCGGTATCTTCCTTGCAGCTTCTTCTCCTACCATAAACATTCTAAGCACCACATGTCCGGCTTCTTCAAGTATCTGCTTCATATCTCTTGCAATTATTGCTTCATCTTCAACAATCGCTATTCTTAAGGGGACTCTTTTTAAGCCGGAATTTTCCGATTGGTTCATCAAGATTTCCGTCAAGTTAAAAATTACATAGAAAATAATATTCTTTATCTGATTTATATTTGAATTAAAGACTACTTCAGAAAAACTTCACAAATTCATTCTATCCGAAAAAATTTTACTCCGGAATATATTTTGTGCTTTTAAAAATAATTTTCCAATCTGATAGAAATTTCGGATATAAATCAAATTCGTAAAAATGTAAGTTTTACAAAATCAGTTTAGTACCCTACTTATTTAAGTGGGGCGCATTAGCGTTTTACTTATTATAATTGTCATGCCCAAAATCTATTTCTTAGAGGGCAGTTTTATGCGGAGGTCTTTTGATGGAGCACCAGGAAATCAGTTTTAAGTATATAAAAAGTGAAGATTTCAAATTAAGTCCAAAAGAAATTTCCATTTTGAAGCTTTTAGTTAATGGATTAAAAGATAAACAAATTGCAGAAGAGCTTAATATTTCAAGACATACTGTTAATTACCATTTGAAGAATATCTTTCAAAAGCTTCAGGTTAATACCAGATACCAGGCAGTTTCAATAGCCTTTATTTATGAACTGCTCAAATAAAGATCAGTCAATTCTAACATTACAAAATATAAATGAGTGAATATCCATATAAGATATTTTCATTCGTAAAATAAAGGATTAAGGAAAAGTATAATGAAAAAATTTTTACAGTATTTTCCATTATTAGTTTTGTTGACTGCATTATTACAGACAGTTCTTTTTGCTGATGTAGCTCCTTCCAATGTATCAATGGACCAAAGAATTGTAATAACTAAAAATGACATGGTCAAAGATGGGCAGCTTGTAATTCAGTATCAGGTAAGAGCTAACAATATTCCACAAGCTGCAGTTTCTAAAACTCTCGGCTCAGCTACTATAGATATTCTTTATAATAATACTAAACTCCAGTATTCGACTGCTGGCTCTTGGGCATTTACTCCTGGACAGGGTTATGCAAGAGCAGTAACAAATAATGGAACATTTGTCAGGATAGGTGTAACTGGTGGTTCTGTAAATGGAAATGAGGATGATGGTACAATTGGTTATGATATGCCCACAGATTATGTTAAATGGGTGCAGATCACATTTCTTATTAAGGATCCAACAGGTACTACAAATCTGACAATTGATCCTGCTACCAATGCAATTGGTTTATTCCAGGACCATTCGAATAGTCTGTTAAATGGTATTATTCTCGATGTTCAGAATCTAAACATAGAAGATGCAACCGATATTCCACTTCCCATTACACTTACAAACTTTACTGCAAATCAATCAGGCAATACAATAAAATTAAATTGGGAAACAGCTACAGAAGTTGATAATTATGGATTTCAGATTGAAAGAAAGTCTCCTTCATCAGATGTATGGGAAAATCTCGGTATTGTAAAAGGACATGGCAATAGCAATACAGGCAGCTCTTATTCTTATGAAGATAAAAAATTAGTTTTATCTGGAAAATACTCATATAGATTAAAACAACTTGATAACAACGGAGACTTTAAGTATTCACAAACTGTTGAAGTTGCATTTACAAGCAGGAATGAGAATTTTGCACTTGAGCAGAATTATCCCAATCCATTTAATCCTGCAACAAAAATTAGTTACTGCCTTCCAAAGGAAAGCCACGTAAAACTAACTGTATTCAACTCTCTTGGCGAAGTCGTTAAAGAGCTTGTAAATGGAATACAAGTCCCAGGTGTATGTGAAGTCAGTTTCTCAGCTTCTGAAATGCCCTCTGGCATTTATTTTTACCAGATTGAAGCAGATCCTCTGGACGGTTCAAAAAGCTTCAGTGAAGTCAAAAGGATGCTTTTTATTAAGTAAAACTTCTGCAAATCATTTCTAAATGTTCTCAGGCAATAAATACAATGAATAAAAGCCTCAGGAATAATACAATTATTCACTGGGGCTCTTTCATACTTGTTTTTAATACATATAACAGGTAAAGACATGTCAAAAAAACATCTTATCTTATTTACTCTTTTAGTTTTAATATTTAGCTCACTTTTTAGTGTTTCTCTGATGGCGCAAATGCCGCCTCATCCATCTTTACTCGAGAAAATAAAAAGCGGGTCAATGACGGCGCCTTTTCTAATGCAGAACGTAAAGTCTTTGCGTGCAAAGGGAATTGATGCACCATGGTCCTACAGGGATATGCCTGGCGGACAACTGCTAAACAAAATACAAGAGACAGACCAGGTGCGTAATTTTGGTCCGGCACTTTCTCCAACAGGAAGCTGGAAAGCTCTTGTTATACTTGTACAGTTCTCCGATAAACCAAGTCAGGTTAATGGGACTTTTTTTGATAATCTTTTATTTAGCGCTAATGCAGGCAGCCTAAGAGATTATTATAAAAAAGTAAGTTACAACAATTTAGATATTATTACTGTTAATATGCCAAGTTCAATTGGCTGGCAGAACGCTCCTCAGACCTATGCTTATTATTGTAATAATCAGAATGGAACAGGTACATACCCGCACAACTCACAAAAACTTGTTGAAGATATAATCGGTATGGTAAACCCAAGCATCGACTTTTCACAGTATGACAATGATCATGATGGATATGTTGATGCACTTTTCATTGTTCATTCCGGCTCTGGTGCCGAAATGACCGGTAATAACTCAGATATTTGGTCACATGCATGGAGCACTCCTAGTCCTATTAGTGTTGATGGAGTAAATGTATACCATTATTCAATTGAACCTGAATACTGGATGAATGCGGGAGATATGACAATTGGTGTTTATGCTCATGAATTAGGTCATGCTGCTTTCGGATTACCTGACCTTTATGACAGAGATTACACATCCTCAGGCTTAGGCAGCTGGAGTCTTATGGCTGGCGGAAGCTGGAATGGCGTAAATGGAAATTCTCCTTCTTTCCCGGATGCATACTGCCATATACAGATGGGTTTTGTTACTCCTTCTTCTGTTACATCTAATGTAATAGGGCAGCTTATTCCTTCTATTGAAACAACACCAAAGATCTTTAAGATCTGGAAGGGAGGTGTTGCGGGCAGCCAATATTTTCTCGTCGAGAACAGGCAAAAAACTTCATATGACCAGACTTTGATAAATGGAGGTTTGCTTGTCTATCACGTCGACGAAACTATTACAACTCAGAACGACAACGAATGGTATCCTAACCATACCAGCGCAGGTCATTATAAAGTAGCTCTTGAACAAGCCGATGGTAACTTTGATCTTGAAAAAAATAACAATAGCGGTGATGTAAATGATCCTTTCCCTGGAAATAGTAGTAATACTAATTTCTATAATTCATCTGTACCTGATTCAAAGGACTATTCATTTAGCGCAACACAGGTTGGCATCAGAAATATTGGTCCTTCTTCACCAACTATGACCGCCGACTTTGAGATCACTAATAGCGATACTTCAATAAAGATTGTTTCTCCAAATGGAGGAGAGAAGTGGCCGCAGGGTTATTCTAAACAGATCATTGTTGATGCTAACAATACAGGCCTTATTAATCTTGAATATACAACTGATAATGGAAACACCTGGAATGTTATTGGACAGATGAATCCTTCTTCTCCAAAACCTGCAGCTATGCTTGATGCAGCTGATAACATAAGGAGTAATAACCAGGTACCCGTATATAATGGGAATGTGATAGATTGGATTGTTCCAAATTCACCTTCAGGTCAATGCAGGATAAGGGCTAGTGTAGTTTCAAAGCCATCTTTGACTGATCAGAGCGATGCAAATTTCAGTATTATTGAAGTACCTGCCGGACAGTTTACGGTGCAGTATAATTATAATGCAACATTTGTTACAGGTGCAAGTGGAAATGCAGGTGCCATTTATTTACCTGACTTAAATGAATTCTGGACTTCAAGATGGGCCTCTGCACTTCTTCACAGGTGGAGCAAAACAGGAACACTGCTTGAACAGTTCTCCATTAGCGGAGTCTCCGGTGTAAGGGGATTAACTTATGATGGCAACTATGTTTATGCTTCTACTAATTCTACAACTATATATATTATTGATCCAAAGACAAAAACTTTAACAGGGACAATCCAAGCACCTATGGCAGCAAGGTTTGTAACATATGATCCTACTGCTAATAGCGGACAAGGCGGTTTTTGGATAGGTAACTTTGATACAGATCTTTATCTTATAAGTAAATCAGGAACCATTCTACGCACAATCCCATACGCAAACCTTGGCTCCACAAGCAACTATGGCGCTGCTTATGACGGCGTTTCTAAAGGAGCTCCTTATATATGGCTTGCAAGTCAGGGGAGTACACAGAGGATCTCTCAGATCTCTTTAACAACCGGACTTCCTACAGGAATTGAGCACGACCTTGCAAGTGATATTGGCTCAGGAATGAGTAATATACTTAGCGGCGGATTGTTTGTAACTACAGGTATTGTTTCTGGCAAAGCCACTATTGGCGGAGTATTGCAGGGATCCCCTGACCTTCTTTATGGCTATCAGCTTTGCGATACCGCTCCAAGCATTACTGTTACTTCTCCAAATGGCGGTGAAACTTACAAGGTGGGAAGCAATATTAATATTCGGTGGCAGAGTGGATTAGTCAGTAATGTTAAGATCGAATTTACCTCTGATAATGGATCAAACTGGTCTACTCTTTCTGCAAATACTCCTGCTGTAAACGGATCATTCGACTGGACAGCTCCATCAAACGTATCATCGCAGTGCAGAATAAAAATAAGTGATCTTGCAAATTCTGCTCTGTATGATATTAGTGATAATGTATTTTCAGTTGCTCTTTCCGGAGCTGTTGCTGAATCAGAGCCAAATGATACAAAAGAAACAGCTAATTATGTTTCATATGGTGACAGCGTTTCTGCTTCTGTTAATCCCATAGGCGATATTGATTATTATAAATTCAACGCTTCTGCAGGTGATACGGTTGAGGTTTATGCTGCCAATAGGAATAGTTCAACGCTTGATGGAAGAATTCAAATTATCGATAAAGATGGAAATGTATTAGTAGATAATGACGATTATATGGATACTGGATCTTCAAGAGCAGTCTGCATTATTCCATCTACGGATATTTATTATTTCAGATATGGCTGCTATAATAATCTGGATTATACATCAAAAAAAGCTGCACAGAAAAGTGGTCCTCAATTGGATTATCAATCGGGTGATTATTATGTGTTGCTGAAGAGATTTCATTCTTCTGCCCCGGAAATCCTTTCATTTTACCAATTGTATTCGAATTATAATGAAATGAAGTTTGATGCTACAATATCATCTAATGGCCTTGCAACCAGCGTTAAGATCGACTATGGAACTACTGAATCATATGGAAATACTTTGAATCTTAGTCAAATCAATTCCTTTGATAGGTATTTTGCTTTACCATTGGTAGAAGGTCTTCAGCCTAATACTTTATATCATTTCAAAATGACAGCTTCAAATGCTAAAGGGACTGTATGTACGAGTGATCTTTCATTAGTTACACCTGCAGCTCCTGAGGGATGGACACTTGTTTCTACAGGTATTAATGAATACATATATGGTATATCTCAGTGGAATAAAAACAATGCGATTGCTGTCGGGAATATGGGAGTTACCTTAACAACTGTCAATGGCGGCGATAACTGGACATCTAAATATATTGCTTCCTATTATTATCCTTTATTAAATGTATGTACAATTGATACAAATTCGGCAATAGCTGTCGGTTATATGGGTTATATAACTAAAACAACTGATAAAGGCTCTTCATGGCGAGTCATTAATACAGGCAGAAGTGAAACACTTTATTCTGTAAGCTTTGCTGATAATAATAATGGACTTGCTGTTGGCAGTGGAGTGATACTTAAAACTACTGATGCGGGTGAAAATTGGACAACAATTTCAAATCCGGCATCATTAAAAAGCGTAACCTGGTTAGATGCAAATACTGCCATTGCTGCTGGTACAAATGGAGCAATAATTAAATCGACTGATAAAGGGTCAACATGGAACGCTCTTACAAGCGGTGTTTCGGCTAATCTTTATTCAGTTAAGTTCTTTGATAAGAACACCGGTCTGGCTGCCGGTATATCAATGATACTTAAGACAACAGATGGTGGAAATACATGGACACCAAAGGACAATAGTGCAAGCTGGAAAAGTGTTGTATGGTTAGATGCTAATACAGCTATTGTCACTAGTAATGCTGGAAATATTTCCAAAACAACAGATAAAGGTGAAAACTGGACCAATGTAAATAGCGGCACTAACCTTGCACTTAATAGCATAAGTACAAAAGATGGCAGAACATTGATTGTTGGAAATTATGGCATCGTTCTAAAGGCTAATGAAACAAGTCTCTTTAAATGGAAGGCTAATATTACTGTTGCCGATGGAAATAATACAAATTCGCAGGTGCTTTCAATTGGCTGCTCTCCGCAAGCCTCGCAGGGCATAGATACACAGCTTGGAGAATTTTCTCTTCCTCCAAGTCCACCGGCAAGTGCATTTGATGCAAGGCTAAAACTGCCTGTTGTTCCTGCTGAATATTCATATGCAGATTACAGGATCGATACATTAAAGTCAATTGACTGGTATGTTTCTTATCAAACAGGATCAGGCGGAAATCCAATTACTCTGAGCTGGGATGCTGCTTCATTACCAGAAGGAAGCTTCCGCCTTAAAGATGCTATTACAGGTTCACTGGTCAATGTTAATATGAAAACTCAGAATAGTTATACATTGACTAACCCTGAATTGCTAAGCCTGAAAATTGAGTACCGCACACAAACGACTTCAGCAATCCAGCTTACTAAAGGATGGAATATTTCGTCTGTACCTGTTGTTGCAGCAGTTATGACACCATCTTCAATTTTCTCAGCTGCCGATGCTCCTGTTTATTCTTTTAATGGTTCATATCAAACTGTATCGACTCTCGAAAATGGAAAAGGATACTGGGTCAGATATCCATCTGATCAGACAGTTAATGTAGCTGGTGCTGCTGTGGGACAAAATACTATTCCCGTAAATGCTGGATGGAATCTCATTGGTGTATACGACAATAATATTACTGTAAACAGCATTACAACAACTCCATCTAACATAATAAATTCGCCATTTTATGGTTTTACATCTGGTTATCAGATCCCTGTTACTCTCGAATCAGGAAAAGGATACTGGGTCAGGGCTTCACAAAATGGCACACTGAACATTGGAACTGCTTCAGGACAGCCGTTGGCCAAAGCATCTGAACTTGTAATTAAGAAAGACTGGGGCAAAATTATTGTTACAGACAGACTTGATCAAAGGGGAGTAGTTTATTTATCAGGCGAAAAAGAAAATCTATCTTTATATGAGCTTCCTCCTTCACCCCCTTCAGGTATCTTTGATGTAAGATATTCAACTGACAGAATGGTAGAGAATATCAGTGGATCCCAGGTCTTCCTGAAGATAAGCTCTGCTGCTTATCCTGTCATTATTAGATCAGAAAACTTTGATCTTAAGATCAGAGATATAATAGACGGAAGTCTGGTTAACTCCATTCTTAAGAAAGGAACATCACTTAAGATTGAGAACAGTGCAATAGAGAAGCTTCTTATTGAACCGGTTGGTATTCCTCTTGCTTATGAGTTAAAGCAGAATTATCCGAATCCATTTAATCCTTCGACTACAATCTCTTTCTCATTGCCTGAAAGAAGCCGAGTCAGACTGATAGTTTATAATCAGCTTGGTGAAATGGTAGATGAAATTATGAACACTCAAATGGATGCAGGCCAATTCACAATTGACTGGAAACCGGAAAAATCCTCTTCAGGTGTTTATTACCTGCAGATGATAACTGACAAATTTTCATCAACAAAGAAGATGCTGTATTTAAAATAAAATTTATAAATAATTAACAGCCATTAAGGTCGATTAATGAAAAAACTATTTTCAATATTCTCTCTCATTATTTTAATAGGTCAGATCATTATTGCACAAACCATTCCTGCAGTAGATATACCTCTGACAGTAAAAGATAATGCAGGAGGAAGTCAGCTGCTTAGATTTGGTTTAGATCCAGCTGCAACTGACGCAATAGATGTCACATTAGGTGAGCAGACTCTTCCGCCGCTTCCGCCCACAGGTGTGTTTGATGCCAGATTTGTATTGCCTAATACAGAAGCTACCCTGCAGGATTACAGGCAGGGTGCTTCTGACTTTGCGGGAACTAAGGTCTATACCATTCAATATCAGCCCGGAACAGGAACGCAGATAATGATCTGCTGGGATCTTCCATCAGGAGTAACAGGCCTGCTGCAAGACGTTATCACAGGTACAGTAATAAATAAGCAGATGTCAGGAAAAGATACTCTTATAGTTACTAATATGGAGATCCTAAAGCTTAGAATGACAATTACTTATCAGGCTCCTGCATCAGGCCCTGCAGTAAATATTCCTTTGAATATAAGAGACAATGCAGGTTCAAAGCAGGAATTAAGATTCGGATTAGATCCTGCGGCAACTGATGCAATAGATGTTGACCTGGGTGAGCAGATCCTTCCGCCACTGCCTCCATCAGGAGTTTTTGATGCAAGGTTTACTCTTCCAAATACAGAAGCAACATTAAAAGACTACAGGCAGGGGAGTGCAGCTTATAATGGAACAAAGTCTTACACTCTTCAATATCAGCCAGGCTCAGGTGATCAGATCATCATTAACTGGAACCTTCCGGCAGGTGTAACAGGATCGCTCCGCGATCTGATCACTGGTACTGTAATAAACAAAACTATGTCTGGCAAAGATAGTCTTATTGTAACTAATATGGAGATACTCAGGCTGGGGATGACAATCAATTACCAGCTTGGGGTGCCTCCAGCTGTTACCGCAAATCTTAAAGTATATTTGCAGGGCTGCTTTTCTGCAGGTACTATGCTGACCTCTCTTCGTAACCTGAACTTAATTCCACTGTCAAATCCATATAGTGTGTCTCCCTGGAATTATACAGGTGGTGAATTACTTACAAGCGTGCCTTCTCAGATAGTAGATTGGGTGTTAGTCGAACTAAGGACAGGAACTGCTTCCTCAACAAAAGCTGCAAGAAGAGCGGGCCTTTTGAGATCAGATGGAACAGTTGTTGACCTTGATGGAACTAGTCCTTTAAGTTTTCCAGGTATTTCTGCTGGCAACTATTATGTAGTTATTTATCATAGAAATCATTTAAGCGTAATGACAAGCCAGGCTATAAGCTTAAATGCAAGTTCAGCTTTATATGATTTTACAATAGGCAAGGATAAATATTATGGCGGAGATGCAAAAGATCTTGGCTCCGGAAAATTTGCAATGTATGCAGGTGATGCTAATAATGACGGACAAATAACAAGCCTCGATTTTAATGTATTCAATCCCAAGTTCTATAAAGCAGTATCAGGTTATGAGCTCTCAGACTGGAATATGGATGGAAATATAACAAGTCTCGATTTTAATATATTCAATCCAAATTTCTATGCTGGCAAATCAACTAAAGTACCTTTTTAATTTGGATAAATAAATGGGGAAGATATGAAAATTTCACATAGAATTGTTCTTTTATGCATCTTTTCAGTTATCTCAACTTCTTATTTATTGTCAAATGTAAGGTCTGATACAACTAAATATGGAAGTAAATTGAGTGTTATAAAAGGCAGGAATTTTGTTATTAATGGTTATAAATCAGAACAAGAGCCAAACAACTATAGAGCTGTTGCTAATCCCATTTCATATGGAGATAGTGTGCTTGCTTCTATAAACCCTGCCAGAGATGTGGATTGTTACAAATTTACTGCGTCAGGCGGTGATACTGTTGAAATTATTGGTCTTCCCAGAAACAATTCAAGTTTAATTGGAGACCTCTTTTTGATGAATGGAAGTAGTTTCGTAATTGCACAATCAGAATATTTTACTTCAAACAATAGTCAGAGAATAATTCAAGCGATTCCCCAAACAGGTGATTATTATATCAGGTTTTCTGAGATAAATAATTCCGATAGCCTGCATACATCGCCAGGGGAATTAAGTAAAGATGGACCTGAACGTTCTGCTTCTGTGGGTGATTATATGATAAAATTAAGTAAGTTTGTTCGCAGGGCTCCTATAATTGGATTCTTCACAAATACTTTCAATAAATATAATTCTGCTACTTTCTTTGTATTATACTATGGTAATGGCTGCAGTTCAGCTGCAAAAATTGAATATGGAACAACCACAGCTTATGGCAGTAGTAAAGATCTAACCAGTAATCCCCAGGGTAATTATTACGAATATAATACGACTTGTACACTGGACGGTCTCAAGCCTAATACTACATATTATGTCCGGGTAGTAATGACTAACAGTATGGGGGTTACGAAAACACAGCCAATGACTATTCAAACTCCCTCTTTACCAGATGGATTTACCTTTATTAATAACCCTTATATAACATGGGATCAATATGGGGTTTCTTTAGCCGATTCTATGAATGTATATATTGCATCGCAACATTATGTATTAAATTCTACAAATGGCGGGAATAACTGGAGATATTCTGAATCTAGAAACATAGACTTTCATGGGATCTATTATCTCAACAAGGATGTATCATATGCTGTTGGGCAAACAGGAACAATTGCAAAGACATTCAATGGAGGTGGATATTGGAGTATATTTAGTACATTTCCCATTCTTGAAGATCTTTATAGTATATACTTTACCGATATAAATAATGGAATAGCTGTAGGATATAATGGAACCATTCTAAGGACAACAAATGCGGGTCTTGCATGGAAATCGCTCTCATCTCCTGTAAAAGTAACATTTTATAAAATTACATTCACAGATTCAAAAAATGGATATATTTCGGGAGAAAATGGAACTATACTTAAAACGGCCGATGGGGGATTGACCTGGAATCAGTTGAATAGCGGCGTTACTGCAAATCTGAAAGGAATGTCATTTGCAGATGCAAACAATGGCTACGCTGTTGGAGGCATGGGGACTATTCTAAAGACTACAGATGCTGGCTTAACATGGAAACAGCAGACATCACCTGTCTCTAATGCTATACTTAATTCAGTCTTTTTTACTGATGCAAATAATGGAATTGCAGTTGGCAATTCAGGAGTTGTTCTTAGAACAACTAATGGCGGAGTAAATTGGCTGCAGAAATCAAGCGGCACATCAGCGGACCTAAATGATGCATATGCAAAAGACGGTACTCTTCTTATTGTTGGCAGTAGGGGTGTAACACTCCACGGTTATTTGCAGCAGCCTATCAAATGGCAATCTGCTTTGGCTATAGCTGATAAAAATAATACAACGAGCAAAAACATAATCTTTGGACAGGCAAGATCAGCAACAGATGGCATCGATGCTGCAATAGGAGAAGATGCTCTTCCGCCTCTTCCTCCAACTGGTATATTTGATGCAAGATTTAAACTGCCTTCTCCTTCAACTGAATCTTCTATAAAGGACTATAGAATTGATACGCTAAAGTCAATTGACTGGAAGTTTCAGTTCCAGCCCGGAGCAGGCGGCTATCCAATGACATTTACTTGGGATCCGGCTTCACTTCCTGAAGGAACATTCTATCTGAAGGATCTCTTTGGCGGCATTTATGTCTACATAAATATGAAAGCACAAAGTAGTTTTACTCTCACAAATGCCGAAATGACCTCACTTAAAATGGAGTATAAAAAATATCTGACCTCAGGTGTAAATATATCTTCAGGATGGAATCTTATTTCAGTGCCGGTAATATCTAACGATATGTCGACACAATCATTATTCCCAGGCTTCTCTTCATCAACATATTTATTCTCAAATGGATATCAGCCTGTAACAAATCTGGAAAATGGGAAGGGATACTGGCTGCGCTATGGACAAACAACGAATGTACCTGTAACAGGATCAGCAGTAATTCCGACAACTGTACCGGTCTCAGCAGGATGGAACTTAATAGGTGTATATGAAAGGAATATTCCCGTTAGCACCATAACAACTACTCCAGACAACTTACTTTCATCTCAGTTCTTTGGATTTTCAAATGGATACTTTATACCAGATACATTAAGATCAGGTAAGGGTTACTGGATAAGAGCAAGTCAAAATGGAGTGCTTAACATTGGATTATCTTCTTCTTCCATATTGGCTAAACAGATAAATATTGACGATAAGTGGGGAAGAATAATAGTTGAGGATAACTCAGGCAGCAGGGGAGTATTATATGTATCAGATAAGAATGAAGGCTTAAGCACATTTGACCTTCCTCCAATGCCGCCTCAGGGAATATTTGACTTAAGATATTCAACTGATAGACTTGTTGAATGCGGGCTTTCTACAATTAAGATCTCATCTGCAAATTATCCAATAAAGATAAAAGCTGAAGGGATGGATATAAAAGTTAAAGATAAAGTAGGTGGAAGCATTGTAAATGGAACACTAAAGAAAGGTGAATCACTTACAATTGACAACAGTTCAATTCAGGAGCTTCAGGTTGAGAGCTTAAGTTCAAAGGTTCCAGGCAGTTATGAACTGCTTCAGAACTATCCAAATCCATTTAATCCAACCACAACAATAAAGTACTCACTTGCAAAGGACTCACATGTAACTCTTAAGATATACAACTCCTTAGGAGAGATTGTAAGAGAACTTGTAAATGCTCAGCAAAGTGCAGGAGCAGCTGAAGCAGTGTTCAATGCAGATAACCTCTCCTCTGGCATATACTTCTATGAAATAGAAGCTAAAGCACTTGATGGATCTAAAGTATTCAGAGATGTAAAAAAACTAACACTTATCAAGTAAATAAATATTTACCGTAATAAATATTTGTTATCTCAATCACCCCGGCAGTGTATTATAAATAATATATTGCCGGGGTGAATTTTTTCTGGTTTAATTCAAAAATGAAGATTTTCCTTGAAGACCTTTTGAGTATTTGTTAACTTTGTCCGTCAAGTTTTATGTTCACCGGTTTCCAAGTCTAAACGCTGCATTCTGCCAGTCAAAAAGTACCTGCTCTGAGAGTTTTCTCATTGACAACCGGGCCCGATTCCTATGCTTTTTTCTTTGATTACTCAGTTGGAACATTCGATATTTAATTTTTCAGCTAAATCATTCATTAATTAATATATTGGTGGCGCATGAATCTAAAGAGAAACATTAACACTGATCTCATTTTTTTTCTTGTTTTACTTTGGGCTATTCTGCCTGCGGTGTTCTATTCGCAAAGTATTGTGCTGGGCCCGCCGCTCGGTTATTCCGGCAGCAGTTCTTCTCCAAAGATCAAGATCTTCTTTAACTCTTCCGAATCTGTTAATCTGCAGTGGGGTAAAAACCTCCCTGGCGGATATAAGTTCAGGATAGGAAGTTCAACTGGCAATTATAACCGCGGATCTGTTCCGGTCTCCGGTACTTTTGCCTCTTTTTCTCCTTCGTCTGTAAATCTTTCCAGCGGAAGGTATTACGGCGTTATTACTAATTCTTCGCAGGATAATCTTAGCGGCATTCAGTCCGATTATCTTGCTAACACTAAAAGTATAGATTATTCAAACCAGATAGAATTTATCGTAGAGGCCCCGAATGCTCCGTCTCCATCAGAGCCAAAGGGAAGTATTACGACAGCAACACCTTACTTTAAGTGGAACTCAATTCCGGGTGTTAAGGCTTACTGGCTTATTGTCTCAAGCACAAAGTTTTCTGTTGTCACACAGGATAACGGGGAAGTAACTGTTCAGGGTGCTAATATTCTGTGGAATTACCTTACAACAGGTACTTCCGTTCTGTACGGAAGCGATAATTCCAATTCGCCTATGCCATCTGCGGCACCGCCTCTGACTTCAAACAATACTTATTATTATACTATACTAAATGTATATGATGATAATGATGTTACATATACAAGCTCTGTCTTCGGCGGAGTTGAGTCTTTTACTTATAAATCCGAAACTGCATCGGTTCCGCCTCAGCTTGTTGCACCGGCTAACAAATCCACCTTCTACGGATCAAATTCGATCCAGTTCCAGTGGAGTCCGGTTGCAAATGCAAACAGCTACGGCGTATTTCTGCTTCAGAGGGTTTCTTCCTTTGCAGGCAACGACCAGCAGATAGATATACCTGTCTGGTCTACAACCACAACAAATACATCTGTCGACTTTCCTGCCAAGTCAGTTCTTACAAAAGGGAAGTATATATGGTATGTGGTTCCAAAGGATAACACAGGCTCAGGCAGTAAAAGCGACAATTATGAATTTGATTATATAGTTAAACTTGGCAAGTTCAGCGCAAGCGTTAAGTCCGCATCCGATGGCTCAGGCATTATGGGATTCGAACTTTATCCAACAGCAATAAGCGGAGGCAGCACACCTGCTAACCCCTTCATTGCAAGCAACAGCTTGTCCTATACAGATAGTCTTGTTGTAGGGTCATATCTTTTTAAGGCAAAGAAATCAGGCTACTATGATTCTACGATGGTTGTAAATATAACTTCCGACAAGATGAGTTATTTTTCGATCTATCTGCGCCCGTATCCGGCTAAGGTTTCAGGGAAGGTTGTCGATCAGTCCGGCGCACCTGTAAATAGTGCACTTGTAAGATTTACAAACCTTTTGAATGGAAATGTCAAGAATATCAATTCCACAGTAGACGGATCCTTCAGTTCCGCCATTCCAAAGGGAACATATTCTGCACAGGTAAGCAAACCGGGCTACCTGGCAACAACTCCAATAAATGTCACTGTCGAATCGGACCAGCTTATTATTCCTAATTCTTTTGTCATTAAGCTTGATAATGCTTCTGTCTCTGGCAAGGTGCTTAACGACGAAGCTAAACCCGTTCAGCTTGCCACTGTTACAGCTGTTCAGGGGAATGTTTCGCAGCAGACTATAACCGACAATTCAGGTAACTATTCGCTTAACCTTTCTTCAGGACACTGGATCGTTTCTGTTTCAAAGGAAGGCTTTATAAGTCCTTCGCCATCTGCTTATGATCTTAAGTCAGGCGATAACCTTCAGAACCAGAACATTGCCATAACACCTCGCGCAAACCAGGTAACGGGTTATGTTTACAAGGTTTCAAATGAAGGAGGCAACGTAGGTACTGCTCCATTTGGTGATATAACCGTAAAGGCTACACCCCAGAGCGGCAGTGTCGTAACGGCTGTTACTAATGCTTCCGGCCAGTATACACTAAGCCTTAAGAGCGGGTCATGGACAATAAGTGCTTCATCTGCCGGATACAGCTCTAACGATCCTGTCCAGATGAACCTTACAGTAGCCCAGACAGTCTCAGGAATAAACTTTACCCTTAAGCCTAATCCGTCTACCATTTCAGGCATGGCAGCTCTTTCTGACGGAACGGCTCTTTCAGGCGTAGTTATCACTTCATCTGCAGGAGCTTCGACTGTTACATTGTCAAACGGATCATACCAGATGAGCGTTCCTGCTGTTTCTCAGGTTATTACTGCTGAAAAGAAAGGATATGTTACCTCAGGACCAGCAGAGCTTTCTGTTGCAACAGGACAAAGCCTTACAGGAATCAACTTCCAGTTCATCTCTAATGCTGGCACTATTTCGGGCACCGTACTAAGCCAGAATGAACCTGTTACAGGTGCAGCAATAAAAGCTGTATCGGCTTCAGGAACATCAGAAATAATAAGCGATCAGTCAGGCGAGTATAGCTTTAACCTTCAGCCTGGAACCTGGACAATAACAGCTTCAAAGCAGGGATTCCTTAATTCTTCTGCAAAAACAATAACTATAGGAAGCGGCCAGCAGAGCATTAATAATGATCTGAACCTTCTGCCTAACTCAGCTAAGATAGAAGGTACGGTTACAGGTAACTCGCAGCCTGTGGGAGGCGCTCAGGTAATAATAAGTGATCTAAGTTCAGGCAGCAGCATTACAACCTATACGAACCCAGGCGGTTCATATTCTATTTCGGTTGACGCAGGCAAGTCTTATCTCGTTAAAGCCGTAAAAGAAGGTTATTCTGCTTCAAGCCAGTCAACGCAGACTCTTACAGCTGGATCATCCTTGTCATTAAGTTTTAACCTTTCAATAAGCCCTGCTTCTATTTCAGGCAAGGTGCTGGATAACATGCAGAAGCCATTGCCTAGTGTTAAGATCTGTTTCTATAATTCTGCAAACAACACTCTTCTGGATTCAGTGCAGAGCGCAGATAACGGAAGCTTTTCTATTGGCCTCCACTCAGGCAATATAAGAATTATCGCAAGGAAAGATGGCTATAAAAGCGACAGCACAGCTATCAGTTTATC